>NZ_JBEVAL010000048.1:0-19538 GCF_051297115.1 Meiothermus cerbereus
ATCGCTTGGGTAGCAGCTTGCTCGACTATTCATGCTCGATTATATCGTCTGGGAAAGTTTTAAGACAGTCTCTAATAAGACCAGCGCGTGGCTAAAGGGCCGGCGCTCCTGCCACAAAAACGGAATGGATGGGCAGATGGCCCCAGCGGTAAAGGGCCTCGAGGGCATGGGCCGAGGCCACCACCACAAAGTCGGCTCGAGCCCCCACCGCAATCTTTCCCAGATCCTTGCGCCCCAGGGCCAGCGCGGCGTTTTCGCTGTGGGCCAGCAGGGCTTCCTCGGCGCTGAGGTTTCCCAGGCTCATGGTGAGCTGCATAGCCAGCCAGGGGCTAAAGAGCGGGCTGCTGCCGGGGTTGTGGTCGCTGGCAATGGCAACTTTGACCCCCGCGTCCCACATGGCCCTTGCGTTGGGGAACGGCTTGCGCAGGATCACCGCTGCGCCAGGGAGCACCGTGCCCACCGTGCCGCTTTGAGCCAGGGCCTGCCAGTCTTCTGGGGTGGCTTGCTCGAGGTGATCCGCCGACAAGGCTCCCAATTCTGCCGCGAGCCGGGTGGCCCCGGTGTGGGCGAGCTGCTCGGCATGGAGCTTGACCCGAAGGCCGTGGACGAGGGCGGCCTCGAGGATGGCCCGGGTTTCCTCCAGCGTAAAAGCCCCCTGGTCGCAGAACACGTCCACTGCTTCGGCCAGGCCCGTACGGGCGACCTCGGGTATAAGTTCGTCGGTGAACATCTGCACGTACTTTTCCCGTTCCCAGCCCTGGGGCACCACGTGGGCCAGCAGGGTGGGGAAGATGCGCTGGGGCAGGGTTTCCCCCAGCCGCCGGATCACCCGCAGCATTTTTAGCTCGGCTTCGGGCAGGAGGCCGTAGCCGCTTTTGACTTCCAGGGTGGTGACCCCCTGGGCTAAGAAAATGTGTGCTCGAGCCCGCGCCAGCTCGTAGAGCTCCTCTTCAGAAGCCGCGTCGGTGGCCCGTACTGTGGCGTAAATCCCGCCGCCTGCGGCCAGAATCGCCTCGTAGTTTTCGCCCCTGGCCCGCTGCAGGTACTCGGCCAGCCGCTCGCCGCCGTAGACCAGGTGGGTGTGGGCGTCCACCAGGCCGGGCACCACCCCGCGCCCGCCCAGGTCGGTGCGGGGCCAGCTTCGATAATCGTCGGGCAGGCTGGACTCGGTTCCCACCCAGACAAACTGTCCATCCTGCACGGCGAAAGCGGCCTGCTCGAGCCTTTCTTTGGGCGTGAACAGTTCGGAGATACCGGTGAAAACTTGTTTCATGGCTGTGGTTCACCCCTCTCCCCTTGGGAGAGGGCCGGGGTGAGGGATTCAGTTTTCCCAGCCCGCTAAGTCCAGGCCGCGTTCGCGGGCCACCTGCTTGGCTGAGTTGTAGCCCGCGTGGGCGTGGCGCATCACGCCGGTGCCGGGGTCGTTGGTAAGCACGCGCTCGAGCCGGTAGGCCGCTTCCTCCGAGCCATCCGCCACCGTGACCTGCCCGGCGTGCAGGCTGTAGCCCATGCCCACCCCACCGCCGTGGTGGAAGCTGACCCAGGCCGCCCCCGAGACGGCGTTCAGGGCAAAGTTCAGGATGGGCCAGTCGGCCACCGCGTCGGAGGTGTCCAGCATGGCCTCGGTCTCGCGGTAAGGGGAAGCCACAGACCCAGCGTCCAGGTGGTCGCGGCCAATCACGATGGGGGCCCCCACCTCGCCCTTCGCCACCATCTCGTTGAAGAGGAGCCCGGCCTTGTCGCGCTCCTTGTAGCCCAGCCAGCAGATGCGCGCCGGCAGGCCCTGGAACTTGAACTTCTTCACCCCTAGAGTGAGCCAGCGGCGTAGGCCCTCGTCCTCGGGGAAGAGCTCGAGCACGGCCTTATCGGTTTTGTAGATGTCCTCCGGTCTGCCGGAGAGCGCCACCCAGCGGAATGGCCCGCGCCCCTCGCAGAACTGGTCGCGGATGAAGGCGGGCACGAAGCCGGGGTAGCTGAAGGCTTCCTCGAAGCCCCCCTCCTTGGCGAAGGCCCGCAGGTTGTTGCCGTAGTCGAAGGCCACCGCGCCCTGCTTCTGCATCTCCACGATTGAGCGGCAGTGCTCGGCCATCGAGTCCAGTACCCGGGCCTTGTACCCCTGGGGGTCGGCCTTGCGCAGGGTGTCGGGGTCCTCGTCGGCGTGCAGGATGGGAATGTAGCCATACAGGGGGTCGTGGGCGCTGGTCTGGTCGGTGACCAGCTCGGGGGTGAAGCCCCGCCGCACCATCTCCGGTAGCACTTCAGCGGTGTTGCCCAGCAGGCCAATGGAGAGGGGCTGGCCTTTTTGCTTGGCCTCTTCGGCCAGCCGCAGGGCCTCGTCCAACGAGTCGGCCCGCACGTCCAGATAGGCGGTGTCCAGGCGGCGCTGGATGCGCTCGGGGTCTATTTCCACGCAAATGGCCACCCCGCCGTTCAGGGTCACGGCCAGGGGTTGCGCCCCGCCCATGCCGCCCAGCCCGCCGGTGACGGTGATGGTGCCCCTCAAGGAACCGCCGAAATGCTTGCGGGCAGCAGCGGCGAAGGTCTCGTAGGTGCCCTGCAGGATGCCCTGGGTGCCGATGTAAATCCAGCTTCCGGCGGTCATCTGGCCGTACATCATCAGGCCCAGCCGGTCCAGGCGGTCAAACTCCTCCCAGGTGGCCCAGCGGGGCACCAGGTTGGAGTTGGCAAGGATCACCCGGGGGGCCAGGGGCTGGGTTCTGAAGACCCCCACCGCCCGCCCCGACTGCACCAGCAGGGTCTCGTCGTTTTTCAGGCGCTCGAGCACCGCCAGAATCCGCTCTAAATCCTCCGGGCTGCGGGCCGCCTTGCCCCGCCCGCCGTAGACAATCAGTTCCTCGGGCCGTTCGGCCACCTCGGGGTCGAGGTTGTTCAAAAGCATCCGCTTGGCGGCTTCCTGAATCCAGCCCTGGGCTGTGCGCTGGTTACCTCTGGGGGCTTTGTAGCTCATAGGAACGCTCCTTTGCCGGGAACTCGGTTTGGGGAATAAAGCTGTCTTCCAGGTAGTAGCGGTCGGCCCGCATCAGGTACTCCACCCAGGTGATGGGCGCCTCGAGGGTGTAGGTAAGCCGCTCCAGGCGCAGGGCGGGCGCCCCTTGGGGCTGCTGGAGCAGCAGGGCGATCTCCTGCTCTAGGGCTACTGCTTCCAGCCGCTGCCAGACCTTGGTCAGGGGCAAGCCCAGGGTGTGTACCAGTAGGTTGTGGATGGACTCGCTGGTGAGGTCGTGCTCGAGGATGGAAGCACAGTAAACCGGGTGCAGGTAGCGCACCTCCCGCTGCACCGGCTCCTCGTCCAAAAAACGCAGCCGCTCGACGTAGATGGCCTTTTTCACCCCCAGCTTTTCCCGAACCTCGCCTGGGGTAGGGCGCAGCTCGGCGGCCAGTACCTGGGTCTGGGGCCGGGCCCCCTGGGCCTGGGCGAACTCGTAGAAGGGCCGCACCCGCAAAAAGCCCTGGCTAAAGCGCCGGGGGGCAGGGGTGCTGCTGCGGCCCTGGGTACGCAGCAGCCAGCCCTCCTGCTTTAGCTCCTGCAAGGCCCGGCGGGCGGTCATGCGGCTCACGCCAAAGCGGCGGGCCAGGCTGTTTTCCGATAGGGGGAAGCCTGGGCTGGGCTTCTGCAGCTCCGCCAACACGGCTTCCTTGACGTGCAGGTATTTCACCGTTTATCCTCTCACTTGTGTATACAACCTAGCCCCAGGGTGGGTCAAGCGAGGAATGGATGCTGGAACTGGATACAAAGCTAAGCCTGGCGGACTTCCGCCGGGTGGTGCGGGAAAAAGAGCCGGTGGGCCTGAGCCCATCCGCACGGGAGCGCATAGCGCGTTGCCGGGCTTTTGTGGAAACGCTGGTGCAGCAGAACGAGCCGGTGTACGGCCTGAATACCGGCTTCGGCAAGCTGGCTACCGTGCGCATCGAGGCCAAAGACCTGCGGTTGCTGCAACGGAATTTGCTGCTCTCGCACGCTATTGGGGTGGGTGCGCCCTTTTCATCCGAGGTGGTGCGGGGAATGCTGTTGCTGCGGGCCCAGAGTCTGGCCCTGGGCTACTCCGGGGTGCGGGTGGAGGTGGTGGAGCGGCTTTTGGACTTCCTAAACCTCGATCTGATTCCGGTGGTGCCCTCGCAGGGCTCGGTGGGGGCTTCGGGCGACCTGGCCCCCCTGGCCCATATGTGCCTGCCTTTGATGGGGGAGGGCGAGGTGGTGTACCGGGGTGAGGTGCGCCCGGCGGGCGAGGTGCTGCAGGCGCTGGGGCTTGAGCCCCTCGAGCTCCTGGCCAAAGAAGGCCTGGCGCTCATCAACGGAACCCAGGCCATGTGCTCGCTGCTGGCCCTGCTGCTGCTGGATGCCGAGATACTGCTGCAAACCGCCGATATTGCGGTGGCTATGAGCGTGGAGGCCCTGAAGGCCAGCCACCGGCCCTTCGACGAGGCGGTGGCCCGCCTGCGTCCGCATCCGGGGATGCGAGCCACCAGTGCCAACGTGCAGCGGCTTTTGCAAGACTCGGAAATCATGCGCTCGCACCTGGACTGCGACAAGGTGCAGGATGCCTACAGCCTTAGGGCAGCTCCCCAGGTGCACGGGGCCAGCCGCGATGCCCTGGCCCACGTGCGGGAGGTGGTGCTGCGCGAGATGCAGAGCGTGACCGATAACCCGCTGGTGCTGCCCGAGGAGGGCCGTACCCTTTCGGCGGGCAACTTCCACGGCCAGCCCCTGGCCCTGGCCGCCGACTATGCCGGCATCGCCCTGGCTGAACTCGCTAACATCGCCGAGCGCCGCATCGAGCAGATGCTCAACCCCGCCCTCTCGGGCCTACCGGCCTTCCTGGCCGAAGGCAGCGGCCTGAACTCGGGCCTGATGATCAGCCAGTACACCGCTGCCGCGCTGGTGAGCGAGAACAAGGTGCTGGCCCACCCGGCCTCGGTGGACTCGATTCCCACCAGCGCCAACCAGGAAGACCACGTCTCGATGGGCACCATCGCCTGCCGCAAGGCCCGTAGCATCTTCGAAAACAGCCTCTGGGTGCTGGCCATCGAGCTGGCCTCGGCGGCCCAGGCCCTCGATTTTCATGCCCCACTGCGCCCGGGCCGGGGTGTGGAGGCAGTCTACCGCCGCATCCGACAGGAAATCCCCCACCTCGACCGCGACCGCTACCTGAAGCCCGAGCTGGCCCGCATCTGCGAGCTGATTCGCACAGGTGAACTGGTGCGGGTGGCAGAGGAGGCTGTGGGTGGCCTGGAATAGGCATTTCTGGGCTGCGACGGATGTTCCGCGAACCTCCTGCATGGCGTACACTGGGCAGGTTGTGGTCGCTGAGCCAACCACCCTCACCGGCTTTTATGCACGCATGCTGCGCGTGCCCAGGGCGGTTTTGGCCCCCATGGCGGGCTACACCGATGCGCCCTTTCGGCGGCTGGCCTGGGAGCACGGGGCGGCCTGGACGGTAAGCGAGATGGTGCTGGCCAGGGGTTTTCTGGCTGGGGAGCGCAAATCCACCGAGCTGGGGGCTCCTTATCCGGGAGAGCCAAACCTAGTGGTGCAGCTTTTTGGCGACGACCCCGAGGTGCTGCGCGATGCAGCGGCCAGGGCGGAAGCCATTTTTTCGCCGGTGGCGATAGACCTGAACATGGGCTGCCCGGCCCCCAAGCTGGCCGGGCGGGGTGGGGCTTGTTTGTTGCAAACCCCCGAGCGGGCTTTTGACCTGGTGAGGGCTATGCGCCAGGGAACCCGGCTCGAGGTCAGCGCCAAGATTCGCCTGGGCTGGGACGAAGACCGGAGCCTGGAAGTGGCCCAGGGCTTGGAGGCCGCCGGGGTGGCTCTCATCACCGTGCATGGTCGCACCAGTGAGCAGCGCTACCAAGGGCAGGCCGACTGGGAAGCCATTGCCAAGGTGGCCCAAAGCGTAAAGGTGCCGGTGCTGGGCTGTGGAGACGTCACCCACGCTGAACATTTTTTTAAGCGCCTTCAAACTGGTGTTGCTGGGATCATGATCGGGCGGGGAGCGGTGGGCAACCCCTGGATTTTTCGGCAGATTGCGGGGGATAACCGCGACCCGAGCGAGCTCGAGCGTATCCAGACCGCGCTGCGCCACGCCCAACTTAATGTGCAGTGGTACGGCGAGTTTCACGGCGTTCGCCAGCTTCGCAAGGTGCTGTACCGCTACTTTCCCCACCGCCCCGAGCTACACCCCGCCCTCAAGCAGGTATCCACACTGGAAGAGTTGCACGCCCTGCTGGGCGGAGCCTAGGGCTGAACAGGTATACTCGACCTAACCACCTGCGCCTGGCCTCGAGCAACCGTGTGTGCTGTAGAGTCTGTGAACCCAGGGCAGTGTAAAAAAAGGGGGTGGGTATGGCTACCAAGCCGAATTACAAGTTCCAAAAGCGCCAGCGTGAGCTGGAAAAACAAAAAAAGAAGGCCGAAAAGGCCCAGCGTAAGGCCAGGGCTACCGAGCCGGAGGCAGCCGAGGGGGGCAACCTCGAGCGCGAATAATGCCGGATTCAAAAAGATAATCTTCAAACAAAAAGAGCTAAGAGGCTATCTTTTTGAATCCTAGAGCACTCCCTTCGGTCGGGTTAGTTCGTCACCGAACGGTGACGAACTAACCGAATCTGGTATAACAACCTGCGCCAAAGTAAACAGGTTAGTCTGTAGCGACCCACCCAAACCACAACCCGCTGTATCCGTTCAGCAGAGGGCTGGTGCGCTTTTGCTGAGCGAGGTTAGTTGCTTTCGATGTGATTCTGTTGACAACATATAACTAGATGGCTATATAATCTAATGTCGAATAAGCCTGACCACAGCCTGGGATGACTTCAGTGCCGGTGCAAGGAGGTTTTTTGTATGAACAAAGCCATCAGCGTTACTGCTGTAGTGGATGCTCTGCTACAAACCGCCTGGGAGGTGTACACCCAACCCCAACACATTACCCAGTGGAACCACGCCTCCGACGACTGGCACTGCCCCAGTGCCACCAACGACCTGCGGGTAGGCGGCAGGTTCAGCTCTACCATGGCGGCCAAGGACGGCAGCTTCAGCTTCGAGTTTGAGGGGGTTTATACCCATGTGGAGCCACACCACCGCCTCGCTTACACCTTCGGCGACCGCCGGGCCGAGGTGGTGTTCGAGCCGGTTACGCCCGGCAAGACCAAGGTCACCGTGACGTTCGACCTCGAGGACACCAACCCCGAAGAGATGCAGCGCGCCGGTTGGCAGGCTATCCTCGAGAACTACAAGAAGCACGCCGAGTCGCTGGCGGGGTGAGCTCGAGCGCGACCGCGAGGTGAGCGGGGCCTCCAGGGCGGGAGCCTTAACTGCTGGCTTACCAACGCTTTAGGAAGCGCGATCAGTAGCCAAACAACAGCCCCCGCCGCTTGGCGGCCTGCACGGCCCGGCTAAAGACCACAATGCCCAGGGCCAGATAAGCCAGGCCGTTCAGCAGGGCCAGGCCCAGCAGGTTCCAGTCCAGAGCGGCCTCTTTAGCCATCATCTGCCGGGTGAGGTCGGCGCCGGGGACCAGCGGCACAAAGTAGCCCAGCTTGGCTAGCCAGCCGCTGCCTTCCAGCGGGTATTGCAGCAGAAATATCAGCAAAAACTGGCTAATACCCAGCAACTGCTGCACCCTTTTGAAGAGCAGGGCCAGACTGGCCATGGCAAAGCCCAGGCCGTATCCGCCAAGCAGCACCGTCGTGATGGGCAGCAGCAGTAGGGGGGTAAAGCTCAGGCGAGCCCCGGTTATGAGTAGCAGCACCAGGGCGATACTACCCATGAGCAAGAGCTGGGTGCCCAGGCCAGCCAGGTTACGCACCAGCAGCAAGGGTATGGGGCCATAGGGCGTGAGAAAGACCTGCTCGAGGGTGCCGGTCTGGGCCTCTTTGCCCATCAGGTGAACCTGGCCCCGGTCGGGCCAGAGCAGCCCGGCCAGCATCTTGATGGTGGTGGTTTTGCCCGCCCCGTTGGGCCCCAGAAAGGCCAGTACCTCGCCCTGGGCCAGGCGCAGGCTCACCTCTTCCACCGCCACGAGCTTGCCAAAACGTTTGTGAAGTCCGGTGGCCTCGAGTACAGCGGTCATACCTCGCTCAGATTATCATCAAACGCTTACCCAAGCCCACCAGCACACTCAGAAGCCCCAGCGCCAGCAGCACTCGGCAGCCGTGCGGGGTTCACAGAAGGCCCCCAGCAGGCGCGCCAGGTTGGCGTCTAGCAAAAGGGCGACAGGTGCGGGCGAAGTTTCGGGCATACCCCCCCCAGCATACGCGGCGGGTCTAGCGCAAAATCCCCTGCAACACCTGCACCACCGGACGATCCAGGATGCCAGGAATGCGGGCTGTGAGGCCCAAATCCACACTCACGCCCCCCACCCCCGGCAGGCCCGACAGACCCAGGCGCAGTTCGCCCCGGTTGCGCCCACTGGGGGCAAGTCCAAGGCTGAACCCGCTCTCGGCCACACTGCGCCCGCCGATCAGGAGGCGCAAAGGGCCTTCCAGGGTGAACCCGATGGGGTTGGGGTTTTCCACTTCCAGCACCAGCCGGATGGCCAGCCCATCCAGCCGGATCTCGACCAGGCGAATGGTGGGAAGCTGGAAGGCAAACTGGATACGCACATCGCGGTCCACCAGCGTCACCGGCCCAATCGGAACCACCGCCGGGCCAAGCTGGGCCCGCAGCTCCCCCAGCAGGCGGAAGCGGGTACTCTGCCCGCTCACCAGGCTGGCCAGGGCGCGGGTGCCCTCTGCGATGGGCACCACCAAGCGGGTCTGGGCCTCGCGGCTGGCGCCGGAGGGTATTTCCAGGGCCGGTAGGGTCAGGCGAAACGCCGCGCCGCCCAGTTCTGCTGTCAGGGCGCTGTCCAGCAAAGGCAGTGTAAAAGAGTTGGGGTTGGTCAGGCGCAGGCGCAGGTCAAACTCGCCCCGCCCGCTAAAGGGATCCAGGGAAACCAGGTTGAACTGCAGCAACTCAACCTGAGGGGCCTGGGGCCGCACGGCCTGCGGCACACAAGCGCCCAGCATCAGGGCCAAACCCAGCAGTATCAGCGAGACTCGGTGCATGCTGTCCTCCAAACCAAGCTTACCGAATCCCTAGCATCCTGGACGGTTCATTTGGCTCAACGAGCCTAACCCACCGTCCAGCCTTTTTCCCGGAACTCTTCCAGCAGGGGCTGGAAGCTGGGCCAGACCGGGCTTTCGCTGGGGTAGGGGGGACGGGGATACCCTCCGGGCAGCCCCAGATGCCGCAGGGCTTGCTTGAGGAGCACAAAGCCCCCCTGGGCCAGCACCCGGCCAAAGGGTTCTACTTCGGCTTGCAGGGCCTGGGCCTCGGCCACCTTGCCAGCCTGCCACAGCTCGAGCAGCATCCGGTAGGGCTTGGGAGCCAGGTTGGACACGGCCAGGATGCCCCCGTGCGCGCCAAGCGCCAGGGCACCCAAAAAAGTGGGGGCATGGCCGGTGTATAGCTTTATACCCAGGTTCTGCGCCCTGTAGAAGGCCATGCGGGCCAGCTCCCCGCTGGAGTCCTTAAGGCCGCCAATGTTGGGGTGCTGGGCCAGCTCGGCCACCACCGGCAGGGGCATCTGGGCTTTGGTGTTGGCGGGCACGTGGTAGAGCCAGACCTCGGCCTGGCCCATATCGGCAATGCCGCCGAAGTAGCGTAGCAGGCCTTCGTGGCCCAGGTTGGCCTCGTAGTAGCGGGGGGGCGTGACCAGGACCCTGGCCCCCAAGTTTGCGGCTTCGTTCAGGGCGATGGCGGCCTGGGCCAGGGTTTCTTCCATCAGGCCCACCATGGCGGGCTTCCTGGGGGTCTGAACGGCCAGGCCTAGGGCCCGCTCCTCGCGGGTTAGGTGGACGCCTTCGCCGTTGGAGCCGTAGAACAACAGGCCGTCCACGTGCGGTTCTACGATCTGCGCCAGCTCATGAAAAGCTTCGACGTCGAGGTTGCCACTGCGGTCGAAAGGGGTGGGAAGGGGAGGGATAATCATAAAAACGGCTTCCTTTTGTAAAGCCAGGTGATTGTAACGCAAAAGCAAACCTTGGAGTGCCGTTTGCCAACACAACACCCTACTGGCTGGCAGACGACCCGTTGTGCCCAAAAGCGCATGGGTTGCCAAACACGCTCCGGCTTAAAAAAACTGCAAGCGTCCGACGACCAAATGGCCTGCCTTACGGTATTGCGGCTTGGTTGGGTAGGTGCATGTCCGGGTAGAGCCAGCTATACTTGGGCCTGTGCAGCGCTTGCTTGACCAGGCAGCAATTCTTATACGGGATGCCCGCGAAGCGCCGCCGGAGCAGGCGGTAAGTGCGCTAAGGGAAGCGGTGGCCTTGCTGGAGGCGGTTCGCCCTTGCAAGGAGCGCGATGGCATGATGGCCCTGGCCTACCTGCGTCTGGCCCAGCTCCAGCGCCAGCTTGGCAAGCGCCACGAGGCCGAGCGCTTTTTCATGCTGGGCTACAGCTATGCCCGCAGCTCGAGACAGGAGCGGGTGCGGCGACTGGCAGAAAAACTCGGCAGCGAATTTGTGAGCCGGCGCCAGGGATAAACCCGTAGCTTGCCAATACACTGCTTGCACGAAGCTACAGCAAACCCTGTAGCGAACAGGAGGAATGGGTTTAGATGGGAGAGTTACTAGGAGACATCGCGGCAACCCTGATTGCGCTTTCGGGGCTGGCGGTTGTGGTGGGTGTGGTTTTGATTAAGCGCAAGGATCGGGTCTGGCACCCGCGGGTAATGCTGGTGGCTACTGCCCTGGCCGCGCTTTTTCTGGTGTTTTACCTGCTCAAGTGGGGCCTGTATGGCACCACCCGCTACGTGGGGCCGGAGGAGTGGCGCGTGGCTTACTACGCCTTGTTGATCAGCCACACCATTTTGGCGGCACTGAACGGCCCCCTGGTTTTGTGGTTGCTCTACAACGCCTTCAAGCAACGCTTTAGCGTCCATAAGGCCTGGGCCCGCTGGACGGTGCCGGTCTGGCTTTATGTGGCCTTTACTGGCTGGGTGATCGACCTGGTGCTCAAGCGCTACGGCGAGCCAGCAGGTGGCATTGGCTTTTGACCTTAGCGCTTTCCCCAGGCCTCGAGCACAATCTGACCATCTGCTACCCGGGCCCGCTCAGGGCCGCGGTTGCTGGTGTCGCCCGCCGGAGCCTGGGCCAGGTGGTGGGCAATGCGGAGCTGCTTCGCTTCCAGGCGCATGGCCCAGATGGTGGCCTCCTCCTGGCCGGTGGCCCCGGCGTGGGCCAGTCCGCGCAGCTTGCCTACCACGATGATGTCGCCGGCGGCCACCACTTCGGCCCCGGCGTTCACGTCGCCCAGAATGACCACCGTACCCGGCGACTCGATGCGAACGCCCGCTCGCACCGTCTGGTCAATCACCTCGGTATAGGGGATGTATTTCTCGCCCCGCTGGGGCCTGAGCTGCAAGCCCCGCTCCCGGCCCAGCTCGAGCAGGGCCTCCAGTACCCCCTGGTTCACCACCCCCGCTACCTCGACCTCGAGCGGCAGCGGGGGCAGGTCGGCCAGGGCTTTTTTCAGCATCTCCGGGGTTTCGTTGCCGTCGAGCCGGACTGCCAGGGCGTTGAGGGTCGCACGAATTCGCATGCAAGGCAGTTATACCAGAAAGCCTAGCGGTTGGCGATGTGGATGGCCTGACGGTGCAGGTGTTCGGCGGCCTCCATGATGCCTTCGGAAAGGGTGGGGTGGGCGTGCACGGTGAGGGCCACGTCGGTTACGGTAGCCCCCATCTCCAGGGCTAGGGCGATCTCGGCGATCATGTCGGAGGCGCTTGGGCCCACGATGTGTCCCCCCAGCAGCAGGTCGGTCTCGGCGTCGCCAATCAGCTTGATGAGCCCATCGGTGGCGTCCAGGGTCATGGCCCGGCCCGAGGCCGCGAGGGGAAACTTGCCCACCTTGACCTTGTAGCCGGCCTTGGCGGCCTCTTCCTCGGTCATGCCCACCGCGGCCCACTCGGGGCTGGTGTAGACCACGTTGGGAATCTGGTAGTCCATCACGGCGTTGCCCCCAGCGGCGTTTTCGGCGGCAATCAGGCCCTCCTTCATGGCCTTGTGGGCCAGCAGGGGGGGGCGGGTAACGTCGCCGATGGCGTAGATGCCAGGCACGTTGGTTTCCATCTTTTCGTTGGTGGGCACATAGCCGCGCTCATCCACCACCACCCCAATGGCCTCGAGGCCCAGTCCCTTGCCCCGGGGGCGCCGCCCGGTAGCGACCAGAATCTTGTCCACCACCAAAGTGTCCTGCTGGCCGCTTTTGACGTCCTCGAGGGTGACGTGCAGGCCGTCTTTTTTCCGCTCGACCTTCACGCCTTTAGTGTTGGTGCGGATGGCGATGCCCTGCTTGGTCAGAATTTTGGCCAGCAGACCTGCGGTCTCGGGGTCGGCAGCGGGCAGAATCTGGCCCATGAACTCGATCACGGTGACCTCGGCCCCCATGCGCTTGTAGACCTGGGCGAACTCGAGCCCAATTGCACCCCCCCCGATGCAAAGCATGCGCTTGGGGAATTTGTCCTCGATACGCAGGGCCCCGGTGGAGTCCACGATGTCTTTCTGGTCTACCTCGAAGCCCGGCAGGGTGTTGGGCTCCGAGCCGGTGGCCACGATGAAGGTCTGGCCCTGGACGCGCTCGCCCCCCACCTCGATGGTGTTTTTATCAACAAACCTGGCAAAGCCGGTTTTCAGCTCTACCTTGTTGCCCTTCAGAAGCTGCGAGACCCCGCCGGTGAGCTTCTTGACGATGCCGTCACGCCAGCCGCCCAGCTTTTTGTGATCAAGCCGGGCCTCCTTGACCTCGAGGCCGAAGGCGCTTCCGTGTTTGATGCCCTCGAGTTCTTCCGCGGCGTGCAGTAGCGCCTTGGTGGGAATACAGCCCACGTTCAGGCAGACCCCCCCCACCTGTTCGGCCTCCACCGCCAGCACCCGCTTGCCCAGTTGGGCCGCCCGAATGGCCGCATGGTAGCCGCCGGGGCCGGTTCCGATCACGATTACGTCGTAGATGGTTGACATAGACACCCCATTCTAGTAAGGCTATGTATAAAAAACAAAATCCGTATGATGAAAAACTACAGCGCTTCCAGGAAAAGCCGCTCGGGTTTCTCTAAGAGCCGGATAACCTCTTTGCAGAAGCGGGCCGCCTCGGCCCCGTCCACCAGCCGGTGGTCGAAAGAGAGCGAGAGGTACATCATCTGCCGCACCACAATCTCATCCCGCTCGTCCACCACAGGGCGCTTCTGAATGGAGTGCACGCCCAGAATGGCCGCATCCGGCACGTTGATGATGGGGAAGCTGAAGAGGGCCCCAATCGAGCCAATGTTGGTGATGCTGAAGGTAGAGCCGCTCACCTCCTCCGGAGATAGCTTGCCCAGGCGGGCTTTTTCGGCCAGGTCGCCCACCTCGCGGGCGATCTGGAGCAGGCTTTTGCGCTCCACGTCCCTCACCACCGGCACAATCAGGCCGTTTTCAGCGGCCACCGCCATGCCGATATTCACGTAGTGCTTGAGCACCACCTCCTGCCGGGCCTCGTCCAGCGAGCTGTTGAGGGCAGGGAACTTTTTGAGCGCCACCGCCACCGCCTTGAAGATGAAGGGCAGGTAGCTGAGCTTCACCCCCTGGGCTTCGGCCTCCGGCTTGAGCCGGTTGCGCAGGGCCACCAGCTCGGTCATGTCCACCTCGTCCACCGAAAGTGTACGCACCGTGTAGAGATGCGAGGCCATCATCTGCTGGGCGATGGCCCGCCGCAGGCCGCGCAAAGGGACGCGGGTCTCCTGGTTTTCGTAACCCTTGGGGGTTTTGTACTGCACGGGTGCAAGGCCCAGCAAAGGCGGGCTGCCGCGCTCGAGGGCGGCCTCGGAAGGCGGCCTGACCTCCTTGCTGGCCTGCTTCTCAGCGTAGGCCTTCACGTCTTCCACCCGCACCCGCCCGCCAGGCCCCGAGCCTGGAATCTGGGCGATGTCCAGCCCCAGCTCACGGGCCAGCTTGCGGGCAGCCGGTACCGCGATCACCCGCCCGTGGGGCTGGGCTACGGCGGTACTTTGCGCAGCCGACAGGGGTGCGGCTTTGCTGAAGGGGTTTTTTACCTGCTCCTGCTTGTTGTCGGGCTTGAACAAGGAGAGGTTGGCCCCGTCATCCTCCGCTACCTGGCCGGGCTCTACAATGGAGCGCTCCTCCTGGGCCTGCAGGCTGGGGGCCGCTTCGGGTTTTTCGCCGATGGGGGCAGCGACCTCACCTGGCTCGGCGATGAGGGCAATGGGTGCATGAACCGGTACCACATCACCTTCCTTGACCAGCTTTTGCAGCAAGACCCCCTCGTAGGGGCTCGGTAGCTCCACCGTTACCTTGTCGGTCATGACCTCCACAAAGGGCTGGTCTTTTCTCAAGGCCTCGCCTTCGTTCACCAGCCACCTAAGAATCTCACCTTCTACAACAGACTCTGCCAGCTCGGGTAACACCACTTCTTTGGGCATCTTTTCTCTCCTAGTAGTCCAGTAGACGCTTGGCTGCGTTCAGGATACGGGTTACGGTGGGCATGTACAGCTTGTCCTGGGCCAGCGGGTAGGGGGTGTCGAACCCGGTAACCCGCAGGGGCGGGGCCAGCAACTGGTCGAAAAGCTCTTCGGAAATGGTGGCGGTCACCTCCGAGGCCATGCTGGCGGTGCGGGGCGCTTCGGAGATCATGAGCAAGCGCCCGGTCTTGGCTACCGACTCCAGCACGGTTTGTTTGTCCCAGGGCATTACGGTGCGCAGGTCAATTACCTCCGGGTCGATGCCTGCGGCGACCATCTCCTCGGCCGCTTTGAGGGTCTCGACCATTGGCCCGCCATAGGAAACCAGGGTGATGTCGCGGCCTGTGCGGCGGATGGCAGCCTTGCCGATGGGCAGCAAGTAGTCGTCGCTGGGTACCTCTTCCTTTACCGCACGGTAAAGGCGCTTGGGCTCCATAAACACCACCGGGTCATCGTTGCGGATGGCGGCTTTGAGGAGCCCTTTGGCGTCGTAGGGGGTAGAAACCACAATCACCTTCAGACCAGCGGTGTGGGCAAAGTGGGCTTCGGGGCTTTGCGAGTGGTGGTGGCCCCCCTTCACACCCCCGCCGGTGGGCATGCGTACTACCATGGGGGCGCTGAACTGGCCTCCTGAGCGGTAGCGTAGCTTGGCGGCCTGGGAAAAGAGCTGGTCGATGCCGGGAAAAACGTAGTCGGCAAACTGAATTTCGGCCACTGGCCGCATCCCGTGGGCAGCCAGCCCCACCGCGGCCCCGATGATGGCGGCCTCGGCGAGGGGCGTGTCCACTACCCGCTCGGGGCCATACTTTTGCTGCAGGCCCTCGGTGGCCAGGAAAACCCCGCCCCGCTTGCCCACGTCCTCGCCCAGCAACATCACCCGCTCGTCGCGGTTCATCTCTTCGTCCAGGGCCTCATTTATGGCCTGGATAAGGGTCATGGTTGGCATAAAACCTCCTCAGGACTGCAGTTCCTCTGCTACCAGGCGCCGCTGTTCCTCCAGGTGCCAGGGGCGGGCGGCGTAAACGTCATCGAACATCTCGAGCGGATCGGGCTCCCCGGCCTCGAGGGCTTCCTGCAGGGCGGCCTCGAGCTCCTTGGAGATTTCCAGCCTTAGCTCGTTGGCCCACTGGGCGTCCCACAGACCCTGCTTTTCCAGAAAACGCTGGTAGCGCAGGAGGGGGTCTTGCTGGCGCTCGGCGGCCAACTCTTCGCGCGAGCGGTAGCGGCTGTCGTCGTCGGCGGAGGAGTGGGCCCCAAAACGGTGCACCACCAGCTCCACCAGGCTGGTTCCCTGGCCGGCCCTGGCCCGTTCGATGGCCTCCTGCATCACGAAGTAGCTGGCCAGCACGTCCAGGCCGTCCACATAGTAGCCGGGAATGCCGTAGGCGTGGGCCTTGATGGCGATGTTCTCCGAAGCGGTCTGCTTGGAGATGTTGACGCTAATGGCATAGCGGTTGTTTTCGCACACGAAGACCGCCGGAGCCCGCTGTACGGCGGCAAAGTTGATGCCGGCGTGCCAGTCGCCCTCGCTGGTAGCCCCGTCGCCAAAGGTGCAGACCGCTACCTGGCCGGTGCGACGCAGCTTCATGCTGAGGGCGGCCCCGGTAGCAGGGGGAATGTGCGAGGCGATGGCCGAGCAGACCGTAAACACGTTGAGTGCCTTGCTGCCGGGGTGCGAGGGCATCTGGCGGCCCTTGGCGGGGTCGGCGGCATTGCCCAGGGTCTGGCCGAAAATTTCCACCAGCGGTACTCCTAGCGCCATCACCAGTCCCATATCGCGGTAGTAGGGGAAGAGCCAGTCGTGGCCTTTGCGCAGGGCATGGGCGATGCCCACCTGGGCGGCCTCGTGGCCGGCATGGGGGGCGATGAAGCTGGTCTTGCCGGTGCGAATGAGGATGACCAGTTTTTCGTCCAGTAGCCGGGCCGCCAGCATATCGCGGTAGAAGCGCTGGAGCTGTTCGGGCGGCAGGGCGTGCTCGAACGGGGCCATCCAGTGGCCCTGCTCGTCTACCAACCGGATGGGTTCGCTGCTAAAGGGTTGGAAGCGTATTTTCTCTTGAACCATGTCTCCTCCTGGCTTGCCGGGGTGACCGACTCGCCTGTACCAGAAGGCCCTGGGTAAGGGCCTCCAAAGCTCGTGTCATCCTGGGTAAGGACTTTCACGGGGAACCACCCGGCCAAAGCAAAAGACCCCCCAGACTGGAGGCCTGTACAGTCGCTTTGGTATACCGGGCCAAAGGTTTTGGGTGCGCCCATTCCAACCACCGGCTTGAGGCGCGTCTCCATAGGAACCTCTTGGTACCAAAGATTATAGCGGGTTTTGGGCCATCTCAAATTTGGGTGGGGTCAAGGTTGGTTGTGTGTGGCCGCGTTTCGCAGCCGACGGAACCTCGAGGCTAACCTATAAACTGGCCCCTGGGGGGTGTGGGGATCGGGTATGAAGCTCAGGATTTGTGTAATCGGTAAGCCAAAACTAGAGTTCGCCCGTGTGGGACTGGAGATGTATGCGGCAAGGCTGCATAGGTACACCAAACTGGATCTGGTTTACCTAAGAGAGAGTACACCGGTTCAAGAAGGGCAACGCTTGCTGGAAGCCTCCCAGGGCTACCGGCGGGTGGTGCTGGACGAGCGGGGACAACTGCCCGATACCCTGGCGCTAAAAACCCGGCTCGAGGCCTGGGAAATGGGGGCCGAAAAAGGCGTGGCTTTTCTGATAGGGGGCGCCGAGGGCCACGCCCAGGCCGTGCGCGACCAGGCCGACTGGCTGCTGGCCCTATCCAGGCTCACCCTGCAGCACGAGCTGGCCCTGGTGGTTTTGCTGGAGCAGCTCTACCGGGTCGAGACCCTCAAGCGCGGCGAGCCCTACCACCGCTAGCCAGGCAGCTCTCCGCGGGCTTTACCGGCAGGGTGGGAAGATTTGAGCAGGGCGTAGCAGGGGCTGGGGCGATACATAGGGCTCGAGCCTGAGTTGCAACCCACTGCGGCCTACGTTGAGGAGCGCAACATTGCCCGATTCGGTGTACCAGGCGAATAAATCCCCCGCATCGGTGTTGCCATTGCCATTCACATCCTTCCAACCCTGCAGTTTGTACTGACGATCCGCGGGCAGGTTGCTGAAGTTGAACGGCGAGGAAAGGACATTTTGTGTAATGGTGATCTCCTCCGCACACAGAATGGTGTCGCCCGATACGCCAAACAGGGTCAGGAGCGTTCCCTCGAGCGAGGCCGTGGGCGGGGGTGGGGCCTGGGGCTCTGTTACCGTCAAGATGATGCGGGTTTCCGCGCTGGCCTCGCCGCCGCTGCCGCCAATCACCAGGGTGTAGCTTCCGGGGCCGACCCCGCTGCCCACGCTTAGGCTAAGAGCACTGTTCGCTTCGGTGGGGTTGGGACTGAAAGAACCCGTTACCCCGCTGGGTTGCCCGCTGAGGGTGAGGGTTACGGGGCCGCTAAAATTGCTGCGGTTTACCCCGATATTAATTGTGGCATTGCCCCCGGGGTTCAGGCTAAGGCTGGCAGGGGCCGCAGTCAGGCTCAGAGCAGGGGCGGGCGGGGCGCTCAAGCGATCCAGGGCGGCTTTCGCGTCAATTAGGCCCGCACCGCAATCGTTGCCGCTGCTGCGATTGCACTGAGCGTCGCTCAGTGGCCGAGCGGTTTGCTTGAGGATGGTCAGGGCTTCGCCGGGGGTCAGGCTGGGCTTACGGCTTTTCATCAAAGCCAGCACACCCGCCACATGCGGAGCGGCCATCGAGGTGCCTTGCTTGAAGCCATAATTGTTGCTGTTGATGGTACTCAGAACGCCATTGGAGGGGTTATTGCGGGTATCGCCACCCGGTGCCATCACATCAATGCGGGTTCCGTAGTTGGAGTAAAAAGCCCGGTTTCCGCTCCGGTCGGTAGCGCCCACCGTGATGACCCCGCTGCAACCCGCCGGCGTAAAGGTGCTGGCGTCCGCATTGGAGTTGCCCGCCGCCACCACGATGACGGCCCCTGCGGCGCTGGCCTCGTTGATGGCTTGTTGGAGGGCGGGGGCGCTGGTACAGGCCACTGGTGCGCCTAGTGACATATTGATGACCTTAGCGGGATTGCTATTGTCGGGCACTCCGTTCACGCGCAGACCAGCCGCCCAGTGCAGGGCGTCGGCCACATCGGCCAGGGTACCGCTTCCGCCGCTAAGGGCGCGAATGGGCACCACCCGTGCCCCCCAGGAGACCCCAGCCACCCCCAGGTTGTTGTTGGTCGCAGCAGCCACCGTGCCGGTTACATGGCTTCCGTGGTAGTCGGTGTTGGGGGCGGTGTCCTCGGGGTTAGGGTCCCGTCCATCGCCATCGCCGGAGGTGGCAGCGTCGGAGTAGAAGTCGTAGCCGGATAAGAGTTTTCCGGCAAAGTCGGGGTGGTCGGTGGGCACACCTCCGTCAATGACTGCCACGGTAACCGGACTCGAGGTGCCTTTCTCGATGTCCCAGGCCTCGGGCAGCCGTATAGCCTCATAATGCCAGCGCTGCTTGCTGTATTCGGGGTCGTTGGGGATGGCCTGGGCAAAGAGCAGGTAGTTGGGGTGGGCGTAGGCCACGTCGCTCTGGCCCTGCAACTGCTGCAGCAGCGCCAGGGTTTCGCTGCGGTTCAGGTTGGCCCGGTAGAGGAAGGTGCGTTCCAGGCCAAGCGGTCTGACCTGCTGAAGCTCCACCCCCCCCACCGAGAGCCTGTTTAGGGACTGCAGGCCCACCTGCGGCTTGAACTGCACGATTATTTCGCCCTCTACAAAAGGCGCGGTGAGGTCACTGGCGGACAAGGTGTTTTGTGAGGCGATGCGAACCGTTCCGCTGATGATGCCGTTGCCGGGTGGGGGGGAGGGGGGTTGGCTCGTGCAGGCGGTGATAATAAGTGCAAGTAGACCAAGCCATAAAACTCGGGACATGCGCTCATCATAGCCCCCCGTTGCTCAGAGGCTGTGAAAACAGATTAAAGAGACCCCAATTCGGAAAAGCCACCAGCCACATTTCCCCAAACTGCGCCAACAGGAGGCGC
>NZ_JBEVAL010000049.1:0-19332 GCF_051297115.1 Meiothermus cerbereus
TCATAGTGGCCTTAGTTTTTGCTTTCTAGCTCGGAATGTCTAGGTGGCAACTTGAGTTAAGATAAGACAAAAGGTAAAGGGGCAATTGCCCTAGCCTGAGCACGCCGCGCTAAAAGGGCCACCCCACCTGCAGGCTGCAGGGCAGCAGGACATGGCGCAGCTCGGCCCTACAGCTCCAACAAAGCCTCGGCCTGGAAAAGGTTGATGCCGCTTTCTACCAGGGCCAGGTACTTCTCCATGCTGCTCACTTCCTCAACCTGCTCTTCCAGGAACCACTGCAAGAACTGAAAGCCGACAAAATCGCCCTCCGAAAGGGCCACTTTAGCCATGGACTGGAACTGCTCGGTTACGCTGCGCTCCCACTTGAGGGCTTGCGAAACCGCATCGGCAGCGCTCTTGAAGCGGGTGGAAGCAGCCGGTATGGCCGGAAAGTCGAAGGCCTCGCCCGCATCCACCAGGAAACACACAATCTTCAGGGCGTGTTCTTTTTCTTCTGCTGCCTGCCCGTAGAACAGGGTCGCCCATTTGTCCAGGTTCTGCTGGGCAAAGTAGGTTCCGATGGCCAGGTATTGCTGGTGCGCTCCAAGCTCGTGGCCGATTTGTTCCTTGAGTTTCTGGGAGAGCTTGCTCGATATAAGCGGCTGTGTGGCTTTGGGCATGGTTCACTCCTTGCAGGCAAATCTGTGAAGCGTCTAACAAGTAAAAGGCTAACACTTCGGGCCCCCAGCAAAGTAATCCCATCCCTATAAGCAGGCCTCTATCCGCGTGTGCTGTGTGCTGGGCGAGGATGGGGTTTGGGCCTTACTGCGAGTTTATACCATTTTGTTGTAATACTATGCAAAAACCCGGTGGTCAGACGCCCAAATAAATGATATGCTCTCCCCTTGGTATGCCCGCCCGCACCGATCTCAAAAAAATCCTCATCATTGGCTCCGGTCCCATCACCATCGGACAGGCCGCCGAATTCGATTATTCCGGTACCCAGGCCGTCAAAGCCCTTAGAAGTGTGGGCTACCAGGTGGTGCTGGTCAACGCCAACCCTGCGACCATCATGACCGACCCGGAGCTTTCGGAGGGAACCTACCTCGAGCCCCTCACGGTGGACTTCCTGGAAAAAATCATCGCCAGCGAGCGTCCGGATGCGCTCCTGCCCACCCTGGGCGGCCAGACCGCGCTCAACCTCTCCATGGCCCTGCACGAGCAGGGCATTCTGGCGAAGTACGGCGTGGAGCTGATCGGTGCCAACGCCGCAGCCATCAAGAAAGGCGAAGACCGCGAGGCCTTTCAGCAAGCCATGATCAAGATTGGTGTGGACGTACCCAGGGGCAAGATGGTGCATAGCCTGGAAGAGGGGCTGGCTTTTGCCCGTGAGGTTACCGGCTATCCGGTGGTGGTGCGGCCCAGTTTTACCCTGGGCGGCACCGGGGGGGGCATCGCCGAAAACGAACCGGAGTTTATCGAAATCCTGACCCGGGGCCTCTCCCTCTCCCCCACCCACTCCGCGCTGGTCGAGGAGTCCATCGTGGGTTGGAAGGAGTACGAGCTCGAGGTCATGCGCGACAAGAACGACACCGTGGTGATCATCACCTCCATCGAGAACGTGGATCCCATGGGGGTGCATACCGGCGACTCCATCACGGTTGCACCCGCCCAGACCCTCTCGGATGTGGAGTACCAAAAAATGCGCGACGCGGCCATCGCCATCATCCGCGAAATTGGGGTGGAGACCGGCGGTTCCAACATCCAGTTTGCGGTCGATCCCAAAACAGGCCGCATGATTGTGATCGAGATGAACCCCCGGGTTTCGCGCTCGAGCGCCCTGGCCTCCAAAGCCACCGGCTTCCCCATCGCCAAGATTGCGGCCTTGCTGGCGGTGGGCTACACCCTGGACGAGATCCCCAACGACATTACCCGGAAAACCCCGGCCTCCTTCGAGCCCACCATCGACTACGTGGTCACCAAGATTCCCCGCTTTGCCTTTGAGAAGTTCAACACCCTGCCCAATGTGAATCCCGGCGGCTTCTCCGACCGGCTGGGCACCCAGATGAAGAGCGTGGGCGAGGTGATGGCCATTGGCCGCACCTTCAAGGAGTCCTTCGGCAAGGCCCTCAGGAGTTTGGAAGCCGACGTGCGGGCCGGGTTTTCCAGCTATACCAGCGAGGAGCTCGAGGCCCGGCTCTACCCCAGCCCCACGCGAATTTATGCAATTCTGGAACTGCTGCGGCGGGGCGAACAGGTAGACCGTCTTTACGAAAAAACCAAAATCGAGCCCTGGTTCCTGACCCAGCTCAAAGAGGTGGTGGACGCCGAGCACGACCTCGAGACCGAGCATGCCCGGCTGGAGGATGCCGAAGACTGGCGCTATGTCAAAAGCTTGGGTCTATCCGACGCGCAAGTGGGCGAACTGGTGGGGGTTTCGGAAACGATGGCCCGCAAAGAGCGCCTGGCCGCGGGCTCCAGGCCGGTCTACAAGACCGTGGACACCTGCGCCGCCGAGTTCGAGGCCTACACCCCCTACCACTACAGCACCTATGAGTTGGAGGATGAAGTTCGCCAGACCAGCAAGCAAAAAGTGGTGATCCTGGGCAGCGGCCCCATCCGCATCGGGCAGGGGGTGGAGTTCGACTACGCTACCGTGCACGCGGTCTGGGCACTGCGCGATGCAGGTTACGAGACCATTATGGTCAACTCCAACCCCGAAACGGTCTCCACCGACTACGACACCGCCGACCGCCTCTACTTTGAGCCGCTCACGCTGGAGGACGTGCTTAATCTGGTTGAACACGAGCGGCCTTTGGGGGTCATTGCCACCCTGGGCGGCCAGACCCCCCTCAAGCTGGCCAAAAAGCTGGCCGAGGCCGGGGTCACGCTGCTGGGAACGAGTTGGGAATCCATCCACAAGGCCGAAGACCGCGCCGAGTTCAACAAGCTCTGCGCCGAGCTGGGCATTCCTCAGCCCAAAGGCGCGGTGGCCCGCACCCCCGAAGAGGCCCTCAAGCTGGCCGAGGCCCTGGGTTATCCCCTGATGGCCCGGCCTAGCTACGTGTTGGGCGGGCGGGCCATGCAGGTGGTGCACAACGCCGAGGAGCTGCGCTGGTATCTGAATGGCATCTACGCGGCCCTTTCCGAGCGGCCCTCGATTTTGCTGGATGAGTACCTGGAAAACGCGCTCGAGCTTGATGTGGACGCGCTCTGCGACGGTAAGCAGGTGGTGGTGGCCGGCATCATGGAGCACATCGAGCGGGCCGGGGTGCACTCCGGCGACTCGGCCACCATCCTGCCGCCCGTCTCCCTGACTCCCGAACAGCTCGAGACCGTCCGGGCCTACACCCGCAAGCTGGCCCTGGCGGTGGGGGTGAAGGGCCTGATCAACGTGCAGTACGCCCTCAAGGACGGCACGCTCTACATCCTGGAAGCCAACCCCCGCGCCTCACGCACGGTGCCTTTCGTCTCCAAGGCCATCGGGCACCCGCTGGCCAAGTATGCCGCCCTGATTGCCGTGGGCAAAACCCTGGACGAGCTGGGCTTCACCCAGGACCCCACCCCCGGCTTCTATTCGGTCAAGGAAGTGCTCATCCCCTGGCTCAAATTCCCTGGGGTCATCCCGGTGTTGGGGCCCGAGATGCGCTCCACCGGCGAAAGCATGGGCATAGACACCGACCCCTACCTGGCCTACTACCGGGCCGAACTCGGCGTAGGCCAGCAGCTGCCGCTGGCCGGCAGGGTGCGCTTTATTGGGGCCGAGCACCTTGAGCCCGAATGGGAAGCCGCCGGCTTCGAGGTCTCCGAAGGGGATTACGACCTGCTGGTGGCCCTCACCCCCGACCCCGAGCTGCGCCGGGCCGTGGAAACCGGCAAGCCCTTCATCACCACCCTCGAGGGGGCCAGGTGGAGCCTCGAGGCCATTAAGCGGGCTCGCAGCTCCAACCTGCCGGTTCGGTCGTTGCAAGGCTGGCATACTGCCTGATACAAACCCCACCTGAAGCTTGCTGTTTAGCGCGGTATTCGCCGAGATGCTTATCAAAACGCCGCAATGCGGCACATCTCTGTGAAGCCTGGTGAACAGCCGCGCGATGGGGATCGTCCGCCCTTCGGGTGGGGCAAAACATTCGCGTTCAGGAGATTCACCTAGGGCCGTATGCACAACGCAGCCCGTTAATTGTGCTGGCTGGCTCGAGGCTAAGTTGCGCCAGGGCAGGAATGAGTCAATGCATACCTGGCGCAATTCCTAAAGCAAACTTTCGGTACGGCGTCTTGCATTTCGCTTATGGAGACACTTAAAACAAAAAAACTGGCTCCGCTATGGAGCCAGTGAATAAACAACACCTACTTCTTGGCAGCCGCTTTCTTAGGCGCAGCCTTGGCAGTGGTTTTGCTAGCCGTTTTCTTAGGCGCAGCCGCTTTTTTCGCAGCGGGTTTAGCCTTGGCCTCGACAGATGGTTTCGCAGCAGCCTTGGCAGGGGCTGCTTTGGGAGCAGCCTTCTTGGCGGTGGTCTTAGCAGTGGTCTTGGCAGCAGCTTTGGCTGGGGCCTTAGGGGCTGTTTTAGTAGCCTTTTCGGTAGCCTTGGCAGGGGCTGCTTTGGGGGCAGCCTTCTTGGCAGTGGTCTTGGCAGCGGCTTTAGGGGCAGTCTTGGCTGCGGTTTTGCTGGCTGTTTTCTTGGTCGCAGCCTTCTTGGCAGCGGGCTTTTGGGTGGATTCAGTTTTTGTTTGTTCAGGCATGTATGTACCTCCTTTAGTTCAGTGTGGAGTCATCTAAGCCCTGACTCACAAATCATGCGCTATCCAGCGGATGATTTGCCCAATCACACAACCCCCAAGAGGCCTTGTGTGCGCTGGGGACAAGTGGTGCTTTTAGATTGTTTCTCCACTGAGCCTCACTATACAACATGTTGTGTGCTTTTGACACATAAAATACAACCCGTTGGTGAATTTTCAATCTCTTCGATGCCAATCGGACTATTGCGTTTTGCCCTTTTTTATCGCTTTTTTTGAGCATATACAGCTTTCACCAGGCCATCTTAATCAATTTGCGTCTGCATCGCACCAAACACCCGTGACGCCCGAGCCCCGCCTGGAATTCACCGCTTGCCTCCCCGATGCAAGAATCAATGCCTTGCCTGTGGCAAGCGACAAATAGGCTTCCCCACAGCAAATTGAGCACCGGCATAAGCAACCGGTTAGACGGGCCGGGCTGGTTGCTCGGTTATCGCAGCAGCAGCCCCATGTACAAAGCGCTTACATGACCCTGCGATACAATACTCACCATGCTGGATTCCAAGACCATGGCCCTGGCCCAGGATGTGCGTGCGCTACTAACCAAAGGGCTGGACGCATTGGCTCGAGTGGGCATCGAGACGGAGCCGCTCAAACAGGCTTTATTAGACCTCGACGGCCCTTTTTTGCTCGTGGTTGTCGGTGAGTTTAACAGCGGAAAGTCATCGTTGCTTAATGCCCTGCTGGGGGGCGACTTCTTAAAGGAAGGTGTTACGCCCACCACCGACCGCATCAACCTGATTGGCTATGGCCCCGAACCCAAACTACAACCGCAGTCACCTGAGCTGGTGCTGATAGAGCTGCCTCACCCTCTGCTCAAGGAGGTACGGCTGGTAGATACCCCCGGCACCAACGCCATCCTGCAACACCATCAGGTCTTGACCCAGAAATTCCTTCCGCGCGCCGACCTGATTTTGTTCGTCACCAGTGCCGATAGGCCCTTTACGCAGTCCGAAGCCAATTTTTTGAGTTTTATTCGAGCCTGGGGCAAAAAGGTGGTGCTGGTCATCAACAAAATGGATCTGCTCAGCGAGGCCGAGCTACCGCAAGTACTCGAGTTCGTCCGCAAAGGCGTCGACCAAACCCTGGGGCATATTCCCCCAATCTTTGCGGTGTCGGCCCGCCGGGCACGGCAAGGCCAAGCAGCTACCAGTCATATCCCCGAGCTCGAGGCCCACATCTACCAGGTGCTCACCCACCAGGCAGCCCAGCTCAAGCTGGGCGCACCGCTGGGGGTACTGGCCCGGCTCGCCGAAGAAGCCAGGCCTGCGCTGGAGACCAGGATAAAGGAGACCGAGAAGCAACTCGCCACCTGCCATGAGCTGGATGGCCTGCTCCAGCGGCACGAAGAACGCACCCGCCGCGACTTTAGCGGCCAGGTTGCACTGGCCCTGCAGGCCATTGACGAGGTGCGCGTCAGGGGTGAGCGCTGGCTGGACGAGAAAGTGCGGTTCTCCAGGTTTCTCGAGCTCATGCAGTCCAACAAGCTTAAGCAAAGCTTTATCGATGACGTGGTCAAAGGCGCTAATCAAGAAATTGAGCGCCGCGTGCTCGAGGCCATGAACTGGCTGGCCAAACGTGACCGTGAGCTGCTGGAAGACGCCCTCTCGCTGCTGCGCGAAGCCCCCGGACTGCGGCGCACTGAGCAGGTCGGGCCAGAAGAGCGCACCATTGCCGGAAACCTGGAAGAGGCCCTGCGCTCCTTCGACGCCGAGGCCGAAGCGATACAGTTGCGCGACTTCATCCAGGAGAGCCTGCGCGGCACCGCCCTGGCTGAAGTAGGGGTAATGGGCCTGGGCCTGACCATCCTGCTGGTCGCACAAAAGATTGCCTTCGACATCCTGGGCATTTTTGCCACGGTGTTTGGGGCCATCCTGGCCACCTCCATCCTGCCCCGCCGCAAAGAGGTTGCGAAAACCCGCCTGCGTGAGCGGCTGGCTGAGCTAAAGAGCACCCTCGAGCGGGCTTTGCATGAGACCCTGAATACCGAGATAGAGCGCACCCACCAACGCTTCAACAGCCTGTATCGCACCCCCTGCACCCGTCTAGAGAACACCCGCAACGCCGCCCTGGCCCACCTGCAGCTGGTCGAAGACCTAAGGCGAGAGGCGCTCGAGCTGCGCAACCGGCTGGACTAGAGCGCCGCGAAGCGCAATTGCTTGAGTATCTGGCGCAGCGCAATGGGCCTTTATCAGCCCTGCCTTTAGGGGTCTTTCACGGTAAGCACCGGTATCGCCGAGGCCCGTACCAGCCCTTCGGCTACCGAGCCCAGGCCCTGGCCGCCCTGACCACTAACCCCAATCACGATTAGGTCGGCTTCCCAGGCTTTAGCCGACTCTATTACCTGCTGAACCGGGTTACCCTGGGCAACTTCGTGGCCAGGTCGAACTGCGTCATCTTCCCAGGTGCTGGATACCAGCAGCTCCAGCTCGAGCAGGGCCTCGGTGGCGGTAAAAGGCGAGTCTGCTGTTACCACGTGTATCACCCGCAGCTCAGCCTGTGGGAAGCTGGCTCGAGCCAGCTCCAGAGCGCGCTTTGCACACGGCGAAAAGTCGGTGGCAACCAGAACCTTCTTGAACATCGTCCGCCTCCGTTTCTACAAGTGCCTCAGCATTAGCCTAGCCCTTCATAAAGGGCTTTGTGTCCCTACCGCACCTCGCTGCCGCAAGGCCCCGTCCAGGAAAGGACTCAGCGCACCAAAAGCACCGGGCACCGCGCGTGGGTTAACACCTTCTGACTCTGACTACCCAGCAGCAAACCCTTTAGCTGGCCCAAACCCCTGGTTCCCATTACTATCAAGTCGACCTTTCGAATCTCTGCAACCCGCAAAATGGCCTCAGCCGGGGGCCCTTCCAGCACTTCGGTTTCAAGCTGGGGAAACTCGCCCAGCAGGGCCAGAGCCTGTGCCACCACCCGATCTGCTGCTTCGGTTCGTTTCGAGATGGCCTCTTGCAAAAAGGGTTCTCCTAAGTAGTCTGGAACCGGATCGTAAGTATGAACCAGACACAGCGAAGCGCGGTACTGACGGGCCAGATCAGCAGCCAGCAGGGCCGCTTTCTGGGCATGTTCCGAGCCATCGAAGGCCAACAGGATATTTTTGAACATAGCTACCTCCTAAGCCAGCGCATCCAGGGGATGCTTGTCGGATACTGCACGCTCAACAATGGTTCACCCCTGTCTTGCAAGCATATTATGAGGTCTTCTCGAGCAGTTTAGGGCCTCCCTAGCGCTGCCCTGACCCGAAGCGAGCCCCTCAGGTGGGGTTTCCATCCGACGTAACGCCTAAATACCTCCGGCTTGTTCATTCGTCACAAGCCCGGCGTAACGCCTCGCGTAACTTTAGTCTATGTTGCGGGTGGAAATACCCCCTTTGCAGTCATCGCTACCTCTACCCGCAAACCCGGAGGTAACTATGGCAAAACTCATCGCAGTTGATGACTCGCTGGCAGACCTGAAGCTCATCGAACAGTCGCTTGCACCATACCACCAGGTGGTGCTGTACCAGGGGAGTGAGGATGTAGAACAGCGCATCGAAGCCGAAAAACCAGATGCGGTTCTGCTCGATGTGGTCATGCCTGGGCGCAACGGCTACGAGGTTCTTCGCTCCCTGCGGCGCAACGAGTCTACCAAGCACATTCCGGTGCTGGTCATCAGCTCCAAGAGCGCCCCGACCGATATTGAGTGGGGTAAGCGCCAGGGCGCCAATGGCTACCTGACCAAGCCCTACACCCCCGAGGACCTGCGTAAAGCAGTTCAGGAAATCCTCTAGGCCGCCAAGCGGTTCTGGCTCGTCGGGCTATCTACAACCAGGAGGATATGGCTCGGTTATGAACCACATCAGCATCGGCAGAATCTGGGTTCTGCGGCTCGGCAGTATCTTTTTGGGAATAGAGCCAAAAGCCTTAAAAGAAGTGCTGGAAGTGACGCAGCCCACCCCCGTTCCGTTGGCCCCTCCACCTCTGCTGGGACTCCTGAGCAACCAGGGCCAGATCGTGCCGGTATTCGACCTGAGCCAGGTGCTACAGATTCCGCCCGCCGGCTCTGGCATTGCTGCTTTGCTCGAGGTCGAAGGACAACCCATGGCCTTTATGGTTGACGAGGTGGCCGGGCTTCGCACCGATCTGAGCGGTGCCTGGGTATCCCCCAGCCAGGAGCCCCTGTTCAGCGCTGTGGTGAAAGATGGCGAGCAAAGCATCCGCGTCCTGAATCCAAGCGGCCTGCTCGAGCACCTCACCACCCGGATCTCGCCAGCCACCCGCACTTCGGTTGCGCCAGTCCAGGCCAGCCCGCAAGCCTGAACCCGCTAAGCCAACTGCACAACCTTTTTAAGGAGTCCCTATGGAGCAAACCCACCTTCCTATCAGCCACGATCCCCTGCTGGTTGTGGCCTCGTTCCTGATAGCCATCTTGGCAGCCTATGCCGCACTGGCCATCATCAACCGCCTAAGGCAAACCAGCATCAACAAAAACTGGTTGTGGCTGGGAGCCGTTACCTTTGGGCTGGGGGTCTGGGCCATGCACTTCACTGCCATGACCGCCCTACAGCTCAACATGCTGATCGCTTACGACCCCCTCCTGACCCTGATCTCGGTGCTATTTGCAATCGTGGGGGCCGCAGCAGCTTTCCAGGCAGTCAGTCAGCCGAAGGTTGGCTTCAAGCAAATACTGTTCTCTGGCTTTTTTCTGGGTGCGGGCATCGGAACTATGCACTACGTGGGCATGTTTGCCATGCGCCTCAACGCCCAGCTATCCTTCGACCCCCTTCTGGTTGTGGCCTCGGTTCTGGTAGCCGTAGCGCTGGGCACCTTCGGTATCTGGACACTAATCAGCCCGGCTTTTAGTCGAGTTCCTTTCCGCCAGCTGGTCACGGCGGTCATCACTGGGTCGGCCATTCCCTTTATGCACTACACCGCCATGCTTGCAGCCCGTTTCACCAACACCGGCAGCGAGCAAATTCACAGCATGGCCGCAAGCGGCGCCCTGCTTTCGCTTAACGTTTTCTTGTTGTTTGCAGTGGCCATACTGGGGCTACCGTTGTTTCTTACCTCTCTGCTCGAGACCTCCACAGAGGTTGTTCAGGAGGCCGAAGCATGATCCGCCGCAGCCCCAAAACCACCGTTCGCCCCTCCCGTCGCCCTACCCCAGCCATGCCCACACAGCTCCTGCCCACGGGTGGGCTGCTGGGATCGCTAAAGATCTGGCAAAAGCTCCTTCTGATCGTGCTTGCGTTCTCGGTGGCAGGCGTTGTGCCTGTAAGCATCCTTTTTTTCAATGAGCAACGGCAAAGCGAGCGCTCTTATAACCAGCTGCTTGGATACCAGCTTGCCCAGGCGCTTTTTGACACAATCCAGCAGGTGAGTGAACACCGGCGCTTCAGCATAGATAACAAGCTCTTAGGCACAAGCACCGACCTAGCAAAAGAAGCGGGCGATGTGGATACCGCCCTCAATCGGCTTGTTCAGCTCAATGAGGGCATGAAAGATCGCTTTGGTCTTGCCGCATCGCTCAGCGAGCTCAGCCAAGCCTGGGAGCAGATTAAAAACCAAAGCCAGGCTGCCGGCGTCAACGCCATTTTTGAGATGCACCAGCAGCTGATCAATCAGCTAAACCAGACCCTTGAGAAGCTGAGCCTGTCCTCAGGCCTGCTGCTGAACACAAGCGCGGAAGCATTCCTGCTTACCGAAATCGCCCTGCGCAACCTGCCGGCCTTGCGCGAAACCCTGGCCGAATTGCGCTTCCTGGGCATGGTGGTGCTGGCTCGAGGATCGGCGCTCATCTATGAGCGGGAGCAAATCTTAAACCTGCTCAAGCGTGCCTCTGAGCAATCCGAGACCATTTTGTTGAAGGTAGCGCAGAGCGAATTAGAACAATCCCGCGACCTGGAAAGCATCGCGCTTGAAGTGGAAAAGCTCGCTGGAGATGTGGGCTTTGCCGATACCCTGGTGACCAACTCGATTCTTGCCACCACCCGCACCACCCTTCGTCCCGGTGAGTATGCCAGCACTTTCGTCACCATCAATACCGGCATTACTCAACTTGGGCAACAAACCTCACAAATATTGACCAAGTACCTCCTGAACAGAATACAAACTACCCAGCAAGCGCAGGCTTTGTTGTTTGTGACCATCGCCCTGGCTTTGGCGTTAACCTTAGGTGTGGTAGGGGCTGTGGCTCGCTCAATTACCGGCCCGGTGGGGCAGCTCTTTAATGCCTCCATGCGTTTGCGTAAAGGCGACCTGGGGGTGCAGGTACCGGTGCAATCCTCCGACGAGCTCGGCTCGCTGGCCCGCACCTTCAACGAAACTGCCGTGCAGCTCAAAGCCAAGGCCGAAGCCGACGCCGAACAGCTTCGCCAAAGCCAGCTTCTACAAGAAAACATCGGGGCCTTCCTGAACATAGCCATGGATATTGCCCAGGGAGACCTGACCAAGCGCGGGCGCGTAACCGAGGACGTGCTGGGCAACGTGGTAGACGCGGTAAACCTGACCATCGAGGAAATTGCCTTCCTGCTCAAGCAAGTACAAACCGCCGCCGAGATGGTAAACCAGGGTGCTACAGAGATGGCCCTGAGCTCTGCTAGCGTGCAAGAAAAGGCCGAATCGCAGGCAGAGCTTTCGGCCCGGGCCCGCATCGAAGCACTCGACACCACCGATTCCATTCATAGCATGGCCGAGCAAATCGTGCAGGGCTCCGAGCTGGTGATGCAGGCCAAGGAGGCCGCGCTGGAGGGCCAGGGCGCGGTGCAAAACACCCTCAGCGGTATGCAGAACATCCGGCGTGAGGTACAGAGCATCTCCAAGAGCATCAAAGGCCTCTCCGACCGCTCGCTGGAGATTTCCGAGGTGGTGGACACCATCTCGCGCATCGCCAAGCAGACCAACCTGCTGGCCCTGAACGCCGCCATCGAGGCCGCCGGTGCCGGTGAGGCCGGTGCCCGCTTTGCGGTGGTGGCCGACCAGGTACGCAAGCTGGCCGAGGACTCGGCCCGCGCTGCCCAGCGGGTGAACCTGCTGGTCAAGGGCATCCAGACCGAGATCCAAGGTGTGGTGATCTCGGTAGAGGGTGGTACCCGCGAGGTGGAGCAGGGCTACCGCATTGCAACCGAAGCCGGGAGCAAGCTCGAGCAGATCGCAGCTTTGGCCCAGCAATCCGCTGAGGCCGCCCGCTACGCTGCACAGCTAGCCCAAGAACAGGTAAGCCGGGTGGAAGAAGTAACCGGTGTGGTGCAGGAGATCTACAACACCGCCCTGCAAACCGACCAGGAGAGCCGCAAAGGCCGCCAGACTGCTGAGCAGTTGCAAGCCCTGGCCCAGCAACTCAGCCGCAGCCTGAGCCGTTTCCGGCTGCCCGCATAAAGGGAAACTATGGCACTGCAACGCGACTATCGCGAAGTAGAAGTCAAGCAGGTAGGGCCCCTGGGCGCCCAAAGCCGAAAGGTGCGGGAAGATGCCGAAACCCTCGAGGCCCCCTATACCGGATTCTTCGGAAGCCTCCGCATTCCCTACAAACTGGCCCTGCTGGTTGTTCCTTTGCTGTTTCCAATTTTCTATTTGTTGTTTGTGCTGGTTAATGAGCAGCGCAACGATGTCAACTTTGTGCGGGCTGAAAAACAAGGGGTGCTCTTCCTGCAAAACAGCGGAAACCTGCTCAAGGCCATGGCCGAGCACCGTAGCCTAAGCGCGGTTATCCTCTCCGGCAATCAGGAGCTTGTCGTTGCCCGCACCCAGAAGGCCGAGGAGGTCAGCCGCGACCTGCTGCTGCTCGCACAGATGAACCGGGCTGCAGGCGACCCCTTCGGCATTGGGGAGAAACTAGCAACCCTCAAAACCGACTGGGATACCCTGCTCGCCATGAAGTATGGCCCCTCGCAAAGCTTCCAGGAGCACACCCAGCTCATCCAGCAGCTACTGGGGATTTACAAGCAAATTGCCATCGGCTCCAAGCTGACGCTGGATCCAAACGCACAGAGCTACTGGCTGGTAGATTCGGTGGTCTACCGCCTACAGCCGGTTATGGAAACCCTGAGCCAGGTGCAGGGCATCGGCGCTACGGTTTTGCAGACCAAGCAGCTAACCCCGGAGCAAGAAAAGCGACTGAACGGGCTTCTGGCATCGCTCGCCAATCGCAGTACGGGCTTTGGAGAGGTTCCTTCGGCAACCGCTTTGCTCGATCAATCGGTAAAAAACGCCCTGACCACCAACCCTCAACTAGGCGACAGCCTGAGTGAGCGGGTAAACTCGGCCAGGGCCATCACCGAATCAGCGCTTGAGCTGACCCGTCGGGAAGTGTTGAGCAAACGCTATGCCCTCGAGCCCAGCCTGTACCTTGACCAGCTAAGCCGCCCCATTGAGGCCTACTTCGCTGTACAAAACGCAGCCCTGGCCCAGCTTAACGACCTGCTCGATGGACGCCTGGGGCAGCTGGTCAATCAGCAGGTACTCATCCTGTTTATTGTGGTTGCAACGCTGGTGCTATCGCTTTGGCTGATTGTTAAGGTTACGAACTCCATTCTGGCGCCGGTGCGGGAGCTGACCCGGGTGGCGCAAAACCTTGGGCAGGGCGATCTTTCCACCCTGGCCCACCTTCGCTCCAACGACGAGCTGGGCCTGGTCAGCAAGACCCTGAACCAGTCCATCCTGACCTTGCGCTCCCTGCTCGAGCAGCAAGAGGCCGAACGCCAGCGGAGCTTGCAGCTCCAGGAAAATGTGCGGCACTTCTTGGCAGTCGCTACCGAGATCGCCCAGGGCGACCTTACCAAACGAGGCCAGGTCACCAACGATGCGCTGGGCAACGTGGTAGACGCAGTGAACCTGACCATTGAGGAAATTGCCCAGCTGCTCAAGGGGGTAAGGCAGGCCGCCGAGTCGGTGAACGAGAGCGCCGCACAAATGGATCAACTCACCGCCTCCATCGCTGCCGGGGCCCTTTCGCAAGCCCAGGAAGTAAGCCAGGTACAAAACCAGACCCGCATGGTAGCCAGCAATATCCGTCAGATGGCCCAAAGTGCAGGTTTCACCGCCGAGGCCGCCCGTCAGACCCTCGAGTCGGCCCAGCTTGGCCGCCAGGCCGTAACCCAGACCCTCTCGGGCATGAGCGACATCCGCAGGGAGATGCAGGCCATCGCCGAGAACATTACTGCGCTGGCCCAGCGTTCTGCCGAGATCGAAAACATTACCCGGGTGCTCGAGGACTTCGCCTCGCAAACCAACCTTCTGGCCCTCAACGCCTCCTTCGAGGCCGCTGGAGCAGGGGCTGCAGGCCGTCGTTTTGCCATTGTGGCCGATGAAATCCGCAAACTGGCCGAAGAGTCGGCCCGTGAGACCAGCCGGGTGAACAATCTGGTGCAACAGGTGCAAAACGACATTGGCCGGGTGGTCGAGCTGGTTCGAGAAGGGGTACGCGAGGTGGAGACCGGCTACAGCACGGCCAACAGCGCCGGTAGCCGCCTCGAGGAGATCGCCAAACTGGCCGAACAATCCGCGGGCCTGGCCCAGGAAATTTCCAGCCTGGCCCAGAGTCAGGTATCGGTGGTGGAACGGGTCGATCAGGCCGTGCAAAAAATCACCCAGACTGCACAAAAAACCGGAGCGGAAAGCCAGGCAGGCCGCCAGTCTGCCGAGGCCATGCGGGTGCTGGCCCAGGAGCTCACCAAAAACCTGGGTCGCTTCCGCCTGCCCGACTAGGAGAGGCCATGACTGCTGCAACCACGCCCGATCTGCTACAAAGCTTCCTCGAGGAGGCCTGGGAGACCGTGGCGGTCTTCGAGCAGGCTGCCGAGTTTCTGGCCATAAAGCGCCACGAACCCCTGGTGGTCATGGCCCACCGCCTCAAAGGCTCGGCGGGATTGTACGGCTTTCCGCAAATCTCCAACCTGGGCGCTTTAGCCGAGCGCATTCTGGAAGCCGCACCCCGCTATACTGAACCCCAACAGGCCAGGGTCATCGAGTTTATGGGCCAGTTAACAGCAGTGCTGGTCAACGCGCTGGAAAACATTGCCATCCACGGCCAGGAGGGCCGGGTGGGCCTCGAGCTTGGACGTTTAGGGGCTGCAGCCCTGATCCAAGAGCTCACCACCCTGAACCCCGAAGCCTTCGCCAGCAATAGCCCCGAGCCCACCCAAGAAACAATCCCCCCGCCAGGCCAGACCCAGGTGGGGGTGGTGGAAGAGCTACAGAACTTCTACCGGCAAAACACCGAATTCTGGGAGTTTTTCGCCCCAGAAACCCTCGAGAACCTCGACCATGTGGCCAGTGCGCTGGCCCAGCTAGAGCTTGACAGCCAGAACGGCGAGCACCTGCGGGCTTTGTTCAGGGCCATGCATACCGTGAAGGGGGCGGCCTACTCGGTAGGTTGCAAGCCCATTGGGGCCCTGGCCCACCAGCTCGAGGACCTCCTGGTAGCGGTGCGCGAAGGCCACAAATCCTGGAACGACCAGGTCGCACACCTCATCCTGGAAGGGGCGCAGGTGCTGGGCAAAATGATTGTGGTGGCCGAAGGTAAAGACCCACCAGCCGCCCAGACCCTCGGCAGCCAGCTCTTTGAGCTACAGGGCCGGCTGGCCCACCTGCTGGGCCAGGAAGCCCCAGCAAGCCCCCAGGCGCCTGCCCCCGCACCTCCCAGGCCTTCCGTGCAGCCCACCCGCTCCAGCAGCACCGCATCGGTGCGGGTAAGCCTCGAGCGCCTCGATGCCCTGCTCAACCTGGCCGGCGAAACCCTGGTAGCCCGCTCGCGCCTGGAGCTGCTGGCCCAGCGTTTCGAGGAGATGGAAGAGCTGCTAGAGGTGGCCCGCCAGCGGCTCCTGCGCACCACTTCCGATTTCGAAACCCGCTACCTCAACCCGCGCCTCTCCCTTGTGCAGGAGGCCCAGAACCCCCAGGCCCAGAGCACCCTGGGCAAAACCGTACAGGAGCTTTTTACCGAGCTCGAGTTCGACCGCTACGACGACCTCAACATCCTGGCCCGCTCCATCCAGGAAATGACCAGTGACCTGGCCGAGGTGCGCCACACCCTTAGCGAACAGATCAAGGCCTTCCGCCAGGAAACCGAACTCTTCGGTAAGCTTTCGCAAGACCTGCGCAACGAAGTAGGCCGGGCCCGCCTCATTCCAATAGGCCGGTTTTACGCCCGACTCACCCGCCAGGTACAGCAAATCGCTGGCGAAAAGCAGGTGCAACTTCAGCTCCAGGGAGAACAGGTCGAAATTGACTCGGTGCTGCTGGATGGCCTTTCCGAAGCCCTGCTCCACCTGGTCAACAACGCTGTAATTCACGGCATCGAAAGCCCGGCTGAGCGCCTGGCCGCAGGCAAAACCCCGCAGGGTACCCTGACCATCCGCACCCAGCAGCAACGCAGCACCCTGGTATTGGAGATTAGCGACGATGGGCGTGGCATCAACCTCGAGGCGGTCAAGCAAAAGGCGGTCGAAAAGGGTTTGCGCACGCAGGCCCAGGTGGAAGCCATGCGCCCGGAAGAGGCCATGGAGCTCATCTTCCTCCCCGGTCTTTCCACCGCTTTGGTGGTTTCCGACGTGGCCGGGCGTGGGGTGGGCCTCGATGTGGTTGCGGCCACCATCCGCCGTCTGCGCGGTGACCTGACCGTCGAAACCCGCAGTGGCCTGGGTACTACCTTCCGCTTGCGGGTTCCCCAGAACCTGGTGGTCTCAGACATCCTGTTGCTGCAAACCGGCGGGCAGGTAATCGGCCTTCCCCGCGAAAGCCTGGTTACCTTGCTCACAGCGCCTGCGGGTCAGCAAGAAGTGGCCTATGAGGGCAGCCCCGTCCCCATTAAGCTCCTCAGCGCGCTCCTGGGCTTGCCACCCATAGAACAAGAAGAATATGCGCTGGCTGTGGTGGAAGGGCGCGGTGGGGCCCTGGTCGCCCTGGCGGTCGAGCGCTTTGTCGGTTTGCAGCAAGCCCTGGTTAAACCCCTCACGGCTCCCCTTTCCGAGCTACCCCACCTTATCGGCGCAACTGTTTCGGCCACTGGCGAGGTCATTCTGGTGCTGAGCCCCAGCGGTCTTCTGAGCCTCAACACCTCCATGCCCATCCAGGCCCGCATCAAAAACCCCTCTACCCAGCGCCTTCCGGTGCTGCTGGTCGACGACTCGCTCTCGGTGCGTAAGGTGGTGGCTCAGATGCTGCGCAAAACCGGCCACCAGGTGGTTACGGCGGCAGACGGGCAGGAGGCCCTCGAGCTTTTGCAGCAACAACCCTTCCAAGCAGTGGTGACCGACCTCGAGATGCCCCGCATGTCTGGCTTTGAGCTTTTAGAGGAGGTGCGGCGGCGTCCCAACCTCGCCCATCTGCCCATCGCCGTGCTGACCACGCGCGCTTCAGCCAAACACCGCGACCTCGCTACCCAGCTTGGTGCAAATGCCTACCTGACCAAGCCCGCCGACGAGGTAGAATTAGAGCGGTTCTTGCGGGGGATCTAGGGGTATGTGCTCCGACCGGCTCCCGCAAAATTCGCCGCTTTACCGTGAGGCTTGCTTGAAAAAGGAGATTTTTCCATGAAAGCCCTGATCCTGACCGGTCAGGCCAAGCGTGGCGTTGCGCTCAAAGACAGCTTTGCGCTGTCGGGGTTTGATGTCCAGGTCGAGGACAGCGCCCTCTACGCCATGACCCTTTTAGAACGTCACCGCCCCGACGTAATCGTTAGCACCGCTTCGCTTAGCGATCTAACGGGTGCGGAGTTCTTTGAGATGGTACGCGCTGACCCACAGCTTGCGCTGGTTCCTTTTGTCTTGCTGGACGGCCTCACCCCAGCCAAGGTCGGCGACCTCGACCTGGTCCTGCCCCCAGACACCCCAGCAGCTGAGGTGGTTCGCAGTGCGTACAAGCTGATCCTCGAGCTCACCCGCAAAACCTACATCACCGAGCCCGCCAATCCCGTAGCGCAACACGGCATCCAGGGGCAGCTGGGCGACATGAGCCTGTTCGAATTGGCGCAATGGCTAGCCAAATCGGCCAAAACCGGGCGGCTTCGGATCGAAGTCCAAGGCAATAGCGCCAGCTGGTTGTTCAGCAAAGGGCAGCTCATCCACGCCGAATATGCCGGCAAAAGTGGCGAAGACGCCGTGCTGCATTTGCTGCTTCAGGTCGAAAGCCAGCCCACGGGCCATTTTCACTTCGAGCCTCTAAGCGAAGCTGATTTCTTTTTGGAACCCGTTACCATCCGCAAAAGCACCGACCAGCTCCTGCTTTCTCTGGCTGTCGAAATGGATCATCGCCAGCAGCGCATCAACTAGAGCGCTCTTCACAAACATTGGGCTGCTCACAACTTGATTGCTTTGTCCTAAAGCAGCACAGTCACCTCCCGGATGGGTGGCAGCGTCTGTGAAGAATGCGATAAAGCTTCAAGCACCCGGCATAGCGGTTGTTTGGTTGATTTCTCGTCTGGCAGATGCCCTTTGAGCCGTAAATGGCATCCGTCATGGTTACGCATCACCAGGTAGAGCCCGTACTGGTACTAGCATTAGGGGAGTTATGCAAGGAGCCAAAGTACTCGTCGTTGATGACAGCACCAGCGTACGCAAGGTGCTGGAGAAACTGTTGTCGTCCCGTGGTCTGGTTGTTACAACCAGCGAAACCGCCGAGCAGGGCCTGGAGGCGGTCAATCAAAACACCCCCCACCTGGTTATTGCCGATGTGGTGATGCCCGGCATGAGTGGCTTTGAGCTATGCCAGGCGATTAAAATGCAAGCCTCTACCAAAAACATCCCGGTAATTCTAATCTCCGGCATCATCAACGAAGGTGTGGTCAGCCAGGCCCAGCAGGCAGGGGCCTTCGATGTGGTTTCCAAACCCTTTACACCCGACGATCTCTTCCCAAAAATCGAAAGGGCGCTCAACGCCGCCAGGCAGTCGCTCCAGGCTGCAGGAGAGGCTATATCAACACCCAGTTCTGCCCCAACAGCAACCCCCGCCCGTACCGAGGCACCAACCCCGCAACCCCCAATGGCCCCTCCCGCAAGCCAGATCGCCTTGACATCGTCCCATGAAGCCGTTCCTGCGCCGCTCGAGGCCCAGCCAACCCCGCCTGCTCGGCAAGCCCTGCTGGAGGAGCTGCGGCCATTCCTGGACAAGCCCGAAATCGAAAGTGTTTTCGTAGTAGACAATGCCGGTCAGTTGCTGGCCTGGTTGGGTCAGACCCTGGACGAGCCCGAGTTGCTTGCAACCTACGTACACACGCTTTTGTCCATCAGCAGCGTAATGGGTGAAAAATACCACCTCTCCTCCGTTCAAAGCCTGAGCCTCGAGTACCCTGGTAAAACCCTCATCATCAACCGCATCAGCGATAAGGCATCGCTAATGCTCATGCTGCGCGGCACTGGCGGCACAGGTGTAATTCGCTATCTGGTGCTAAAGCAAATGCCACAGCTCAAAGCCGCCCTGGGCAATTAACCGCACTTTTCTCGTTGCTGTGCAGAAGGCTATATGCCTCCTGCACAGCTTTTTTGTCAGGGGGTGTTGACAGATTTTGGGGTATTCGGTACTCTCTTCGTTGCGCTGCTGATACGAAGTCAGGCGCGAGGATCATGAAAAAGGGGTAGTAAGGAAG
>NZ_JBEVAL010000050.1:0-18493 GCF_051297115.1 Meiothermus cerbereus
CGCCTGCTGGGGGTGGAGCGATATTACCTGCTGGAGTGAAGGGGGGTGCGGAATGTGGGCAGTAGACTCGTTGTTATGACCCTCGACCCCACCGAACTCGAGCTGCGCCAGGATCCGCTGGCTTTTTTTGTTCACCTCTCGCGCACCAGCCCCGACATTACCACCTTCCGCTTTGCCTCGGGCAAGGAAATTGTCTTGCTCAACCACCCCGACCTGATCCGCGAGGTGCTGATCGAGCGGGCCGAGCAGTTCCACAAGTCCGACATGACCCGCGCTTTTGCCGGGGGCATGGGCAACGGGATTCTGCTTTCGGAGGGGGAGTTCTGGAAGCAGCAGGTTTGCCTGATGCGCCCGGCCTTTCACTACAAGCGCCTCGAGGGCTACGCCGAGGTGATGAGCCGCTTTACCCAAGAGATGCTCTCACACTGGCAAAACAGCGAAATTCGGCACATCGACGAGGACATGAACGCCCTGACGCTGCGGGTGGTGGCCAAGTGCATGTTCGATGTGGAGGCCGGCGAAGACCGCGAGATTATGCACCGGGCCATCATGCTGGGGCAGAAGGTGGTAGGCCAGATGGTCTATGGCTGGCTTAACCTGCCCGACTGGCACCCCGCCATGAACCGCGACGGCATCCGGGTGGTACGGGCCTTGAACGAGATGGTAAGCCGGCATATTGCCTACCGGCGTAGCCGCGGCGACCTGGGCGACGACCTGCTCTCGATGCTGCTGGAAGCCCAGAGCCAGCCCGGTGTAGCGCTCTCCGACCGGCAACTGCGGGACGAGGTGCTCACTGTCATTACCGCGGGCCTCGAGACCACCGCCAACGCCCTGATCTGGACCTGGTACCTGCTCGACCAGCACCCAACTGTCAAGGCCCGTTTGCAGGCCGAAGTGGACAGCCTGGGCAAGCTGCCCGGCTTCGAGGATGTGCAGCGGCTGCCCTACCTGGATCAGGTCTTTAAGGAAAGCCTGCGGCTGTACCCGCCGGTCTGGATTATCGGGCGGGAGAACGTAGAGGCGCTGGAGCTGGGGGGAATGCACCTCCCGCCCAAGACCCAGATCGTGATGAGCCAGTGGGCCACCCACCGCGACCCCCGCTTTTTCGAGCACCCCGACGAGTTTCGGCCCGAGCGCTGGACCCCGGAGTTCGAGAAGTCGCTGCCGCGCGGGGCCTACTTCCCCTTCAGCCTGGGGCCCAGGGTGTGCACCGGGCAGGGCTTTGCCACCCTCGAGTACAAGCTGATTGTGGCCACCGTACTGCAAAAGTTCGACCTCGAGCTCACCCGCCCGGCCCCTGTCCGTCCCGAGCCCAACTTCACCCTCTGCCCCCACGGGGGGCTGCCGATGCGGGTACGCAAGAGAAAGTAGCGGCAGGCCAGCCGCTCTTATTCTGCAGAGGCCTTGAGCGCCCGGATGGAGGCCGCCTCGATCTGGCTGCCCACCCCAATGCCGTGCTGGGCAAACCAGCCCCCAGCGACCTCCAGGCGTCCGCGGTAGGCCACCTTGGGGAACAGCCTGGGGCAGCGGGTGTTGCAAGGCTCGAGCTCCAGAATTTGCAGGATCACCCCGTTGCGGTCGAAGAGGGCCACCGAGACCGGCACGCCGTTGCTGCGGGCCTCCAGGGGCTGGTCGGTAACCTGTGGATACAGCCACAGCAACCCGCCGTTTTCGGGTAGGGTTCTGCGTAGCCCCCCCTCGGGGCGTAGGGCCAGATCCACTACCTCCACGCTCAGGACAACCGGCGGGGTGTTGGATGTTTTTAGGGTGATGCGCTCCTGACCGAACACCGTTCTGGAGGCAATCGAGCGCCCTGCCGAAGCGGCCAGCAAAACACTGGGGGCCGCACCCAGGAAGAGCAGCAGCAACACCAGCACCAGGGAGCTTTGGTACTGCCTCACACCCCAATTGCAGTAGCCGCAGCGGCTGGGGAATAGGACGCAGCCCACCAAGCAAAATAGAGCTGCTACAAAGTTCCACTGAAACATTCGGTCAAGCTGGTGGAGCCTCTAGACCTGCCCGATACGGAGCGATTGCCCGCGGCTACCAGGATGGCTGCCGCCCAGCCCGGCCATAGAAGAGGCTATTCACGCGGGCCATACCTGGCTCCCCCACACTTGCTGCAAAGACTGTTGGGTTTCCTCCACCAGTGTTTTTATCAGCTCGGCAGCGGGCAGGCTACGGCACAGACTGGCGGCCTGCCCGGCCCACAGCGACATGTATTCGATGCGGCCCGCTTTGGCCGCAGCCTGGCGAATCTCGGCGGTGAGGGCATTTTGGATGGGGTAGGGGGGCACCTGGGCTTCGTAGGGCTGCATTCGCTCGATAAAAGTGTTGCGCAGACCTCGAGCGGGCCGACCGGAAAAGCTGCGGGTAACTACGGTGGGGTCGCCTTTGGCTTGCAGAAGGGCCTGCTTGTACAAAGGGTGAATGCCCGACTCCGGACAGGTCAGGAAGGCCGTACCCATCTGTACCGCTACAGCCCCCAGCAACAGTGCAGCTGCAATCCCCCGCCCGTCCATGATGCCCCCTGCGGCAATGACGGGTATCTTTACCGCGTCCACCACCTGGGGAAGCAGGGCCAGGGTTCCGGTCATGGCGTGCTCAAAAGGGCCGATGAAAGTACCCCGGTGGCCGCCGGCCTCGGCCCCCTGGGCGCAGACATAATCGGCCCCGACCTGTTCCCAGGCAATTGCTTCGGCCACATTGGTGGCGGTGCCGATAACTTTGCAGCCAGCCTGCTGCAGGCGCTCGACGACCTGAGCTGAAAGCACATCGAAATGAAAACTTACCACTGGGGGTTTTTCTTCCATCAAGACTTCGAGTTGCGCCGCAAAGTCCTGGCTAAACTTGCTGGGAACGTTGGCCTGGAACAGGCCAAGTTCAGCGCGAATGGGTTCTAAAAGCCCCATTGCGGCCCGAAGGTCTTCCGGGGTGGCTTGAACCGGTTTCAGCACGAATAAATTGACATTGAAGGGTCTGGCAGTGCGGGCACGAATTCGGCGGATTTCTTCCGCGAGCTGGTCGGGTGGCAGCAACACCCCCGCCAGCGAACCCAGTCCCCCGGCATTCGAGACGGCGGCCACCAGTTCGGGGGTGGTGGCTCCGCCCGCCATAGGGGCCTGGATGATGGGATAGCGGGTTAGGGTAAAAGCCATGCTGGATTGTACCCATTCCCATACCGCTATACCACCGAGCTGGAGTTGCCACCGTGTGGGCTATCCAGGGGCGGCAGCTGCGAGTAGGGCGACCAGCTCTTTCAGGTCGGCCACGATGTGGTCGGGCCGGGGAAGGGTCTGGGGGCGGATGGAGGCCACCAGGCCATGCTCTTCCAGCTCGCTTTGCAGCTTGGCTGCAATTACTGCGCCGAGGTCGGGGCGCTGGGTGCGCCCTGGCACCGGGGTCGCCCGCCACTCCGGGGGCATGTTGCGCCAGACCCACACCGCCGTCAGGCCCGCCGCGTTGGCCCCCCAGATGTCCTGACTCAGCAAATCCCCCACATGCACAATGGCTTCCGGGGCCTGGCTTCGCAGGGGGTTCCAGAAGGCCGGGTCGGGCTTAATGGCGTGTGAGATATCCGGGGCCAGCATCTGCTCGTAGGCGATGTTGAGCTTATCTACCAGAACCTGCTGGTACCTGGCCAGGCCATTGGTGGCTACCGCAATATGGTAGCCCTGCTGGCGCAAAGCAGCTAGCCCGGCGGGCACCTCGGGGTAGAGCACCTCCGGCTCCAGCACGGCTTCTGCCAGCACCTGGGCAATGTTGGGAAAAACCTGCGGAAGCCCCAGTTTTTCCCGCACAGCCTGGTAAATATCGCCCCAGTCGTAGACCCGCGTGGGGTCGCCCTGGGCCAGGCGCTGCAGGTACTCCTCGCGCAGGGCCTGGCGGATGGCAGGCTGGACTAGCAAAGCCTGCATATAAGGCCGCATCAGCCGGCGAAAAGGCCAGTCGGCCAGGGTGCCGTCGAGGTCGAAGGTGAGCCAGCGCATGAACCCCAGCGTATCCTTTGGGGACAGCGTCTTGCAATCTGGCCTTACATGCCGCAGACTTAAGACCAGATGCTACGGTTCGCGCACGTCAAGGGTTGGTGGTGGCCTGGATAGCCCTGGGACGGTAGCGATCCGTTACCCCTGGGGCTTTTCCTCAGGGGCTTTTTATTGCCAAAAGGAGAAGACATGCCCATTGCACACACCGCCAAGCCCACCATCCCCATCAAGAAAACGCTGCTGGCCGACCTCGAGACCCCCGTCACGGCCTACTTGAAGCTTTCCGAGAAAAGCACCCCCAGCTTTTTGCTGGAATCGGTAGAAGGGGGCAAGGCCTGGGCCCGCTGGAGCTTTGTGGGGGTGGGGGCCCGGCGCACCTGGCGGCTCAAGGAGGGGGTGCTCACCCTGGACGGTGAACCGCTGCCCACCCAGGATCCCCTGCGTACCCTGTACCAGTCGGTTTACCGTCCCATCGCCCCCGACCCCGACCTGCCCCTCTTCTGGGGTGGGGCGGTGGGATATGCCGCCTACGACCTTATCCGCTACTACGAGCGGCTGCCGGCCCATAAGCCCGACCTGCTGGGCATTCCCGACCTGCTTTTTGTCGAGCCGGAGGTGCTGATTGTGTTCGACCAGTTTAAACAGCAGCTCCACATTGTGGCGCCGGCCCTGGAGGAAGAAAAGGCCCAGGCCCTAGAGCGCATCGCCTGGGCCGAGAAAAAACTGCAAGGCCCCTTACCGGGTGTACCGGGCGAACGGGCCGGACGGCGCACGACCTTCAGCCAGAACGTGTCCCAGGCCGAGTATGAGCAGATGGTGGAGCGGGCGCTGGAATATATCCGGGCGGGGGATATTTTCCAGGTGGTGCCTTCGCTGCGCTTTTCCGCCCCGCTGTGGGTGCACCCTTTCGCCATTTACCGTGCCCTGCGCTCGGTTAACCCCAGCCCCTACATGGGTTTTCTGGATCTGGGCGAAGTGACCCTGGTTTCCAGCAGCCCCGAAAGCCTGCTGCGTTCCGATGGGCGCACGGTGGTTACCCGCCCCATTGCCGGAACCCGCCGGCGGGGTCGGGATGCCGCCGAAGACAGGGCCCTGGCCGAAGAACTCCTGGCCGACGAGAAGGAGCGGGCCGAGCACGTGATGCTGGTGGATCTTTCGCGCAACGACCTGGGCCGGGTCTGCCGCTACGGCAGCGTGCGACCCAAAGAGCTCATGGCAGTGGAAAACTACTCCCACGTGATGCACATTGTTTCTACGGTAGAAGGTGAGCTCTGCGAGGACAAAAGCCCACTCGATGCGCTGGCCGCGGTACTGCCCATGGGCACGGTTTCGGGTGCCCCCAAGATCAGGGCCATGGAGATTATTGAGGAGCTCGAGCCCAGCCGCCGGGGGGCCTATGGGGGCGCTTTTGGCTACCTGGCCTATGACGGGCACATGGACGTGGCCCTGACCCTGCGCACCATTGTGATTGCCAAGGAGCAGATCCACATCCAGGCCGGGGCAGGGGTGGTCTACGACTCCAACCCCACTGCGGAGTACCAGGAATGCTTGAACAAAGCCCAGGCCATGCTCAAGGCGGTACACCTGGCCGAGGAGGGACTGTGAGCCTCGAGGCCATTAACCAGCAGATTAGCGCCATAGATGCGCGCATCGTGGTGCTGCTGGCCCAGCGTGCTCGGCTGGCCCGGGAGGCGGCCCGGCTCAAACAAAGCCTGGCCCAGATTGAGGCCAGAGATCGCCAGGAGCAAATTATCCACCAGGTGCGCTATATGGCCGAGCACCAGGGCATCTCGCCCAGTATGGCCGAGCGGATTTACCGCACCATCCTGGCTGAGTTTGTGGCTATGGAAAAGCGGGAGGTGGGGCTGTGAAGCGGATCCTGATGATTGATAACTACGACTCCTTTACCTATAACCTGGTGCAGTACCTGGGCGAGCTGGGGGCCCTGGTCACGGTCTGGCGCAACGACCAGTTCGGCCTGCAGGACGTATCTGACTTTGACCCAGACGGCATCGTGGTGAGCCCAGGGCCCTGTACCCCCAAGGAGGCCGGGCTCTCGGTGCCCTTGATCCGGGCCTACGCCCCCAGGTACCCCATTCTGGGGGTTTGTCTGGGCCACCAGAGCATCGGGGAGGCCTTTGGCGCCAGGGTGCGGCGGCACAGGCTGATTGTGCACGGGAAAACCAGCCCCATCGAGCACGACGGTAGCGGGGTATTTGCCGGGCTTGTGAGCCCCCTGGCCGCCACCCGCTACCATTCGCTGGTGGTGGAAGAACTTCCGGACGAACTCCTGGTCAATGCCTGGGTGGATGAGCCGGTGGGCCGCACCGTAATGGGCCTGCGGCATCGCAAATACCCCACCCACGGGGTGCAGTTTCACCCCGAGTCGGTGCTGACCGAGGGGGGCAAGCAGATGCTGGCCAATTTCCTGGCGATGGCGTAGCGGAGCGGTGTTGCCATTGTTCTCGATACAATACTGGCGATGATTTCGGTTATTATTCCCACCTATAACCGCCGCGATTTGCTGGAAAAGAAGCTGCGCGCTTTGGAAACACAGCAAGGTGAGTTTGAGGTCATCGTGGTGGCTGACGGTTGCAGCGACGATACGGTAACTTTTTTGCAAACCTACCAACCCGCCTACCCGCTCGAGCTGATCCAAACGCCGGGCCTGGGTGCCGCCGGGGCCCGCAACCGGGGGGCCGAAATCGCCAGGGGCGACATCTTACTCTTTTCCGATGACGATGTGATGCCCCAACCCGGCTGGATTGAGGCGCACCAAAAAGCGCAGCAAAAGCCGCGCACAGTGGCTGTAGGACGCCTGGAACTGCCCCTCGAGCTGCGCGGTACCGGGGCGGCTGAGCTGAAGGGGCCCAGGGTTTTCTGGTGGAACATCACCGGCAACAACACCTCCATGCCCAAAGCCCTGTTCGACGAGGTGGGAGGCTACGACCCAAGCTTCAGCAGCTACGGCGGTGAGGACCCCGACCTCGGGTACCGACTGATGAGAGCCGGGGCGCGACTGGTGTTTGTGCGGGACGCACGCGCGCTGCACGAGGCTTTTGATTACCGCAGCAAGGCCATGGAAAAGGCCCGCCAGGCGGGCGCGGCCCATGTTCGGGTGTGGAAAAAACACAACGACCCCCGAATCGCCTGGGCCCTGGGGGTGCACCCGGCCCTGGTGGCCTTGAAACTGGCCCTGCTTCCTTCCTTTAAAGGCCTTTGGGGGCCACGGGGCGACTACGAACTGGCCTATGCCTGGGGAGCTTCGGAAGCATGGAACCCACCTTCAGCGTCGTGATCCCCACCTTTAACCGGGCCCAGCTGCTGGCCCGCACCGTGCAGGCCTTTCTGGCCCAGGAGGGGGTTTCGCTCGAGCTGATCGTGGTAGACGATGGCTCCAGCGACCCGACGCTCGAGGTGCTGGCCGGGTTTCGCGACCCCCGCCTGCGGGTGCTGCGTCAACCCAATGCGGGGCTGGCGGCGGCCCGCAATGCGGGGCTGGCCCAGGCCCAGGGCCGCTACCTGCTCTTCAACGACGACGACGTGGTGCCCGAGGCCGGGTTTTTGCGGGCCCACCTGGGCCTGCACCAGCGCCATAAAGGGGCCGCCGGGGTCAGCCGTACCTACATTCCCGAGGCCCTGGGGCACGAACCCTTTACCCGTTTCTGGCGAGCGCGGGCTGAAGCAGGGGTGCGGGGCAAGGCCGATGATGCCCCTTTGGGCTGGGGCGGGTTCTGGTTCGCCAGCCTTTCTTTGCCGCTAAAGCTGGCCGAGGCCTTTGCGCCTTTTAGGGGCTATGGTTGGGAGGAGCACGAGCTGGGCTGGCGGCTCTGGCGCAAAGGGGTACGGCCGCGCCTGGTGGCGGGGGCCCGTGCCGCGCATGAAGATAGAGTAGATTTGGACACCATGCTCGCTAAAGCGCGCAGCATGGGGCGGGTGGCCTGGCAGTTTTACCGCCTTCATCCCAGCATGCGTGTGGCCTTCTGGACGGGGGTACACCCCCTTTCGCGGGCCTACAAGCGCTGGGCCTACCCCTGGGCCAGGGCCGAGTCGCTCCTAAAGCAGCGCGACTGGGAGCAAGGGGCAGGGGCTTTTGGCATCTACCGCTTTTTGCTCGAGGCCGCCTATACCCAAGGCCTTTTGGAAGGAGCCGCATGAGCGAGCCCCTGGTGTACGTCCTGATCGTCAATTACCAGGCCTGGCCCGACACCCTGGCCTGCTTGAAGGCCCTGGAGCAGCTCGACTACCCCCGCTACCGCCTGCGGGTACTGGACAATGCCTCCCCCAACGATGCCGTGGCCCAGCTGCGGGCGGCCTATCCAGGGTTAGAGATCGTCGAGCTAAAGCGCAACCTGGGCTTCGCGGGCGGCAACAACGTGGGGATCCGCCAGGCCCTGGCCGAAGGGGCCGACTACGTCTGGCTGTTGAACCCCGATACCATCCCCGAGCCAGAAGCTCTCTCGGCCATGGTGGGCCTGGCCGAGCAAGACCCCCGCATCGGTGCGGTGGGCTCGGTGATATTGGAAATGGACAACCCCCAGCAGGTGCAGGCCTGGGGTGGGGGCGAGGTGGTGCTGTCCTGGGGTTTGATTCGTCTGCTGACCCATCCCCGCCAAGCGGCGCGGCTCTCCTACATCAGCGGGGCCAGCCTGCTGGTGCGCCGGAGGGCGCTGGAGCAGGTGGGCCTGCTGGATGAGGGGTTTTTTATGTACGGCGAGGACTGCGACTACGGCCTGCGCCTGCGCAAAGCAGGGTTCCTGCTGGCGGTGGCTCCACAGGCACGGGTGCGGCACAAAGGCGGCACCTCCTGGCATGGAAGCCTGCAGGCCGACGAAAACTTCGCTGCCTATAACGTGCGGCTGTTTCGCAAGCATGCGCCCTGGCCTGGGCTGGCGGTGGCCGGGTACGCCCTTTTTTGGCTGCTGGAGTACAGCCTGCGGGGCCGTTTGGACAAGGTGGGGGCCCTCTGGCGGGGCCTCCGGAGAGGTTGGCAGCTCCCGCTGTAGGTTTAGACTTTTGCAAAAGAAAGTTCTGGAGGAGACGTGGACGAACTGAAAAAAGCACTTTTGGCCGAGCCCTTATCCCAGGCCGAAGCCCATGCCCTGATGAAGCGGATTATGGCCGGCGACCTGACCCCGGCGCAGACCGCTGGGGTGCTGATGGCCCTGCGTACAAGGGGCGAAACCCCCGAGGAAATTGCCGGCTTCGCAGCCGGAATGCGCGAGGCCGCGGTGCGGGTGGAAACCCGCCGCCAGCCCTTGCTGGACATTGTGGGCACCGGAGGGGTGGCCCCCGAGGCTTTTAATATCTCCACCACCACCTGCTTTGTGGTGGCCGCGGGCGGGGTGGCGGTAGCCAAGCACGGCAACCGGGCGGCCTCCTCCAAGTCCGGCTCGTTCGATTTGATTGAGGCCCTGGGCATCCGCATTGATATTCCCCCGGCCAAAGTGGCCGAGGCCATCGAGACGGTGGGCCTGGGTTTTTTGTTTGCCCGCAGCCACCATCCGGCCATGCGTTTTGTGGCTCCGGTGCGGGCCGAGCTGGGGGTGCGTACGGTGTTCAACCTGCTGGGGCCCCTGACCAACCCGGCCTTTGCCAGCCTGAACCTGGTGGGGGTAAGCAGCCCGGCCCTGGTGGAGCCTTTCGCCCGGGTCTTGCGCGACCTGGGCAGCAGCCGGGCGCTGGTGGTGCATGGCCGGATGGTGCGGGCGGAGGGCCTTGTGGACGCTCGCCTATCGGGACAGACGGCTGACGCCGCTGTTCACCTAGAGGCCATCGACGAGCTGGCCCTGGGCGAAAATGTGGTGGCCGAGCTGAAGAACGGCCAGATCCACACCTACCCCTTCCGACCTGAAGAGGTGGGGTTGCAGCCTGCCCCCTACCAGGCGATTGGTGGCGGAAGTGCAGCCGAGAACGCGCTTGAAGCACGGGCCATTCTGGGCGGCCAGCAGCGAGGGCCCAAGCGCGATGCGGTGGCTTTGAATGCCGGGGCGGCATTTTACCTGGCAGGCCGGGTAGAAAGCGTGGCCGAGGGGGTTCGGCTGGCCCAGCAACTGCTGGATGAAGGGGCAGGGCTGGAGGTGCTGGAGCGCCTGGTTCGGCTTACCCAAGCATGAAGCAGATTGTGCTGATATCCAACGGCCACGGCGAGGACATGATGGGGGCCGTGCTGGCGGAAGAGCTGATGGCACTGGGCTACCAGGTGGCCCCCGTACCGCTGGTGGGCAGGGGGCGGGCCTACCTGCGCCTGGGCTTAAAGCCGCTGGGACCCTGCCAGGAGATGCCCTCGGGCGGGTTTGTGCTGGACCGCCCCTGGGTCTTTTGGGACGACCTGAAAGCGGGCTGGATCTCCATGAGCCTGGGGCATTACCGGGCCGTGCGGCAGGCGGCCCGGACGGCCTGGGCGACCCTGGTGGTGGGGGACATTTATGGGCTTCTGGTGGGCAGCGTGTTTGGCTGTCGGCCTCTTTTTCAGGTGCAGTGCTTGGCCTCGGTGCGGGCCTGGCAGCGCACCGGGTTCCGGCGGCCCTACTCGCTGCTCGAGCGCTCTCTTATGCGCCGGGCGCTGGGGGTGTACCCGCGCGAGGCCGAGGGGGCCGACTGGCTAAAGGCCCATGGGGTTCCCCATGCCACCTATCTGGGCAACCCCATGCTGGATGCGCTGGAAGGTGGGCCGCTCGAGCTGCCCCCCCCGTACCTGTTGCTGCTGCCGGGCTCGCGCCGCGATGCCTACGAGAGCCTGCCTAAGATGCTCGAGGCCACCCGGCAGCTAGCTGACCTGACCCTGACCCCGGTGGTGGCCTGGGCAGGACTGCCCCTGGAGCCTTTGGTAGTGCCCGGTTGGCAGCTCGAGGCCACCCTAAAGCACCAGGGTGTTACCCATCGCCTGCGCCACCCGGACGGGACGGTGGTACACCTGAGCCAGCAGGCCTTCAAAGGGGCCCTGCTGGGGGCCAGCATCGCCATCTCGACCAGCGGAACCGCCGCCGAGCAGGCCGCGGGCTACGGGGTGCCGCTGGTGGGATTTCCTACCTCGGGGCCGCAGTACACCCGGCCTTTTGCCGAGCGGCAGCGGCGCTTGCTGGGTGAGGCGCTGCTGCTGGTCGAAGCCCACCCCCAGGCCATTGCCCAGGGGGTGCGGCAGTTTTTGGCTTCGCCCGAGCGCCTCGAGCGGGCCAGGGCCGATGGGCAGGCGGCCATGGGCACGCCAGGGGCGGCCCGCCGGATTGCCCAGGCCATCCACCGGGCCTTGCAGGCTAGGGGGTAGGGCCACGGGCAATTCCCGTCTCGATAAAGCGCCACCACAATAAGAGGCCCACCAGGCTGGCCCAGAAAAAATAAGGCCCCACCTGCTCGGGCACTTTTTCCAGGCTTTGGCGAAACCAGCCCCCTGGCCCCAGGCCGCTCACGAACCACAAAATGCTGGCAGCCAGCAGACCATACACCGCGTGCAGCCAGCTCACGCCGCCCATGAACAGCGTGCGCACCAGCAGCTCTACCACCACCGCCGCCACCGCGAAGCCGGCGGTGAACTTGAAGAAGCGCAGCTGTGGGGCGCTGGGTTCTCGCACCAGCAAAGGCAGGTTCCACAGCAACGAAACCCCCATCAACAAAAGCGCGATAAGGTTCAGCAAGCCGCGCAAGCCAATGATGTAAACCGGAAGCGGAATATCCATGCCAGGCAGAATTTACCGAAGAACCGATGGGTATGGATGTTAAGCCGCAAGGGCATCTGCATCAGCGGGGCCTCTTTTGGTTCAGCGCTTTGGCGTTGGCCTGCTGCCCGTTGCATCAGCAGAAGCGGCTTTTGTAACCAGCAGGTTTTGACCCCGCACGAAACTGAAAACTTCGGGTGGGCTTCACATAACGCCCGGGCTTTTCAAATATCACGGGGTTTTTGTCCAGGTGAGGCTAAGCTTTGTTTTGGATAGGGGCATCTTTTGGGGAATTGCTATGCATGAACTTTTTACCAATGCACCGGCCCATTGGCCCAGGGTTCGCCTCGAGGGCCTCATTAACAGCAGCGCGCCTGAAGTTAAGGCGGCCAATCGCCTGATATTCGCCACTACGGTAGAGACCCTATTCCGTAAATCGGGCATCCAGGTGCTGGAGGCCGATGTGCTGCGCCTGACCCGCGAGGGGGTGCTGGAGATTCCTTTGCGGGTGCGGGCCGATGATGGCGAGTACGACCTGTTTTTTTATCCCGTAGCAGACGAAAAAGCCGCTGCCCATTATGTGGCGGTTTACGAACTGGCCCAGCGCTGGGGGCGCATCCGGCCCATCTACTACAGCACCGATGATCTGCTGGCTATTTATCCCGAAACCATCGAGCCAGTTACCTACCGCGACCGGCTTTTTATCCAGGCCTCCTTGAGCGCACCTAAAGGCCAGTACGCGATGTGGTGGGCCCAGGAGCCGGGGGAGCAGTTTCACTACAGCCCTACCTATGACCTCTTCGACCGAATCTACCGCGAGATTAACGGCCTGGAGATGCGGGCTTTTGCCCTGATTTTGCTCGAGCTGGGCATGATTCAAGAAGAATACGAGTTTACCGCCTCGACCTTCTCCGACAGCAGCGTGGAAATTCCGGTAGAAGGCCCCGAGGGTGTGCCCATCATCATTTCTTTTTCGCAACACCGTGGGGTACGTTTTCATTTCCACATGGAGCGTACCAGCGCCGAGTACCGTGACCTGTTTTTGAACCTGTTTTTATTGCGCCTGAAAAGCTGGCGCAAGGAAGCCGACCTCGATCACATCAAACGCCTGGATAGCCCTGCCTACATCTGGTGGCGTGAGCTGGGCAAGCGCCTGCGCCTGAGCGTGGGCTCGAGCGAACACGCCATCAGCGCGGTGGGCTCGGTCAAGCGCTGACCCCAGCCCCTTCAGGCCGAAGGCCCCATTTCGCCTTTATCGGAATTAGAATCAACCCTAGGCCTTGCGGTCAAAATATAAAACTTAGTCCAGAACGCACAAAAAGGACCCTTAAGCCTTACACGAGGGCATTTATTGCAGCTCGAGGCCCGCCAATAGCCCCGCCTTTTGCCTGTGCAGGGCGCACTATTCGGCAACTTATAGATTCGACCTTTTTATTACGTAAATAACGAAATATGTTATACTGTTCAAGTGAGCACTGAAGTCACTGCCAGCTACGACGCATCTGCAATTAAGGTTCTGAAAGGCCTGGAGGGGGTTCGCCACCGCCCGGCCATGTACATTGGTGGCACCCAGGCCGATGGGTACCACCACCTGTTCAAAGAAATCCTCGACAACGCGGTAGACGAAGCCCTGGCTGGTTTCGCCACCGAGATCGTTACCACCCTCCACCCCGATGGCTCCATTACGGTGGAGGACAACGGGCGTGGTATTCCGGTAGACATCATGTCGGAAGAGCAAAAGCCTGCAGTAGAGGTGATTTATACCGTACTGCACGCTGGGGGTAAGTTCGAGGAGGGCGCTTACAAGGTTTCGGGGGGGTTGCACGGGGTGGGGGCCAGCGTGGTGAACGCCCTATCGGTGTATACCCGGGTGGAGGTCTTCCGTGAAGGCAAGCATTACCTGATTGAATTCAGCCGGGGGGAGGTTACCAAGCCCTTGCAGCAGGTGGGTGAGGCCCCCAAGGGAAAACGCGGCACCCGCGTCACCTTCATGCCCGACCCAGAGATTTTTGGCCCGGATCAGAGGTTCGAATCCAGCCGCTTGCGGGTGCGCTTGCGCGAAGTCTCTTTTTTGGTGGCCGGTCTTAAGCTGGTTTTTAAGGATGAGATTCACCAAAAGGAGGAGGTCTTCTTCGATAAAGGGGGGGTGGCCTCTTTTGCCAGGTTTCGCGCCGACGGCGAGGAACTGCTCTACGACAAGCCGGTGCTCCTGCAGGGCCAGGTGGATTCGGTGGGGGTGGAGGTTGGCCTGATCCATACCAAGGGCTACAGCGTATACCTGGTGAGCTTTGCCAACATGATTCCCACTGTGGATGGGGGTACCCATGTTTCGGGCTTCAAGACCGCCTACACCCGGGCCATCAACGCCTATGCCAAAAAAGCGGGCCTGGTCAAAGACTTAGAACCCACCGGCGACGACCTGCTGGAAGGCCTTTCCTGCGTGATCTCGGTCAAGATTCCCCAGCCGCAGTTCGAAGGCCAGACCAAGGGCAAGCTCCTGAACCCCGAGGCCGGTACGGCGGTCAGCAAGGTGGTGTACGAAAAGTTTTCCGAGTACCTCGAGGAAAACCCCCGCATCGCCAAAACCATCTACGAAAAAGCCCAGCGGGCGGCCCAGGCCCGTGAGGCGGCCCGCAAGGCCCGCGAGCTGGTGCGCCGGGCCAACCCCCTCGAGTCCGACGACCTGCCCGGCAAGCTGGCCGACTGCCAGTCGGAAGACCCCGCCGAAGCCGAGCTGTTTATTGTGGAGGGCGACTCGGCGGGCGGCAGCGCCAAGAGCGGGCGCGACCGCCGTTTTCAGGCCATTCTGCCTTTGCGCGGCAAAATTTTGAACGTAGAGAAGGCCGGCTTGAACAAGGCCCTCAAAAACGCCGAGGTGCGGGCCATGGTGGCGGCCCTGGGCGCGGGCATTGGCGGCAAGGACAACGAGGAAGCCCACTTCAACATCGAAGACCTGCGCTACCACAAGATCATCATCATGACCGATGCCGATGTGGACGGTTCACACATCCGTACCCTGCTGCTGACCTTCTTCTACCGCTACATGCGCCCCATCATCGAGCAGGGCTATCTGTATGTGGCCCAGCCGCCCCTGTATGGCCTGCGGGTGGGTAAGAGCAAGCATATGGAGTACATCTTTGATGATGAGGCCCTGAAGAAAGCCCTGGCCAATATTGGCGACAAGCCCTACGAGATCCAGCGCTTCAAGGGCCTGGGTGAGATGAACGCCGAGCAGCTCTGGGAGACCACCATGGACCCCGCCAAGCGGGTCTTGAAAAAAGTAGAGATGCACGATGCTTCCTACGCGGCCCAGATTTTCGACGACCTGATGGGCTCGGACGTGCAACCCCGCCGCGAGTTCATCGAAGAGAATGCCCGCTACGCGAAGATCGAAATCTAGGGCAACTCCAACACCCACAGGTTGCGGTCGCGGCTACTCAGAAACACCACGCGCTCCCCGTCGGGCGATACCTGCCACTGGTCGTGCGAGACCTGGGTGCCCAGGTCGGCCAGCAGGCGGGAGGTGCGGCTTTGCAGGTCGTACTCGAAGAGGCGGTGGGTGGGCTGGCCCAGCAGCAGTGGTATGTATACCAGGCGCCGGGCATCGCGCCAGCGGTAGGAGCCGAACCAGTCCAGGCGCTGGCCTTCGCCCCCGCGAGAGACCACAAACAGGCCGTTGCGCTCCGGGCGGTCGAAGGCCACATAGTAGGCCACCCAGCGCCCATCGGGGCTGGGCAGGACGCTGCGCATGGCAGACGCACTGGCAAGGACACGGCGTTCGCCCATCTTGAGGTGCAGGGTCTCGAGGTTGCGCAGGGCATCCTCTGGGGCGCGTTTGCCGGTGAGCAAAAGGGTATTCTCGTCCAGCCAGCCGGTCAGGCCCCCGCCGTAGAGGGTTGCCACGCGCACAGGCGCTTTCCCCAGCGGAGCCACCCAGACCTCGGAGCGACGCCGGTCGAAGTTGCCGACTGGCTCGGTGGTGTTCCAGGCCAGCTGCCGGCTGCTGGGCGACCAGGCCACGTTGCCGCCCTGGGTGTGGATATAAAAGCGCTGCCCATCCGACAAGCGCTCCACCAGGCTGGGCGCTCCGGGCAGCAGGGCGTAAGTAAAACTGGGGTTGTAGAAAGCGATGGGAAGCAGGGGCTTGGGGCTTTCGGGCTGCCCGATGGAGACCCCATAGAGGGCGGCAGGGGCGCTTGGCTCGGGCTTATCGATAAAAAGCACCGTAGCGGAGTCGGGACCCCAGATGGGGTTCACGCAGCAGCCGCCGGAGGTGAGGCGGCGGGGTGTGGGGGAGCGGTTGCGGGCTGGCTGCACAGTGGAAAGCCGGGCCAGGCCAGGCAGACCGACAAAACCGCTGGAAAGCAGCCTGGGTGGGGTGGGGGTTATCTGCGCCGATGGCCAGGGGCGCTTGTACTCGTTGAGCAGGGGGCCGCCCCGGCGGGCTTGTGGCTGCTGGTGGGGGTGCTGCCAGCGGCGGGGGTTGTCCAGGTCGCGCTGGAAGCCCCTCGAGAACCCCCCCACCAGGCTCAAGGTCGGCCAGTCGGCGGCGATGTAGGGAATGGGGTTAAAAAAGCGCTGGTGGGAGCTGTCGCGGATTTCCAGGTGCAGGTGTGGGGCGGCGGTGCAGCTTAGCTGCGAATCGCCCACCTTGCCCACCACCTGTCCGCGCCGCACCCTGGCCCCCACCCGCAAAGGGGGGCGCTCGAGCAGGTGGCCGTACAGGCTGGCCAGCCCGTTGCCGTGGTCAATGACCAGGTTGTGGGGTGGAGACCCGTGCGGCCCGTCCACCTCTACCACCACCCCATCCCCAATGGCCACCACCGGCGTACCACAGCGGGCCGAAAAGTCCAGGCCAAAGTGAATCCCCTGTCCGGCCCGGTAGCCGCTGTTCCGCTGGCGGTAGGCCCCGGTGGTGTTGCCGTAAAGCTGACCCAAAAGCCAGGTGTCGGGGCCGGGCGGGCCTTGCAGCGGCAGGCCAAACTGCTGCGCCGGCCTGGCGATCTGCCCGTCGGGGAGGGGAGCAGCGTAGTGGGCCAGGGCAATGCCTGAAGCCAACACCCCCAAGACTGCCCACCGCATAGCCCGATTATCCCTGGGTTGCTCTTTGGCGAATGTGGGGAGGGGGCAATAAACCTTACGCCAGAGCCAGGGCAAATAACCCGGGGTCTACGTTCTGGCTTGCTAGCCTCAGATAGGAGGAACACCCGTGCGAAGCTACCTCACCCCGCTTTTTGTCGCCCTCTGCCTTTTGCTGGGCATACAGGCCCACGCCCAGGCTAGCTTCTACAGCCGCCCCATCAGCCTCGAGCGCACCCGCCTGCACGGCGAAGACGTCTACAGCGTGCAGAGCTTCCTGCTCAGTGCTGGCTATCCCGAAGTGGGCGAACTCGACCGCATCTACGGCCCCCGCACCTGGCAGGCGGTCATCAACTTCCAGGAGATCGAAGGGGTGCAGGGCGACCCCAAGGGCACGGTGGGGCCCAACACCTGGGTAGCCATGTTCTACAGCGGAAGCATCAAAGTCCCCCTGTTCTCGCGCCCTTTACAACTGCAAAACCCCCGCCTGCAAGGTACTTCAGTGCGGAGCCTGCAACGGCGCTTGCTCGAGCTCGGCTACCGCGAGGTTGGAGCGGCTGACGGAATTTTTGGCCCCAAGACCCAGGCCGCGGTGGTGGCCTTTCAGCGCCGGCTCTCCAGCGCAAGCGGAGTCAGGGTACGCACCGATGGGGTGGTGGATGGCGTAACCTGGGCCAATCTTTTCAGCGACTTTGCCCCTGAAAAAAGGTAGGCATGCGCTGGCTGCTGGTACTGTTGTTCACCGGGCTGGCCGTAGGGGCCCCCCAATGGCTGTCCTACTGCAATGCCCGCTTTGGCTTTTGTGTGCAGAGACCCGCTTTTATGGTTCCCCAGCCGCCGCCCGAAAACGGCGACGGGCAGGAGTTCCGCCGGGGTGCGGCCCGTCTGGTGGTCTCGGGGGCGCTGGATGTGAACGTTTTTACGCTGCCCGATTTGTACAAGCTGGCCCAGAAAAAGATGCTGGTGAAATATAAAACCCTCAGACCTAACTTCTATGTGGTATCGGGCCTGGACGGCGACACGGTAATCTACGAATACAAAAGGCTCGAGAACGGGGTGTTCTATACCCTGTACCTCGAGTACCCCCTTTCGCAAAAAGCCACCTACGACCCCCTGATCAAACCCATGCTGGACTCCTTTCGCATCAGGAGATAAACGTGAAAAGATGGCTTGCTCTGGCTATTTTGTTCTCTACCAGCCTGTCCCAGGGCTACTTCGAGCTGGGGGGCTTCAAAACCCCTTCGGGCAACATTCACTGCTTTGCCTATGCCGACCGGCTCACCCAGGAGGCGGTGCTGCGCTGCGACCTGCTCAAAAACCAGGCCCGCCTTCCGGCCAAACCCAAAGACTGCCAACTCGACTGGGGCAACGCCTTTGGCCTGGGCGAACGGGGTAAAGCCCAGCGGCTTTGTGTAGGCGATACTGTGGCCGACCCCCGCTTGCCCGTGCTGGCCTATGGCAAAGTCTGGAGCGAGGGCGGTTTCCGCTGCGAAGTAACCCCGGCCCGCCTGCGCTGCACCAACCGGGATAAGCGGGGTTTTGAGCTGGCTCGAGCCGCCCAGAAACTTTTTTGAAGCACCACAGCGGCAAGCATGGACATTTGTAAGCATGGCTCGAGCCAGCTGATATGCGTCTGCAACTTTTTAAATACCACAGGCTTGGTGGTGAATCCAGATGACCGCTTGCACTGCGTTCAAGAAATGGGAAGTTTTGGCTGAATAAAACCTAAGTACACGACAAAAGTTGAAAAACATGGACAGGGACACGGAGGGA
>NZ_JBEVAL010000051.1:0-18331 GCF_051297115.1 Meiothermus cerbereus
AGAAATCGTTCCCTCCGTGTCCCTGTCCATGTTTTTCAACTTTTGTCGTGTACTTAGGCAGCCGAGTTAAGCGAGTTCAAAAAGCCCAGTACAACGTTTTTGTTGTACTGGGCAAATTATTTGCCTCCAGACGCAGAGAAAATACGTACGCCACCCCTGCTCGAGGTGCCATCAGTTGCCCTGCCGCGCGACCGACTCATCAATGAGGGTCTGGCGGGCGGCATTGATTTGCAGGGCCTTCACCTTGACGTACTGGGCGCTGGTGGCGTGGGCCAGGGCGGTTTCCAGATCAATCTGGTCGCGGGCGTAGAGCTCGGCCAGGTGATCGTCGAAGGTCTGCATACCATCCAGCGAAGAGTCCTTGAGGGCCTCGTAAATTTCGTTGGTGCGATCGGGGTCTTTGATCAGGTCGCGGATGCGCAGGTTGCCCTTGAGAATCTCCATCGCACAGACCCGCCCACCTTGCTTGTTGGGCAGCAGGCGCTGGGAGACAATTCCCACCAGCGACTCGGCAAAGAGGATGCGGGCCACCTCCCGCTCGTGGGGGGGGAAGAGGTCGAGCACGCGGTTGACGGTACGCACGGTGTCGAGGGTGTGCAGGGTAGAGAAGACCAGGTGGCCGGTCTGGGCCGCTTCCAGGGCTGCCGCCGCGGTGGCATGGTCGCGAATCTCGCCGATCATGATCACGTCAGGGTCCTGGCGCATGGCCGCCACCAGCCCATCCTTGAAGCTGGGGGCATCCTGCCCAATTTCCCGCTGTACCACAATGGATTTTTTGCTGCGGTGCAGGTACTCGATGGGGTCTTCCAGGGTTACGATCATCTTGGAGTGGTGCTGGTTGATTTCGTCGATGATGCGGGCCAGGGTGGTGGACTTGCCCGAGCCGGTGGGGCCGGTTACCAGCACCAGGCCTTTTTCCTTATCGCGGAAGTAGTTGATGGTTTCTTGGGGCAGTGAGACTATCCGGAGCTTATGCTCGTCGGAGTTGACCACCCGCATTACGCAGCTTACCGAGCCTCGCTGGCGAAATAGGTTGACCCTGAAGCGGGCCACGCCCGGCACGGCATAGGCCAGGTCTACCTGGCTGCGCTCGGCAAAGGTGGCCTTCTGCCGCTCGTTGCACATCATGTCAACAAGCGCTTCGGTGTACTGGGGGGTAAGCGGACTTTGGGTAATGGGGGTGAGTTTGCCGTGGAGCCGGGCCATGATGGGCAGACCCGCGTGCATATGAATGTCGGAAACCCCTTTAGCAACCAAGCTGGCAAGTAGTTCGGGAAAGGTCATAGGCAATTGCGATTGTAGGCGGGTTTGCTTGCTGGGCTCGGCTTAATAACCACAGGGCTGTTACATTAATTTTGCTTGTTTGTGCTTGACGGGCCTCGAGCCAGAATGTTCTATAACAATCGCTTTTTTTCTTGAGAGTGGGGGCGTTACATGGCAGGGTTGGGGCGTTACAAACCTAGGGGCTTTCGTCCCAACCGGCAAGATTTAGATTAGAAGCAACAAGAAAGGGAGAGTTCAATGTACAAAAAAATCCTGATGCCCACCGACGGCAGTAGCTGCAGCCAGACCGCAATTCGCGAAGGCCTGGGAGTTGCCAGGAGCATGGGAGCCCAGGTGACATTCTTGTATGTTGTGGAGAACATCAGCTCGAGCCTGTGGATTAGCCCTGAAAGCGTCCCCTACGGCCTGGAACTGATCGAAGACCTCAAGCGGGTGGGGAACGAGGCCCTGAGCAAAGCCCGCGAGCTGGCCCAGGCTGCCGGGATAGAAGTCGAGACCAAACTGGTAGAGGCCAGGCCGGTGGAGGCCATTCTGGCCGAGGCCAAAGACCATGACCTGATCGTGATGGGAACCCACGGGCGTAGCGGGCTGGATCGCTTTATGCTGGGCTCAGTAACCGAGGCCGTGCTGCACCGTTCGGATAAGCCGGTGCTGGTGCTGCGTTGCAAGTGAGCCTGGGGCCCGCCGATACCCCGTACAGCGGCTGTTGTACTTGGGTATGTGCCACCCGCTGTGCAGCGCTGTGGATCCAATGGGCGGCGCGACCTTCTCGGGCCCCTGGCATAAACTAAAGGGGTGCTACGCAAGCTCCGCGCCCTGCTGGCCGCCTGGTATGCCTACTTCCTGGAATACCGCGCCGAGGTGCTCTTATGGGCCCTCTCGGCCATGCTGCCCCTGATTCTGATGGGGGTCTGGACCCAGGCCGCCGAGGGGGGCAGCTTCGCGCTTTCGGCCCCGGAGTTTGCCCGCTACTTTTTGAGCGTCTTCCTGGTACGCCAACTCACCATCATCTGGGTGATCTGGGAGTTCCAGGAGGACGTAGTACAGGGGCGCCTGTCGTTCAAGCTTTTGAAGCCCATAGACCCGGTCTGGGATCACCTGATGCAGCACCTGGCCGAGCGCCTGACCCGGCTGCCCTTTGGCCTTCTGATTGTGGCTATTTTTTTGCTGGTCTATCCGCAGGCCCGTTTTGTGCCGGAGCTCGAGGGTGTGCTCCTGGGCCTGGTGGCCTCGCTAACAGCCTTCCTGTTGCGCTTCTTGATGCAGTACACCTTTGCCATGCTCTGTTTTTGGACCGAGCGGGGCGCAGCGGTGGAGGAGCTGTGGTTCGTGGCCTACCTGTTTTTATCAGGGCTTATTGCCCCGCTTTCGGTGTTTCCCGAGGCGGTGCGCAACTTTGCCCTGCTCACCCCCTTTCCTTACCTGGTCTACTTCCCGGCAGCCTTGTTTGCCGGGCTGCCCCTGCCCGGTAGCGTGGGCCAGGGCTTTTTGGTGTTGGGGATCTGGTTCGGGGTCTTCTGGTTGATCAACCGCTGGTTGTGGCGCAGGGGGCTTCGGCAGTTCTCGGGCATGGGCGCGTAGGCACCTGTACCATAACGGCTTCGTAACGCGGTTTGGACTATCCTCGAGCCGTGTCCAAATTTCGCCTGCAATTGCTGGGGGTGCCTGAGACGGAGCAGGCCGGGAAGCTGTTGCAGCGGGTGGGCAAGTACAACGACACCGGCAGCAAGGATGAGCGGTTGAGCCGGTGAACAGATGCCCACAATAACACCTCTAAGCAAGAATCCTCTGCAAGCGCAGAGGATTGTTTTTGGGTGGGGTAACGCCGATATAACGCGGGTTCCGCTAGCCTGGAATCTGGGTCATGGCTAGACTGGAGACTACGGATACCCAGGTGGAGCTCACCGCCTTGTTACGCCCGCGCCTCAAGAGTGTCGTGCTCAAGCGGGCCGGGCTGGCCCTGGCCCTGTGGGGCGAGCCGGGTGTTGGCAAGAGCCACCTGGCCCAGCAGCTTTTGCGGGAGACCCCTTGCCGCAGTTTTGGCTTTCATGCCCTAACGCCGCTGGGCGCACTGGTACGCGGCCTGCCCCACCCGGATAGGCTTCCTGCCTGGGTCGAACCCCTGCTGCTCCGGCTGCAAAAAGGTGAAGCGCTGGACGGTCCAAGAACGGCAGAGGCGCTGGGCGCCTTGCTGGCTGCGCTGGCTCCGGTGGTGCTGCACCTGGAAGACATCCACGAGGTCGGCCCGGAGGGCCTCGAGTGGATTCAGGCCCTGGCTGCCATTGCCTTGCGAACCAGGGGTGTGGCCTTGCTGGTTACCAGCCGCAGCGCACCCCCCGAGCCCTTTGAGGCGCATCGCCTGGTGCCCCTCTCTCCCCAAGCCGCGCAGGCCATGCTCGAGGCCACGCTGGGAAGTCCGTTGCCCGGCGAAGCCCTGGCCTGGATTTATGAGCACGCCCAGGGCAACCCCCTCTTTAGCCTGGAGTATCTGCGCTATCTGGCCCGGCAGGGCTTTTTGTGGAGCGATGGGCGGCAGTGGCACTGGCGGCCTCCCCAGGCCGGCACCCTACCCCATACGGTGGAGGCGCTTCTGGAGCAGTGGCTGCACCAGGCCGCGCATGCTCCCACCCTGCGCCAGACCCTGGAAAGCAAGGCCCTCCTGGGGCTAGGGGCCGACCCCGCCGTGTGGGCCAGGGTAGCCGGGCTTTCGCCCGAAGAATTGCACGCCGCCCAGACGGCTTTAAGGCGGCAGGGCATATTTCGGGGCGAGGAATTTGCCCACCCGCTCTACCAGGAAGTGGCTTTGCGGGCTCTGCCACCGCAAGCCCAGCGTGGGTATGCCCAAAGGGCGCTCGAGGCCCTGGCCCACCAACCGCTGGCTGCCGCGCGCTACCTCGAGGGAGCCGGACTGCAAACCGAAGAAATTCTGGCCCGCCTGCAAGGTGCTGCCGAGGCGGCTCAGCAGCAAGGCGATGAGCTACAGGCTGCGCGGCTGTGGGCCAAGGCAGCCCTTTATGCACCCGCTCCAGAGCGCACCGCGCTGGCGCTTGCGGCGGCCCAGGTTCTGGAAAGCGCCGACCGCCCGGAAGCCATGCGGCTGCTGCGGTGGGTGCTGGAGGACCAGCCCAACCATCCCGAGGCCCTTTTCCTGTTGGCGGGCTGCTATGCCGATCAGGGTGACTCGCGCGAGGTGGAGCGGCTGCTAGGGCGCTTCCCGGACCGCGAGAAAACCCCGTTGGATTGGGCCAAGCGGCGGATTGCCCTGCAGTTTGCCCTGGGGGACTACAAAGGTGTGCTGCAGCAATGGGAAGCCCAGCCGGAACTGCACACCGACCCCGACCCCAAGCTGGCTTATCACATTGGCTTTGCCCGCACCCTACAGGGCAACCACACCGGGGCCGAAGCCATCGCCAGAGCAGCCTTGAATTCCCAATGCGCCCCGCTAAATCAGGCGCGGCTGCTCACGGTTTGCGGGCTGGCGCGTTTCTACCAGGACGACCTCGAGGCCGCCCTCTCGATATTCAACCAGGCGGTAGAGGCCGCCCGCAGCGCCGGCAAACCGGCCTATACGGCCTCCACCTTGCACAACCGGGCCATGGTGCTGGAGGAACTCAGCCGTGAAGCCGAGATGCTGGCCGATACCGAAGAGGCCCTGCGCCTGTATGCCCAGGCGGGAATCAGCCGCCATTACGCCAGCACCCTCACTAAAAAAGCCCGCATTCTGCACGAGATGGGCCAGTACGAGCAGGCCGAGGAAGCCTTTGGCGAGAGCCGGGAAATCCTGCTGCGAAGCGATGCCTCGAGCTTCCTGATTACCTGTGAGATCCAGCTCAGCAACCTCTACCTGGACTGGCAGCCCACCTACGGCAACGCCCTGGCCCTCAAACACGCCGAACACGCCGTGCAGCTTGCCAGGCCCTTTGGCGGCAGCAAGCTGTTTATGGCACTGTGCCAGCTTTCCAAAGTAGAGACCCGCTTGGGACGGGCTGCACGGGGCCTGGAAACAGCCGAGGAATGCCTGGCGATGGCCCAGGGGTTTGGAATTAAGCAACCACAGTACCAGGCCCTGACGGCCAAAGGGCTGGCCCTGGCCGAACTGGGCCAGCGCGAAGCGGCCCGAAGCTGCCTGCAGGAGGCCTATCAACTGGCCTCGGGTTCGGATTGGCAGGTGTATGCCGAACGCATCGGCCTCGAGCTCGACCGTATCACCGCTAACCTCGAAAGCGCCCGTGTCCATTTGGCCTGGTTCGAGGCCCGTGGCCTGCAGAACGGAGCCTACCTGGCCCGCCGCTACTTCCCCCAGCTCGAAGGGCAGCCCCCGGCCAGTCCAACCCCGGCCCTGCTCCGCCTGGAGGTGCTGGGGCCCATGCAGTGGAGGCTGGAGGGCAGAAGCGAGGCAGTGCGGGGCCAGAAACGCAAGGAGCTGCTGGCGGCCTTGCTCGAGGCGCGGGTGGCTGGGCGGGGCGAGATGGATAAGCTCGAGCTCCTGGACAGCCTCTACCCCGGCGAGAATGAGGAGAAGGCGGCTTCCTCACTTAAGGAGCTCATTCATACGGTGCGCTCGAGCCTGGGGGCCTGGGTTGTGGCAACCACCCCCTCGGGCTATGCCCTGGGCGCGGCGGTTGACTCCGACCTGGAGGAGTTTTTGCGTACCGGTGAGGCCCGCTTGTGGCGGGAGGTTTACCTGGGGGGGCTTCCCTCCTTGTACGAAACTGTGCGTGAGTCGGTCTATCTGGCCCTGCACAGTAGCGCTCAGGCTTTGCTCGAGGCGGAGCCCCGGGAGGCCGCCCGGCTGGGCAGAATCCTGCTGGAGGCCGACCCCTACGACCTCGAGGCTTTGCGCCTGACCCTACAGGCCCTGCGGCGGTGTGGGAACCACAAGAGCCTGGATCGGCTCTATCAGGAGGTCCGGGGATGGATGCTCGAGGTGGGCGAGACCCTGCCGGTGCGCTGGCAGAGCTTCCTCACGACCTGATGTCCAGGTGCAGTGTGTGCTTTGCGGGCAGGCGGGGGCTGTAGCGTGCGCCCGGACGATGACCCCCTGCGGCGGTGAGGGCCGTTGGCTTTTCGGCAAAACCCCGACTAATTCTGACCGAAATCTAACCAACCTTAAAGCACCCTGAGGGTCGAAAGGAGCAACCATGTTCGACCCCAGATTGCACAACCTGGCGCTGCTATGGCTGGCCGGCCTTGGCTGGGCTGCGGGTACTACCTACAGCATTGTGGTGAACGGCAAGACCTACCTGCCCCTCTCGGCGGGGGTTGGCTACAGCCTCAGGGGAACCACGCCCACCCTGGGCATGGCCGCCGCCAACCAGCCCCCCGGTGGGGCCAAAGAAAGGAAGTGAGTATGTGGAAGAGAAACCTGCTGTCTTTTATCGCATTTGCCCGTACTGCAACCGCGCCGTTACGCTTGGCTCGCCGGAGCGCTACTGCCTCAACGACGGGGAGCGGCTGCTCGAGGCCTGTCCCCGCTGCGGGGCCCGCTTCACCTCCCCATATGCGCGATTTTGTGGAACCTGCGGGCTCGAGCTCGCCAGCGTTTTAGCAGAGAGGAGGAATTAGATGAAAGCATATAAGTGGTTTGGAATACTTGTTATCCTGATGGCTGCATTGGGCGCCTGTTCACCTGGTGGAAGCAAGCCCGATCCCAATCTGTTCAGCGAGGCCAACGCCTGGAAGGAAGGCCTTCCTGCCGATGCCCAGATGGTAAGCCCGGAGGAGTTCCAGAAGGGCATTGCCTCGGGCGAACTGGCGCTCTCCAGTACGGCTTCTATTGCTGCGGCCAGGCAGGCTCGAGAAGCCCAGTACCAAAACGACAAGCGCTTCCTGAGCGGCATCTCTAACCCGGACCCCAACACCGCCGCCCTGCTTGCCGAGGCCGCGGGCAGCCCTGGATTCGAGGGCGACCGCCCAGTAAGTGGGCCGGATGGAGCTTCGGTGGTGCTGTTTGGCCTCGGAACCCAGCTGCGCAACGCTGTCGAGGTGCACCAGCGCGCGCAGAGCGTGGACAACGCCCTGGACGACTACGCCTTGAGCTATGCGCTCCTGCCCGAAGACCTCAAACCCCGCGCCCCCAGCCCCGATAGCCTAAAGGGGAAGCCGTTGGCCGAGATTAAAGCGGCCCTCCATCAGCTCAACGAGCTGCTCGGAAGCCAGCCGGCCAGCCTGCGCACGGCCCGGCTCGAGCCCATGGGAGGCATTCAACCCCAGGCCATCAACCCAGGCAACGGCACCGACAACAACGGCCCCTGCAATTCCACCAACCTGGTTAAGCGCTTCTGGTTTCCCCTGAAAAACTTTATCAGCCCGGTTAAGAACCAGGCCAAACGCGGTACCTGCTGGGCCTTTACCGCCATTGGAGCAGTGGAAAGCCGCGAGCGGGTGCAAAACAACAACCCAGCCGACCTTTCCGAGCAGTTTTTGGTCAACAAGGTCAAGCAGGACTGGGACTCCAGCGACTACACCGACGGTTACTGGTCGGAAAAGGCCCTCGAGACCGCGGTAAACAAGGGCCAGAGCTTTCCCGGCGAGGGGGGCTGGACCTACAACGGAGCCAATAGCCGTCCCAGCGTCAAGGATGGTGATAGTGGCTCGTACGCCAATAGCTGCAATGGCTATACCGGCACCTGCTCCGATACTGCCCACCAGAGCCGCCGGGTCTGCACCACCTTTATATTTACCTTTTGTGGCTACGCCAAGGCTACCTTTGGCGGGCCGGGGGTGGCTTCTTCGCGCACCATCCAGGTCTGGAAAAATGGCGACACCTTCGACCTCAACCGCTTGCGCAACTACCTTTCGCAGGGCTACGTGCTGCTGGCCTCGTTCCCGGTCTACAAAGGCTTCATGGACGATGTGAAGAGCGACGGTGTGGTGAGCAACTACAGCAAGACCATGCTCGACAAGGGTAAAGAGGTCAGTGGTTCTTATGGCGGCCACGCCGTACAGATTGTGGGCTTTTTGTCCAACCAGGATATGAGCGAGTTCGGCAAAACCCCCAACATTGGCGGGGGTGGGTATTTCATCGTCAAGAACTCCTGGGGCTGTGGCGCAGGCGATGGTGGTTTTTACTACGTCCCTGCCGATTACGTAAGCAGCATCTTCAACTCCCTGAGCGTGCTGAACTTCGATGCTCGCCGCAGTGAGGCCTGGAAGCGAGAGCAAGCCGCGCCAGGCAGCTCCGAAGCGCCTAAAATCACCATCAAGACCAACCCTGCTACGGTGCAGCTGCGCGTCGAGACCAACCTGGCCCAGTTCTTTAGCGTGACCCACCCTGTTGCCAAGAGCGTTGACCTAACCGTGACCTCAAACCTGGACGGCACCCTCTTTAATGGCAGCTGGAGCACCGACCGCAACAGCCTGTTCGGCCCTGAGCTCAAGCGCACCTTCACCACGGTGGGCAGCAGGACGCTGACACTCCTGGCCCGGTACGGCAGCAGCCAGGCCAGCAGCAGTTTTGTGGTTAACGTGACCAACACCCCGCCCACCCTGACCCTGCAATACGGCGGCACCCCCCGCCAGGGCGAGGCCTACCCCATCACGGCCCTCATTACCGACCCCAACGAAGCCGATACCAACCAGCTATGCAGCAAAACCAACTGGTCGGTAGACGCCCCCGACACGCTTTCGACCAGTACGGGCTGCTCGGTTTCGGTTACCTTTGGTGCAACCGGCACCCGCCAGGTTCGTGTCACTACCCAGGATAGCGAGGGAGCTACCGCCGCGCAAACCCTCAACCTGAATGTCCTGGAGCCGCCTGTCAACCCCTATCCCAGAATTACCGACTACGGGGTGTACTCGAGGGAGTACTCAGGTGGGCTGTTCCGCATCTGCACGAGCGTAAAGGTAGCGGGCGGCAGCACCATTGTCTTGAGCGATATAGGTTGTACCCTCCGCATTGGGCCTACCCCTACCCGCTACTACGGCGGGATTACCGTGGAAAACCCCAGCAACGAAGCCCTGACCTACGACTGGAAGCTCTACGTGAGTGGCCCAGGCTTTGACAAAGTGCTCCGCGCCGATAACGCTTCTACGAGCAACGTTTTCGACTTATACAACGTCTACAATGCTGGGCTGGGCACCGACAATTGCCGTGTAACCGTAAAGGTCAACGCCCCCGACCCCAGCCGCAGCAAGGGGCCCATCACGGTGTGGACGGGCCGGTGCACCTACTACTCGTTCAGGCTCAACTAGAACGTGATTCCGGTAAACACAACCAGAATACGGCGCACCGTGCGCCGTATTCTCCTGAAGTAGCATGCAGAAATGCGAAAGATTATCGGTGCGGTGTTTGTATCGCTGGACGGTGTGATGCAAGCCCCTGGAGGGCCAGAGGAGGATTGCAGCGGGGGGTTTGAACTCGGCGGCTGGATCTGGGCGTATTCCGACGACATCACGCGTGAGGCCGTGCAGGGCTATCTGCTGGGTGCGCCCTATGCGCTGCTGCTGGGGCGCAAGACCTACGAGATTTTTGCCCCATACTGGCCCCAGATGCCCCCGGAGAACCACATTGCAGCCCGGTTCAACCCTACGGCCAAGTATGTGCTCTCGAGCCGCGACCTGACCCCCACGTGGCACAACAGCCACCGCTTGCCCAACCTGGATGCCCTTCGAGAACTCAAGGCCACCGAAGGCCCCGACCTGCTGGTGCAGGGAAGCTCGACGCTCTACCCCCAGCTGCTGAAAGCGTGCCTTTTGGATCGGCTCATCGTCCAGACCTATCCGGTGGTGTTGGGCCAGGGCAAGCGGCTTTTTGGCGAGGGTACGCCGCCCGTTGGCCTGAAGCTGGTGGGTAGCGTGGTTTCGACTACGGGTGTGGTGATTGCTACCTATGAGCCCACAGGTCATAAACCCCAGACCTCCACCGTGCCCTGAGCAAAAGTCTCCTCCGGGGTACTTGTCGGCCAAAGACAAGGGCGCCATAAGCGGCGACACCGGGGCCAGTAAATGGTATTTTGAGCAGCAACCATGAACACCATCGCGGCAGACCTAGAAGGCACCCTAACCACCGGCGAGACCTGGCGGGGCATGGCCGCCTGGATGCAGGCGCACGGGCGGGCGGGGGAGTATCAGAGGTTTTTCTATCGCAACCTGCCGGGCGCTGTGGCCGCACGGCTGGGCCTGGCAGATAAGCGGGCCTTTCAGGATCGCTTTATGGAAGGGGCCGCAGGGCTTTTGGCGGGGTTGGGGCAGGCCGAGCTAACCGCCGTGAGCGAGTGGGTGGTTACCAACGAGCTCTGGCCCAAGCGACGGCTCGAGGTGCTGGACGAATTGCTCAGGCTGCGGCAGGAAGGGCGGCGGCTGGTGCTGTGCTCGGCCACCTTCCAGCCCATTCTGGAAGCCTTTGCGCGGCGGCTGGGGGAGGGGGTGGAGGCCCTGGGCACACCCCTCGAGGTCGAAGGTGGTGTTTTTACCGGTCGGCTGCGGGGGCCAGTGCGCTCGGGGGCTCATAAAGCCGAACACCTTGGCAAGTTTTTGCAGGGAGAGGCGCTCTTCGCGGCTTATGGCGACAGCTTGCCCGACCTGCCGATGCTCGAGCTGGCCGAGCAGCCGGTGGTGGTGTACCCCGAACCCAGGCTGCGCCAACTGGCGATGGCGCGTAACTGGAGGATTATCGGATGAAACATTTTCCTCTGGGACGACCCGCCCGCATTGCCGTTATGGCCTCGGGGCGCGGCAGCAATCTGGAAGCCTTGCTCAAAGCCTTTCCCCACGACAACCCACTGGGCCACATCGTGCTGGTCATCTCCGATCGGCGTGAAGCTTTGGCCCTGCAAAAAGCGGTTGAGGCCCAGGTAGAAGCCGAATACGTGCCCTGGCCCAGGAACCGTACACAAGGTGCAGCCGGCACTACCGGGCGCTTTCAGTTCGAGCAGGTAGCGGGCCAACTCCTGCGCGACCACCACATAGACCTGATTCTGCTGGCGGGCTTTATGCGCCTATTGTCGCCGGAGTTTGTGCAAGCCTGGGAGGGGCGCATCCTCAACATTCACCCCTCGCTTTTGCCGCAGTTTCCCGGCCTCTTCGCCCAGCGCCAGGCCCTCGAGGCGGGGGTGAGCGAGACGGGCTGCACCGTGCACTTTGTGGATGCCGGTATGGACACCGGCCCCATCGTGTTGCAGCGCCGGGTTCCGGTACTGCCAGGCGATACCGTGGAAACCTTGTCGGCCCGCATTCTGGAACAAGAACACCTGGCCTACCCCGAGGCGGTGCGGATGGTGCTGAGGGGGGAGGTATGATGCCAACCCCAACTGAAGTGTTGTGCAGCACAAACCCGAAGCTGCCCCACCGCTGCCTCAGGTGGGGCCCTCAGCAAAAAGAGCGAGCTTCGGGTGGGTTCGCAGGCCCCTATTCGCTGTTCACTGCCCCCTGTTATTCTTAGCTCCGTGAAAGTATTGGTCGTTGGTTCGGGCGGGCGGGAACATGCGATGTGTTGGAAGGTGGCGCAGTCGCCGCTGGTGAGCGAGCTGTACGCTGCACCAGGCAACCCTGGTATGGCCGAGCTGGCCGAGTGCATTCCCTGGGATGGTGACGTGCAGGGGTTGGCCGAGTGGGCCGACCAGGAAGGCATCGAGCTAACCCTGGTGGGGCCGGAAGCGCCGTTGGTGGAGGGAATCGCCGATGCGTTTTTGGCCAGGGGCCTGAAAATTTTTGGGCCCACCCAGCAGGCTGCCATGATCGAGGGCTCCAAGGCCTTTGCTAAGGGGCTGATGGAGCGCTTTGGCATTCCCACGGCCCGGCACAGGAGTTTTAGTGACGTACTGGACGCCCTGGCCTACCTCGAGGGGGTGGGGGCGCCCATCGTGGTCAAAGACTCGGGTCTGGCCGCGGGCAAAGGGGTAACGGTGGCAACCAGCCTGCAACAGGCCAAGCAGGCCGTAGCCAACATTCTTTCGGGGCCAGAGCGCACCGAAATCGTAATCGAGGAGTTTTTGAGCGGCTCCGAGGTCACTGTGCTGGCCGTAACCGACGGCATCACCATCAAGCCCCTGCTGCCCTCCCAGGATCACAAGCGCTTGCTCGACGGCGATACCGGCCCCATGACCGGGGGCATGGGGGCTATCTGCCCCTACCCTTTGGCGCCGGGCCTGCTGACCGAGATTATCGAGCGGGTGCTCAAACCCCTGGTGGATGGGCTGCGGGCTGAAGGGATCGTCTACAAGGGGGTCATTTACGCTGGCCTGATGCTCACTGACGATGGGCCCAAGGTTCTGGAGTTTAACGCCCGTTTTGGCGACCCCGAGTGCCAGGCCATTCTGCCCCTGCTCAAGACCGACCTGGTGGAGCTGGCCCTGGCGGTGGTGGAGGGCCGCCTGCACGAGCTGACCCTGGACTGGCATCCGCTGGCTTCGGCCTGTGTGGTGATGGCTGCGCCGGGCTACCCCGACGACCCCCATAAAGGCCTGCCGCTGTCGCTGCCCCAGCGGCCCCCCGAGCAGGTGCTTTACTTTCAGGCTGGAACCCGCAGAGGCCCGCAAGGCCTGCTCACCAACGGGGGCCGGGTGCTGAGTGTGGTGGGGCTTGGTGAGGATCTGCGCCAAGCCATTGAGCGGGCCTATGTGGGGGTGGGTGCGGTCAGATTCGAGCACGCCATTTACCGGCGGGATATCGGGCGCAAGGTTATTTGATGGCTGCCCTCGAATGTTGCACTCTTCTTGTGAAGAGCGCTCTATCCAGCCCTATCGCCCGTGTATGGTGTCCAGCAGAGGCTGGTGAATCAGGCCGTTGGAGGCTACCAGGTAGCGGTTGCCCAGCCGGTAGGCCTCCCCCTCCATGCCCGTAACCGTACCCCCGGCCTCGCGGATGATGAGCCAGCCTGCGGCCACATCCCAGGGGTTGAGCTTCACCTCCCAGAAACCATCCAGACGCCCGGCGGCCACGTAGGCCAGGTCGAGGGCGGCAGCGCCGGGACGCCGCACCATAAGCCCTCTGGTCAGGGCCCGCTGGAAGTAGACCAGGTTTTCGGTGTCTTTGCTAACGTCATAGGGGAAGCCGGTGGCCAGCAGGCTTCCCACCAGGGTGGCTCGAGGGGAAACCCGGATGGGGCGGCCATTCATGAAGGCCCCGCCCCCCTTGGTAGCGGTGAATAGGTCGCCCCGGGCGGTATCGAGAATCACTCCCAGCACCACCTCGCCGTGGGCCTCGAGGCCGATACTCACCGCATAAAAGGGAAAACCGTGGGCGTAGTTTACGGTGCCATCCAGGGGGTCTACAATCCAGCGAAAAGCCCCTTCTCTGTCCTGGCCCTGCTCCTCTCCCAGCACCACGTGGTCGGGGTGGCGCGCGGCAATGAGTTCTCGGATGGCCGCTTCCGACTCGTGGTCGGCCTGAGTAACCAGGTCTGTGGGGGTGGACTTGCTGCTTAGGGTAAAACCCTTCTCCTGGTAGTACTGGTGAATGCCTTTGGCCAGATAGGCTGCATCGAGGGCGGTCTGCAGGTATACACGCAAGTCCATATTTCAGATTCTATCGCGGTTTTTAGTGATTCTGCTGGGCCTCTTGCTTTAGGCATCCGCAAAGTTCTGGGATTCGACGGGCTTCTGGCCTACCAGATAGCGGGGCCGCTGGGTCAGGTCAGGTAGCACCCGGGCCTCGAGCCAGCCCTGGGCGGTGGCTTCGGCCAGCAGCGTGTAGACGTTTTCGGGGGCCAGTTCCAGCCACAGCCAGCCCCCAGGTTTGAGGGTCTTCCAGGCCTGGGGTAGCAGTTCGCGGGCCACCTCCAGGCCATCCGGGCCGGCGTAGAGGGCGGTGGAATCTTCGTAGGCCAGCTCGGGCGGGGCTTCTTCGCGGTAGCTGTCGGGCAGGTAGGGGGGGTTGGAGACAATCAGATCCAGCCCCTGCAGGTTGGCGGTAAAGGGGGCTTCCAGGAAGGTGACCTCGAGCCCCAGTTGCAGCGCGTTTCTGCGGGCCAGCTCGAGGGCTTTGGGGTTGATGTCGCTGGCCCAGACGGTGGCCTGGGGCCGCATGGCCTTGATGGCCAGCGCGATGGCCCCGCTGCCGGTGCCAACATCCAGCACACGAGCCGGTTTGTCCAGCGGCAAGTGGGCCAGGGCGTGTTCGACCAGCCCTTCGGTCTCGGGCCGGGGAATCAGAACCCCGCGCTCTACCCTGAGCTTGAGCCCATAAAACTCGGCTTCGCCCAGCAGCAGCTGCAAGGGATAGCCCGAAAGCCGCAGGCGCAACATGGCCCAGGCGGCTTCTTCTATGTCCGGCGGCACGGATTCTGTAAGCCGTAAGGCCAGCTCATGGTCGCTTAGCTGGGCTGCGTGGGCCACCAGCCAGCGCGCTTCGACGGCGGGTTTCCCGGCAGCCAGCAGCTCCTGTTGCAAAGCCTGCAGAAGCTCTAAAAAGCGCTTAGGCCTGGGGGTCATTTTCGGGTGTGCTGGCCTCCCGCGGTAAGACCACCACATGGCGTTCTTCCCCTTCGCCCACCGAGGTGGTGGTTACTTTGGGGTGCTGTTTGAGCATCACGTGAATCAGGCGCCGCTCGCTGGGGCGCATGGGGGGCAGTTCGATGGGCTGACCGCTCACCTCCACCTGCAACACCGCGTCGGAGGCCATCCGCCGGATGCGCTCTTCGTTGCGGCGACGGTAACCTGCCGCATCCAGCACCACCCGGTAAGCCGGGCCGAAGTGCTTGGCCATGGCCACATTTACAATGAACTCGAGGCTTTGCAGGGTTTTGCCCTCGCGCCCAATCACCCGCCCCGAGTCGCCTCCCAGAATCTCGACCCGGAACAGCTCGCCATCCTGGGCTATTTCCACCGAATAGGCTGGGTCTAAGCGCAAGAGCAATCCCACCATAAAGTGCTCGAGCACGCTTTTGGGGTCTTGTGCCTGGTTGGGCTGGGTCACGAGTGGGGCGGCCTCTTCCTCCTTCAGTACGACCTCGGGGGCGCTTTCGTTTTCCCCAATCCCCAGGTCGGATAACAGATCATCGAGTCCACGCTTTTTGTCATCCATAGCTAATCGTCCGATTATAGCTTACCAAGCATAGACAAAAAACGCCCCCAGTTGGGGGCGAATAAATATATACTGACTAGCAGCCGTTACCAAAGGAAATTGCTAAGAAAAGTGTTGTAAATCCCTAGAAGTTCCATCAGGATTTCCATTTTTTTCACCTCCTCACACAGAATTATTTCAAACCAACCGCACGATTGACATCGTGCGGTTGGTTTTTCTATTGCTGGATGTAAAAAATCTAAACTACTAGCTGGCTACGAAAGGCTTTCCAATCCCAAGTTGCTTATTTATCAAGTACTGCTGGCCTACTCCCAGGATGGTGAACAAGGTGTAATATAAGTTCACGCCCGCAGGAAAACTAAAAAGGATAAAAGCAAAAACGAGATTGATTATTATCCCTTGCCGAATGGCATCCCTGTTTCCTGCCGCGGTCATAAGCGTAGACAAAAAAATGACCAGTATGTAAATGATAGGAAGAATGTAGAGCGGATCCGGCAAGGCCAGGTCTGGAACCCAAAGAAAACCCTGACCAAACTCATAGCCCGACATTAGTTTGAACATCAAGAATAGGATAGGCATCTGCAAAAGTAAGGGAAAGCAGCCGCCCAGGGGGTTGATCTTGTGCTCCTGGTAAAGCTTCATCATCTCTTCTTGCTGCTTTTCCTTGTTGTCTTTGTACTTCTCCTGAATTTTTTTCATCAGGGGCTGGATTTTTTGCATCTCGGCCATGCTCTTATACTGCTGGTGCATCAAGGGCCAAAACAATATCCGAATCAAGATTGTGACCAGCACAATTGCCAATACCCAGCTACCCCCGGCCAGTTTGTGGGCTTCTTCTAACAGCCACAGCAGGCCAAGCGAAATCTGGCCCCAGATGTTGGGCTGGAAAACCCCCGGCAGCTCATAGAAGTTCTCCACGTTCAGACGCACCAGCTCGTTGGCGCCGCCATATACCTTGAGATTAAAGTTGCCCGCCGGGACGCTAATCTCTGCGATGCCTGCGCCATTGAGCTGGGTGAGGGTGATGGGGGTGGGGGTTTGGGGGCGGATAAACATGGCAAAACCCGCGCTCTTTTGGGTCTGCCAGCCCACGTACACTGCCGGGCCTTGCCCTGCGTTAAGGGGTTCTTTATTGCCCTGCCCCAGCCACTTGGTGATGGGGGTGTCGGTTCCGCCAATGCCGGCCCAGACCAGCTTGCGAGGGGTGGGGCTTTGCACATCTACGTCGATGGTCAGGAAGCGGGGGTGGACGGTGTAGGTAAGAGTGGTGCTACCGTCGCTAAAGCGGGCGATGAAGTCGGCATCGGGGTTGCCTGCTTCCCGACGGATAAACTCGCGGCTGCTTGGGGTGAAGCCCTCGAGGGTTCCGGGTAGGGTCTGGCTCGAGTGAACCAGGTTTGGAGCGCGGTCGTAGTTGCCCTTGAAGTCGGTGGCGCGCACAGTTTTGATGTACCAACCCACAATCTGACCCTGTTCATTGAAGGCGATGTCGGCCAGGTTGGTGACGGCCACTTTTTCGGGCTTGCCGTCTTTGTTGACGTCTACCTCGCGCCACTCGGGGGTGAGGGCGAAGGCGGGGGCCAGGGCGATCAAAGCCAAACTTATCCAGAACCAGCGTTTCATCCAGTTGCTCCTTTTACTTCAGCGAGTCCAGGGGATTCCAGCGGACTCGAGGCCTTTCCTTAGGTACATAATCCAACCCACCCGGGTGCAGGGGGTGGCACTTAAGAACACGCTTGAGGCTCAGGTACAGGCCCCAAAAAGGCCCGTGGCGCTCCAGCGCTTCCAGTGCATAGTGGCTGCAGGTTGGGTAGAAGCGGCAGGTGGGCGGCTTCAATGGAGATATAAAGCGCCGATAAAAGCGCACGCTGCCCTTTAGAAACTGGTTTAACATCTCAGACCGACGCTCCGGGTTTCCACAATAGAGCAAACCAACCTGTGTCATTGTACCAGCCCGCTCTTTTTTAGGGCATGGGTTAGATCCTTTAGTAAATCCCAGTAGGACGCGCCCACCGCCTCGGGCTGGGCCACCACCACCATCTCGCACGGCGGAAGGTGCATTTTTCGCAAAATTTCCCGCAGGCGACGGCGAATCTTGTTGCGCACGGTAGCTTTTTTGGACACCTTATTGGAGACCACTATGCCCACCCGCACCGGATTGAAGGCGTTGGGTCGTAGCGGGAACCAGCGCACCATCAGGTACTTTCCACGCCCCAGGCGTCCCCCACGAAGGCGCTGGAAGGCTTTTTCACCTTTGAGGGAAGAGAATGGCATGGATGCGTGGCCAGGTCTTATGGCTAATGTTGCGCACAGGGAAAAAAAACTCCCCAGAATCGGGGAGCCAGGAAAACGCCCTGGGTCTAGCGGCGCAGCTGAGGCTCGCTGCTGACGGTCAGCTTCACGCGGCCTTTAGCGCGGCGGCGGGCTAGTACTTTGCGGCCTTCGGCGGTCTTCATCCGGGCGCGAAAACCGTGGGTTTTGGCCCGTTTACGCTTGTTGGGTTGCCAAGTGCGTTTCATCGCTTCCTCCAAAAAACTGGCCAGGTTAGAGCCAGAAAAGTAATCCTGCCGGGCCGAGCCAGGCAACCCTAAAAGTGTAGCACATTGGCCCCAAAGCGGGAAGCGGGGGATCGGGGCGCCAGGTTGCTCCAAGCCTCTTCTGGCTGGGCTCGAGGCTGTGGGTCAAAAGCAACGCAGGGCCAGGGCTAAGTGTCTCCATAAGCGAAATGCGAGATGCCGTACCGAAAGTTCGCTTTAGGAATTGCGCCAGGTATGCATTGACTCATTCCGCTGGTTTTGCCAATCTGCCCTGGCGCAACTTAACGGAGGGGGTGGGCTTCGCGTAACAAAAAAACTTCATTTTGTGCAATGCCTGCAATATAACGTTTTTTTGCATGCAAGGCCACAAAACGTTGACATAATATAGGGCCCATCGGTATACTCTAGCCCAACCAAACGCTTGTTTGTTAGTCGAGTAGGCAATGCGGGGTATGAGCCTTTGAAGGGACGTTTCTAAGTACACGACAAAAGTTGAAAAACATGGACAGGGACACGGAGGGAACGATTTCTAAGCTGGCGTTCGAGGA
>NZ_JBEVAL010000052.1:0-18209 GCF_051297115.1 Meiothermus cerbereus
GGTGGGGCAAATGTGGGTTTTCAATGTCCCCTAGCCGGTTTCTCGGCTTGCGCGAACCCCCCTGGGTTTTGGCACTTGCTTGGGGTTCGCGCAGATTCTTAGGGCATAGGGTACACCACCCTGCACAAATCGCGCAGTACCCCCTCCGAGCCTGGAGGTGTGAAAACGAAACTTCACACACTCAATCCAGGTGTAATCGGCTCTGGGCAATTTGGTTGGACGAAGGCAGTAGCAGCGCTCTTGCTGGTGTTGTTGCTGGCTGTGCCACTTGTGGCAAGCCCGGCTAAGCATGTTTTGCCGAGCTTCGCAGAAGGCGACGATCGGCCCAAGCTGGGCACTGGGGGTTAGGCCCTGCAACACGGACGGGCAGAGGGGCGTTTAACCCCTCTGCTGGCCTATTTACAGGTAAGATGGCGGTGTGTCAAAGCCTTTGCCCCCAGAAGTCTGGCTGAGCCTACAGGCTTTGCTCGATGCCGGACATCACGAACCTTCCCTCGGGCTTTTGCACAGCCTTTTTGAGCAGTGCAGCACCCACCAGCAGGCCCAGGAGCTGCTGGCCCGGATGCGAAACCTGCCGCCAGAGCTCATGCAACACCCCACGGCCCGGCGGCTGTATGTGCAAACCCTTTGCCGCGCGCGCCAGCCCGAGGAAATTTTGAGCCTGCTGGCCCCCCAATCCCCAGACCCCGCCCTGAGGGTGTACCAGGCCTGGGCCCAGGTTCGGCTGGGGCAGTACCAGCAGGCCTTGCAAACCCTGGAAGAGGCCGCCCCTGCCACCAGCCTCGACTGGAGCATCTTTTACCGCACCAAGGGGGAGGCCCTGTTCTGGACGGGTGCGACAGACTGGCTCGAGGTGTTCGACCAAGCGCGGGCCCACCTGCATGGCAGCGCCCTGGGACGCATGTTGCTGGATCGGGGCTGGTTTTTGAACCACCTGGGAAAGCGGAGCGCCGCGGTGGTGTGCTGGGGGCGAAGCCCTGGCCTACCTCGAGCACGACCCCTACTACCGGGCCTGGGCCCACAACAACCTGGGCTTTGCCATGCTCAACGACCAGCCCCACAAGGCCGAGCAGCACCTGCTGGAAGCCCTGCGCCTTAGCCGCAAAGAAACTGCCCGGGCCTTCCGCGCCCAGGCCCTGATGGGTCTCGGGGCCGTGCGGCGGGGCCTGGGGGAGTGGGAGCGCGCCCTGGATAGTTACCGGCAAGCCCTCAGGTTCTCGACCGATTCCAACGACAAACACTCGGCGCTGTGGGGCTGGGGGCACACCCTGCGGCTGATGGGGCGCGTGGAGGAGGCCCTGCCCAAGCTCATCCAGGCCCGGCAGCTCCAGCCCCAAGAAGTCTGGCTCGAGGCCGACCTGGCCGCCGCCCACCTGATGCTGGGGGAGCAAGAAAGTGTGCTCAAGAGCCTTCCCAGGCTGCAAAGCTTGCGACAGGAACGCAAGCTGAGCGAGCGCGGCCAGGTGGTGTTGCAGGTCATCGAGGCCGAACTGGCCCGCCGCTGGGGCAACGAGCAGCAGGCCCAAAAACTGCTGGCAGGGCTAAACCCGCAAAACCTTTGGGTGCGTGAAGAACTGGGCTGCTTTCCGGGGCTGGCCCAGATACCGGGGCTGGTTCCCCAGCCCGAGCGTTTTCGCGTGGAGGTAGAGCCTTTTGGGCGGCTCGAGGTGCGGGTCAATGGCCGTCCGGTGCCCATTCCGGCGGTCAGCAAGATGGGCGAGCTGCTGGTGTTCATGCTGGTGCAGGGCAAGCAGGCCAGCGTGGAACTGCTGGTGGATCGGCTGGGCAACCCCCGCAACAAGAACCCCCGCAAGGCCCTGTGGGGGAACATCGATAAACTGCGCCAGGCCCTGGGCTGGAAAGATAGCATTCAAAGCTGCGGCGGGGTGTATTGCCTCGACCCCCGCGCAGAGTGGATCTGCGACCTCGAGCCCAAAGGCGACCCCTTCCCCAACGCCGAAGACCCAGCCCAAATCTTTATGCCCGGCTACTACAGCGAATGGGTGGAGGAGTGGCGGCAGCAGTGGCTGGTGGTGTAGGCCCTTCTGGTGCGCTTATTGAGCGTAGCAGACTCAGATTTTCTAATAAAAAATGGGTTGATTTTTAGTAAATGGACGAGCGCTGGATGGGGGTTTGCTAAGGTTCTGGTGTCGGTATGTTTAGCCAGCCAGACCTCAGCTACCACCAGAACAAGGCCCTTCGGCTGCTCAGGCTGCTCGAGCTGTTGCAGCAGAAGCCCTGGAAGCCTGGCGAACTGCGTCAGGAGCTGGGCCTGGGCGAGCGGGCCATCTTCGACTACCTGAACGAAGTAAAGGCCCTGGCCGCACAGCTGGGGCTCCGCTTCATGCACGACACCCTGCACAGCACCTACCACATCGAGGTGCAGGAGCAACTTAGCCCGACCGAAACGGTGGTGGCTTTTATCGCTACCCGCATGCTGGCGCACCACTCACCGGGCAGCAACAGGGCCTATCAGGAGGCGCTACGCAAGCTGGTCAAGCACCTGCCCGAGCCCCTCAAGGCCCTGGCCCTCAAAAGCATTTCGGCGCTCGCCGTGCGCCCCCCCAGCCTGAGCGGGGCCAACCTCGAGACCCTCACCCAGGGCTGGCTGGAGCGCAGGGTGGTGGCTTTCGAGTACCGCATCCCACAGCAGCGAACCTTTAAGGTCGAGCTGGAGATTTACTTTATCGAGGTTTCCCGCGCCAACATGGCGGTCTACCTCATCGGCAAAGACCGCCTGTATGGCCGGGGCATCCACTACCGGGACAACCTCAAAACCTACAAGCTCGAGCGCATCCAGCGGCCCCGCCTGCTCGAGGTTACCTACACCATTCCCGAAGACTTCGACCCCGGCCAGTACCTTTCCAGCGCCTGGGGTATTGTGTCAAGCGAGCAGCCGCTTGAGGTACTGCTTCGCTTCAGCCCGGAGGCCAGCGAGCGCATCCGGGAGGGGGGTTACCCCAACCTGCAGATCCTAGAGCAGCTCGAGGGTGGCAGCACTCTCGTTCAAATTACCGTCGGCACTGATCAAAACCAATTCCCCCTCGAGCTGCTACCCTGGATACAAAGCTGGGGGCCGCGGGTGGAGGTTCTGAAGCCCGATAGCCTGCGGCAGGCCTGGCTGCACGAGGCCCGGCAGGTGCTGGAGCTATATAGCCCCCAGTGGCTAGGCGCGCCCAAGGTCTACTGGGCCCACTCCCACCACGACCGCACCCGCTGGCAGACCCTGCGCGAGCACGCCACAGAGGTAGCCCGGCTGGCAGCACAAAAAGCCGCCCCTTTTGGCGCCTCGCAGAAAGCCGAGCTGGCCGGTAAACTGCACGACCTGGGCAAATATGGCGACCTCTTCCAGCAGCGGCTGGAGGGCAAGCAAAAGGGCCTCGACCACTGGTCGGCGGGGGCCCACCTGGCTCTGTTCGAGCTGCGCCAGCCCGAGGTAGCCCTGGCCATTCAGGGCCACCACATCGGGCTGCAAAGCGGGGCTAAAGAGAGCCTGCGCGAGATGAACCTGAATAAGCGCGGCGGCCAGGGCACCCCAGCCGAACTGCAGCTGAGCGAGACCGACCTGGAGCGGCTCAAAGAACGTTTGCAGCAGGATGGCCTGGCGCTGCCTTCGCTTGGCCCAGAGCAGGAAAAGTACCAGTCCAATGCGGCCCAGATGCTCGATACCCGGATGCTTTTCTCGGCCCTGGTGGACGCCGACTTTCTGGACACCGAGCGGCACCTGCAGGGCCCCGAGCTGCTGCGTCCAGAACCCCCGCCCTTACAGGCCGCGCGGGCTTTGGAGCGGCTCGAGGCCCGGCTGGCCGAGCTGGCCGCCGACCCTGCCGTCCCTCAAAAAACCCGCCAACTGCGGCAGGCCGTGGCCCAGGCCTGTGCCCAGGCCGCCCAGCAGGAGGGTCGCCTCTTCACCCTTACCGCACCCACCGGCGCCGGCAAAACCCTGGCCATGCTGCGCTTTGCCCTGAAGCGCGCCGTGCGCGACCCCCGCATTCGCCGCATTGTGGTGGTGCTGCCTTATCTATCTATCCTCGACCAGACCGCCAAAATCTACCGTGATCTTTTCCGCGAGTTTGGGCCGCACTACATCCTGGAAGACCACAGCCTGGCCTACCGGCCCCTCTCCAAAGCGCTGAGCGACGAGCAGGATTTGCTCGAGCGCGAGCGCAGGCTGCTGGCCGAGAACTGGGAGGCCCCCATCATCCTCACCACCAGCGTGCAGCTATTGGAAAGCCTGCACGCCAACCGGCCCGGCGCCTGCCGCAAGCTGCACAACCTGGCCGGCAGCGTGCTGCTCTTCGACGAGGTGCAGACCCTGCCCACCCACCTGGCCGTGCCCACCCTCAAAACCCTGGCCCGCCTGGCCAGCGACCAGTACGGTTCGGTGGTGGTCTTCGCCACCGCCACCCAGCCGGCCTTCGAGGCCCTGCACGCCAAAGTCCAGGAAAACGAACCGCAGGGCTGGCAGCCGCAGGAAATGGTGCCAGACCCAAAGGCGCTTTTTTCGCAAAGCCAGCGGGTGCAGCTTGACTGGTGGCTCAAAAACCCCACCCCCTGGCCCTACCTGGCCACCCTGCTGAAGGCCGACCCCCAGGCCCTGGTGGTGCTGAACCTCAAGCGGCAGGCCCACGCCCTTTTTCGCCAGGCCGAGGCGCAGGGTTTGCAGGAAGGGCTGTACCACCTGTCCACCGCGCTGTGCCCGGCCCACCGCAAAGAGGTGCTGGAGCAGATTCAGCAGCGCCTGAGCGAGCAGGCCCCCTGCCGCCTGGTGGCTACCCAGGTGGTGGAGGCCGGGGTGGAGCTGGATTTTCCCGTGGGCTACCGGGCTTTGGGGCCTCTGGAGGCCATCGCCCAGACCGCCGGGCGCATCAACCGGCACGGCCTGCGTTCAGAAGGCCGGCTGGTGGTTTTTTTGCCCGAGGACGAGGGCTACCCCGACCGGGCCTACGCCCAGGCCGCCCAGCTGACCAGGGCCTTGCAGGCTGAGGGGGGCCTCGAGCTCGACCAGCCCCAGACCGTGCAGCGCTACTACCAGAGCCTTTACGGACTTCGAGACGTATCCGACGCAGAAATCGAGCGCTGTATTCAGACCCAAAACTACGCCGAGCTGGCCCGGCACTACCGCCTGATCGAGACCCCAGCGGTCAACGTGGTGGTGCCCTACAACGACGAAGCCCTGGCCCTGATGCAAGAAGCCCGCGACCAGGGCATCAGCGCCGCCTGGATTCGCCAGGCCCGGCCCTACGCGGTGCCCCACTATTTGCCTGGAGGGGTGCCGCCCTACCTCGAGCCGGTTTTCCTGCGCTATGGCCGCGAAAAAAGCGAGGCCCCCGACTGGTTCCTCTGCCCTGAAGAGGCCCTCTACCACCCTGCCCTGGGCTTCACCCCGGAGGAGGGCGGGGCTTTGGGTTTGCTGGTTTGACGAAAGGAGGCACCATGCGAAGTTTTACGCTCGAGGTTTGGGGAGAGCTGGCCTGCTTCACCCGGCCAGAGTTCAAGGTGGAGCGCTTTAGCTACCCCATCATTACGCCCAGCGCGGCGCGGGGCATTTTCGACGCCATCTACTTAGACTTCGACCCCCACAGCAAAAAGCCCCTCATGTACTGGCAGCTAATCCGCATCGAGCTGCTCAAGCCGGTGCGCTACATCAGCCTGATGCGCAACGAGGTCAAGGAGAAGGCCAGCCTGCGCAGCATCCAGGGCTGGATGAAAGACCCCGCCAGCTTTGAGCCCCTTTACGCCGACGCCACCCGCGACGACACCGGCCAGGACACCAAAGGCCGCACCCAGCGCCAGACCATGGCCCTAAAAGATGTGCGCTACCGCCTGACCGCCCACGCCGTGCTCTACCAGGAAGACCACGCCCTGCGCCAGAAGATTGAGCACAGCTTCCAAAGGCGGGCCCGCGCCGGGCAGTGCATCTACCAGCCCTACCTGGGCTGTCGCGAGTTTACCGGCTACTTCCGGCTGGTGGAGCCCGGTGAGGCGGCCCAGCCTGTGGACCACAACGAGAAGATCGGCTGGATGCTCTACGACGTCTTCGACCTCGCGCGCCCCGGCGGGCCGCTGCGCCCCGATAAAGGCGAAAAACCCCGCATCAGCCTGTTCGAGGCCGAGGTGGTGCAGGGGGTGCTCGAGGTGCCGCCCTACACCAGCCCGCAGGTCAAGAAGGGGGGTGGGTGATGCTTTCGCAGTTGGTGGCCTACACCCAGAAAAAGAAGCTGGGGGCCGAACCCGGCTTTACCACCAAGGAGATCCGCTGGCTGGCGGGCGTAAGCCCGGCGGGGCAGTTTACCGAGCTGATCCCGCTGGACAACCAGGCCAAGACCGCACCCGACCTCTCCCAGCCCGAGATGATTGGCTTGCCCGGCTACCTGCGCGCCCAAGGACATTCGGTCGAACAGGCCGCGCACTTCCTGGCCGATACCTGCGCGGTGGTGTTTGGTCTGGCCGAGCGCGACGCCCAGGGGGTGGTCAAGAAGCCTCAGGAGCACGCCAAAAACCTGCAAAAGCAAGCCACCTTCCGACTGCTCTTAGAGCTGGCCGCCAGGGAGGTGCCCCTGCTACAGCCCATCGCCCAGGCGCTGGCCGACCCAGAGCAGGTGCAGGATTTTTTGAAGAAGCTCGAGGTCCAGACCCAAAAAAAGGGCACAGAAAAGCTCAAGCCCACCGACAAAATTTCGTTTTTCCTGAACGGCCAGTGCGTGCTGGACTTCCCCGACTGGCATGGCTGGTGGCGGCAGTTTAGGGCCCAGGCTTTTGCCAGGCCGGAAGCCAGCGGGGCTATGCCCTCCTTTGCCACCGGTGCGCTGGTTACCCCGGCCCTCACCCACCCCAAGGTGACCAGGCTGGGCGGGAGCGCCTTCGGCCATGCCCTGGTGACCTACGACAAAGAGGCTTTTGAGTCGTATGGCTTTTCACAGGGCGAAAACGCCGCGGTGGAGGAGCAGGCCGCCAACGCCTACCGGGCCGGGCTGGACGCCCTCTTGGAGCAAGCCGAAACCCTGGGCGAGATGAAGGTGGTGGTCTGGTACGACCAGGAAATTCCCGAGGAAGACGACTTCTTCCGGGAGCTGTTTGCCCCCAGCAGCGAGGCCGAGGAGCTACAGGCCCTCGAGCGGGCCCGCACGGTATTGCAGGCTTTCAGAACCGGCCAGGCCCCGCCCACCCTGCGCAACGCCCGCTTCTTTGCCGCCGCCATGAGCCCGGCCTCGGGCCGGGTGATGCTGCGCGACTGGCAGACGGGCCGGCTCGAGGACTTTGTGGCCGCCGTCGAGGCCTGGTTCTCCGACCTGGCTATGGTGCGGCGCGACGGCGAGCGGCTGGCCGCGCCCCCTGGCCTGAACCGGCTTTTCCTCTGCATCCAGCGGCCCAAAACCCCCGAGCAGACCTTCGACGACTACCTCAAACCCATCAAGCAGCTCCAAACCCCCCTCTGGCGCGCGGCCCTCAACCCCCGCCTGCCCATCCCCTACGCCGCCGTAGCAAAAATCATGGAAACCCACACCGCCGAGGTGATGACCGGGGCTTTTGGCGAAGCCCTCAAAGCCCAGAAGCCCGATGCCGCCAGCCTGGGCCGCATCTACGCCCGCATGGGGCTACTAAAGGCCTACCACAACCGCAAAGGAGGTTACCGCATGAGTGCCGAACTCGACCTGAACCACCCCAGCCCGGCCTACCACTGTGGCCGCCTGATGTGCCTCTTGGCCCAGATTCAGGAGGCCGCCAGCGAGTCCGATATCAACGCCGGGGTGATCCAGCGCTACTACGGGGCTGCCTCCAGCACGCCTTCGCTGGTGCTGGGCCGCCTTACCCGCCTCTCGCAGCACCACCTGTCCAAGATGGCCAAAGACGCCCCTGGCCTGGCCTACTGGTTCAACAGCCAACTGGCCGAGGTCTGGAAGGCCCTGGGCAAGAACCTGCCACGCACCTTGAGCCTGGAAGAACAGAGCCTGTTTGCCCTGGGCTACTACCAGCAACTGGCCTTTAGTCGCAAGAAGTCCGAGTCCAGCCAGGAAAAGGAGAACGCATGACCCCTATCCAGAACCGCTACGAGTTTTTGCTGTTTTTTGACGTAAAAGACGGCAACCCCAACGGCGACCCCGACAGCGGCAACGCCCCCCGCATAGACCCCGAGGACGGGCACGGCCTGGTAAGCGACGTAGCCCTGAAGCGGCGCATCCGCAACTACGCCCAGGCCGCCGGGGCCAGCATCTTTGTGCAGCACGGCACCAACCTGAACCGCCCCATCTTCGAGGCGCATCTGCAGACGGGCGGTTTTGATGGAACCAAGACCAAAGACAAAGTGGAGGCGGCCCGCCGCTGGATGTGCCGGCAGTTCTTCGATGTGCGCACCTTTGGCGCGGTGATGAGCACCGGGGCCAACGCCGGGCAGGTGCGGGGGCCGGTGCAGATTACCTTTGCTAGAAGCCTCGAGCCCATCTTTCCCGCCGAGTTCAGCATCACCCGCGGGGCCGTGGCCGAGGACGTAAAGAACGCCAAGACCCTCGAGGACTACCTGCGCTGGGAGGCAGGGCAGCCCGAGGACAAACTCCGCACCATGGGGCGCAAAAGCCAGGTGGCCTATGGCCTGTATATGGCCAAAGGCTTCATCAGCGCCCACCTGGCCCAGGGCACCGGCTTTAGCCAGGACGACCTGAAGCTACTGGTGGAAGCCCTCCTGAACATGTTTGAGCACGACCGCAGCGCCAGCAAAGGCCATATGGCTACCCGCCGGCTCTACCTGTTCAAGCACGTGGGCAACGGCGATCCAGGCAACGCCGAGCAAAACAAGCGCCAGGCCCTGCTGGGCTGCGCCCCGGCCCACCGCCTGCTCGACCTGGGGGAGGTGGTCTCGGTTCGGCGGCTAGACGAAAGCAAACCCCCGCGCAGCTTTGCCGACTACCAGATGATGGCCGACCCCCAAAAGCTCCCTAAAGGCGTGGTGATGCTCGAGCTGAACCAATGGGACGAAGAAAAGTTCGACGCCTGGCTGGGAGGGCAAAATGCCTAGAACCATTCCTACTCCGCCCCCCGAACTCAAAACACCTACCTTGGAGACCTGGACGCTCAAGCTCAAGACCATCACCCCCATGTTTGGCGGCAGCGCCACCCCGCGCGCGGTAGACCCCGAAAACCCCGTGCGGGCAGCCAGCGTGCGCGGGCATCTGCGCTTTTGGTGGCGGGCTACGGCGAGGGGGCAGTATGCCAGTGCAGAGGAACTGTTCAAAGCGGAGGAGGAGATTTGGGGGAGTGCGGAGCGGTATGGCAAGGTAGCCCTTCGCGTGCTTGAGCAGGCCGCGGGACAACTAGTAAAACCGTCGGAGCTTGTCCCGGATAGAGGTACAGCCAAAACCGGCCCGCTGGAGAAGTTTTTTCTGCACCCATTCAACGAAAACAAAACCGAACGTATTCCCGAAGCCAGCGGGCTACAGTGGGTGGAGTTTAGCCTCGAGCTAACCCTAAACCTTTCCGATGCCGAAAGAGAGCACCTGCGCCGTGCCTTGCGGGCCTGGATTGCCTTTGGCGGCGTAGGGGCTCGCACCCGGCGGGGTGTGGGGGCTTTGGAAGTTACGGCTGACCTGCAACAGTGGTTGCCCAACAAGCCCGAGCAGCTAAAGGAATGGTTCTCCCACAAGCACGTAGAGAACCCGGCACACACCCTGCTGGCCGGTGCGGTGATCTGCCTGGGCCAGCCCTGGAAACAGGGCCCCAGCGACCCCTATAAGGGCCACACAGCTTGGCGTGAGCTGGGTCGCTTCTGGGCCCGCTTCCGCAAGGGGCATTTTGTGGAAGACCCTCAGACCGGAAAAACCATGCCTTACACGCCAATGGCCGGGGGTAAGTGGCGCGACCACAAAACCCTCCTGGCCCTGAGCAAAGACCAGGAACAGGTGGCCCTGGCAAAACCTTACCTAGGGCTGCCCATCGTCTACCAGCGCCTGGGGAATAGCTTTAGTGGAACCCTCGAGGCCGTCCACCCCCAGGGCAAACGTATGGCCTCGCCGGTCATCCTGAAGCCCATAGCCTTTGCCGATGGAAATGTACGGCCCGCGGTGGTGATTCTCAAAGCGCCTACCCCCGAAGATATCAAAATTGGTGACCAGAAACTTGCACTGTACCTGCCAGACTTCGACCCCGTGCTTGATTCGCTAGGCGCTGACGACCCCCTCGAGGCGCTTCGCAAGGCTGCCCAAATTCAAGGCTTTGCTGTGGAGGTGCGCCTATGAGCCACCTGCTCTCTATCTCCATCGGCCCCGTTCAGGACTTCATCGCCGCTGCCCGTCGCACCGCCGACCTGTACGCGGGTTCGCAGATTCTGCAAAAGCTGAGTAAGGCGGTGGCAAAACATTTGACCAGCAATCATGCGGAACTGATCTTCCCCGCAGACGAAAACGCCGACGGGGCCAACAAGATTCTGGCCGAAGTCGAGGGCGACCCCAAAGCCCTGGCCGAAGGGGCTAAAAAAGCGGCCCAGGAAGCGCTCGAGCACCTTTGGAAGAAGACCATTGAGTCCTTACCGGAGTCGTATCAGAGCCAGATTGACCAGGCCAGGGCCCAAGAGCAGCTAAGGAGTTTCCTCGAGTTCTACGCCGCTTGGGTGCCCCTACCCGACGAAGAGAAATACCCCCAGGCCCGCCGGACGGTAGAACGCCTGCTGGCCGGGCGCAAGGCCCTGCGCGACTTTGCCCCCACCCAGCAAAGCGACGACGGGGTGCCCAAGTCGCCCCTCGACCCCTCCCGCGCTGCGGTCATAGACCCCCGCCGATGGGCGGAGGCGAGCGTGCGCCTACCCGACGGTTCGTACCGCCCCCTACGCATCAAGCCTACCGAGCAGCTGGACGCCATCTCCTTGCTCAAACGCTGCTATGGGGTGCTGAACTCAGACAAAGTGGTGGACACCCGTACCATGGCCCGGCGCTCCTGGAGGCCAGAAGCAGAGCCTGACGAGCGCTACGGTGAGGACGACGATCACATCCGGGAGCCCCAGCCCTACTTTGTCATCCTGGTGGCCGACGGCGACCGCATGGGCGAGTTAATTGGTCGCCAGGACGACCCCGAAGCCCATCGCGCGCTTTCCAAAACACTGGACGACTTCGCCCGCGAGGCCCAGAAGATAGTTTTGGAGTACCGCGGCTTTATGGTCTACTCCGGGGGCGACGATGTGCTGGCCTTTTTGCCGGTAAACCAGGCCATCGCCTGCGCTAAAGACCTCTCGAAGGAGTTTCGCCACCGGGTCAAGGGCACCCTTTCGGCGGGGGTGGCTATCGTTCACTACCGTGAACCCCTCTCGATCTCGTTGAAAAACGCCAAAGAGGCCGAAAAAGCCGCCAAAAACGGCGGGCGCGATGCCCTGGCGGTAGCCCTGCATACCCGCGGTGGCATCCCCACTACGGTGGTGCGCCGCTGGGACAACCTGCGCTGGCTCGAGCTGCTCCAGTCCTTCGCCCAGGGCGACCTTACCCAAGGGCTGGCCTACGAGCTGCGGGAGCTAGGCCGGGAGTGGCAGCCGGAGATGAACGTGGCTTATTTGCAGGCCGAGGCCGAGCGCATTCTGGGCCGCAAAGAGCGCAAGAACCTTCGACTTCCCCTGTTTGAGTCCCGCCAGGATCTCCTTACCTATGCCGACCAGCTGGTGATTGCCCGCTTCCTGAGCGGCATAAAGACCGAGGAAAAACCGGAGGTGTCCCGTGCCTGAACGTGTGCTGGAAATCCAAGCTTTAGCCCCCTTGCTCTGGCGCGATGGGCGGCCCTTCGCTGCTGCCGAGGGCAGCGAAACCGCAGCCCGGAGCCTGCCCCTGCCACTACCCAGCACGGTGGCGGGCTTCGTCCGCACACAGGTAGGCAAGAGGCAGGGCCTCTCCTTCGACGACCCCCAAACCCTGCAAAACCTGCACGGGCTTCAGGTTTGTGCGCCGCTGCTGGTTCGCGGGGGGCAGTTTGTGCTGCCCGCCCCACGCGATGCGGTGGTCTACAAAAATGGCAAGAGCTTGCAGGTGATGCGGCTCCTGCCCAAAGCCCTCGAGACCGGGTACGGGTGCGACCTGCCGGAGGGTCTGCTGCCCCTCGAGGTGACCGAGGACATCAAGCCCGAAAGCGGCTATAACTTCTGGACGGCAGACGACCTGACCCGCTGGCTGTTGGGCCAGGAGGTGGTTCCCCAGAAGATAGGGGGCTTGCCCGAGGAGACCCGCATACACGTGGGCATTGACCCGGCCACCGGAAAGGCCAACGAGGGCGTGCTGTACAGTGTGACGTACAAGGCCCTGGAGAGCCTCGAGGAAGGCCAGCACCATAGCTGGAGCATCCGGGCCAGGGTCAGGCTACCTGAAGGCCAGGAGCCCGAACCTCTGGGCTACCTGGGGGGTGAGTCCCGCCCGGTACGGGTAATGGCTTACCCCAATGCCAAGCTAAGCGAGTACTGGTTCGACTGCCCGGCTGAAATCAAAGAGGCCTATGCACGGCTGGGCCGAGGTTCCATGCTGCGAATGGTGCTGGCTACCCCGGCGCTGTTTGAGGGCGGCTGGAGGCCGGGTTGGCTGGATAAGTTCGGGCAGATGAACCTACCTGCGGGGGTGGGTACGGTTCGGCTAAAGCTGGTGGCCGCTGCGGTGGGCCGGCGCGAGCCGGTGAGCGGCTGGAGCCTGCGCGAGCGGAAGCCCCGGCCTGTGCGCTGGATGGTTCCAGCAGGCAGTGTGTACTTCTTTGAGGTAGAAGAGGGCGACCCCAGCCGACTGCTAGAGAGCTGGCTGCGCCCGGTCAGTGACCACGAACAAGACCGCAAAGACGGCTTTGGCCTTGCGTTATGGGGAGTGTGCTAAACATGGAAGCAAAAGCTATTTTCTGGCAGGCCCTTACGCCGGTGCATCCCGGCACCGGGCAGGACTCGAGCAGCGTGATTGACCTTCCGGTCGCCCGTGAGGCCGCCACCGGTTTTCCGGTGATTCCCGCCAGCAGCCTCAAGGGCGTGTTGCGCGATGGACGTACAGACGAAGCGACCAATAAGGTTTTTGGTTCGCTTGAGCAGATGGGCGAGCTGACCCTCACCGATGCCCGCCTGTTGCTGCTGCCGGTGCGCTCGTATGCTGGTACCTTTGCCCTGATTACCTGCCCGCTGGTGTTGCAGCGCCTCGAGCGCGACGCGGCGGCCCTGGGCAGGCCGTTCAACTTGCCCCTAGCAAACGTAGAGGGCGAGCAGGCCCTGGCCGGAAGCGCCATCCAGCACAACAACCAGGTGATTTTGGAGGACATTGACCTCAAGGTGAAGGGCCCCGCTGAGGCGCTGGCTAAAGCCATGAGCCAGGTGGTGTTTGGAAAAGAGGAGCCTTACTTTATCGAGCGCTTTGCTCTGGTAAGCAACGATGTGTTTAGCTACTTTTGCCAGACCGGCCTCGAGGTCATCGCTCGAGTGCGCCTGGAAAGCGAAAGCAAGACCGTAGCCAACGGGGCTTTGTGGTACGAAGAAGCCATCCCTGCCGAGACGGTATTCACCTGCTTCGCCATCGCCAAAGACCCGCAGCACTTCAGCGAGCTAGAAAAAAGCCGCTACCTCCAGATTGGCGGCAAAGCCAGCGTGGGCCGCGGTTTACTGCGGCGGCTGGGGGGTGGGCAGCCATGAGCCAGCCCTTAACCAGGAGCCAGAAAGACATGAAGCTGGCGCTGGAACTCGTAAGCAGCCTGGAAGGGGCCGACCCCGAACTCAAGCGAATTTACGGCGGTCTGTGCCACAACTTCCCGGTGATGGTGATGCAAAGCGGGCTGTGCCAGGCGGTGGCCTATAGCGCCGATAAGGCCAGTGGCGAAGGCAGCCGGGCCAGGGCGCACCAGAAATTGCTCGAGCACCTCGGGGTCATTCTGGGTGTGGAGGGCAACCTGCTACAGCATCTACAGTCGATACCGACCCCAACCTATATGCACCACACCCGGCGGGTGCTGGACGCCTGGGTGTACTTCAAGCGCTTTACAGTGAGCGTACTCAAGGTAAAAGCAGGTGAAGATCATGCGAGCTAGCCGTCTCAACCTTCCCCCACCCACCAACGCAGGCCTGGCCCTGCAACGCTATTTGCGTGCCCATGATGAGCAGAAAGCAGCCGCCAGGGAGCTGATCGAGGTCATTACCCAAACCCCCATCAGCCCAACCTACAAAGAGGCCTTCGAATGCTGGAAGGCTGCTCTTCCCGAAGCAATTTTCCTCGAAGCCACCACCCGCACCCCCCTGGCCATTGGCCTGGGCAATGCCAGCCCCATCGAGAATGGCCTAACCATCCACCACACCTACGGCACACCCTATCTGCCGGGCAGCGCACTCAAGGGGCTGGTGCGCCGGGCTGCCGACCACTTTGGCCTTAGCCCGCAGGAGAAAGCAGTTTTGCTGGGCGAAGGCCCCGACCCTAAGCGTAAAACCCAGGGCAACGTGGCCTACCTGGTCTACTGGGATGGCTGGCTGGACTCCAGCAGCAAGCAGCCTTTTCAGAAAGATGTGATCACCGTGCACCACCCGGATTACTACAGCAAGCGCGGTGCTAACGACACATGGCCCAGCGACTTCGACGACCCCAATCCAGTGAGTTTCTTATCAGTAAAACCCGGCGTAAAGTTTTGCATTGCCCTCTCGAGCAGTTCGCAAATCGCCGAGGTCTGGCTTCACACTGCCGCAGAGCTACTCAAGTGGGGCCTGGAAAACCTGGGCTTAGGGGGCAAAACCAATGCGGGCTACGGCTACTTCCAGGTGCAGCTACCCCCCCGGCCCAAGTCCGAGTATGAGCAGGGCCTCGAGCTTTTAGCCCAGCACCAGAGCCGCATCAGCAGAATTAAGCCCGCCAACGAGCGCGGCGAACTGAACTACTTCCTACAGGAGCTACGCGGCAAGCCCAAGGTTTTGCGTATGCCCACCCTGGAAGCCCTGCAGCACCACCTGCAGGAGTGGAAGGTCTGGAACCCCAGCAAAAACCCACAGCACGCAGAAATAAAGCAGCTTTTGGAGGAATAAGCGTGAGCACCGTCATCCTTACCACCGTCGGCACCAGCCTGCTCAGCAACGCCAAGCGGGAGGGGCTGGTTTCGGATCAGGAAATCCTGGCCTATATAGATCGGGAGCCCAAAGCGGCCAGTGCCGAGACCAACTCGCTGTTGCGCGTCCTGCAACCGGGCGACGAAATTGTACTGCTGCACAGCGCCACCGAGGAAGGCCGCAAGGCTGCTCAACTGTTGCAGCAATACTGGCAGCAAAAAGGGGTGCCTTGCGGCCTGGTCGAAATTGCCGGCCTGGCCTACGAGGCCCAGGGCTTCGTGGACTTTGGTCTGAAAAACTTTGTACGCACACTGGCGGGAGAGATTCGCAAGGCGGCCCGGAGGCAAAGAGAGGTGATCATCAACGCCACCGGGGGCTTCAAGGCCGAGATTTCCTACGCTACCGTGCTGGGGCTGGTCTTCAAGGTTCCGGTCTGTTACATTCACGAGCAGTTCAAAGAAATTGCCATCCTTCCGCCTACCCCTATCGGCTGGGACAGCAGCTTGTTTGTCTGGTACGCCGACTTTTTCGAGTGGCTAAGCGCGGGTGAGGGTGGGCTGCGGCCCAAAGCCGAAGCCGAGCCCAGGGCCGCTTTGCTGCCCGAGGAGGCCCAGGTGCTGCTGGAGGAGTTCGAGCTGGACGGGCAGGTCTACCAGGGCCTCTCACCGCTGGGCGAAGCCTACCTGGAAGCCTTCAAGAACGAGCTCGAGCAAGCCCAGAGCGTTCCGGTCTATCTTTCCAGCAAAGCCCGACGCGCGCTAGAGGGCCTCGAGCCTGCCACCCAGGAACGCTACCGCAAGCTGCTACAGCGCCTGCGCCTGCCCAACCGGGCGGCCACCAGCGAGCTCAAGAGCGGCGGGGGCGATGCCCTGGGCTACCCCAAAGGCAAGGTGGATGAGCGGCTTTTTTACGCCGAAAAGGACGGGAAGCTGTATGTGTTTGCCCTGACCCGCCACGGCCCCGAGTACGAGAAGTTTTGCCAGGAAGGCTTTTACTGGCGTGACTACCCGCCCCAGGACTTCACCCTTTGGGAAGGCTAGCCGCCCATTGCGGAGGTATTTGTGCCCACACTGCCCATCCTCCTGGCCTCTCGAGCACAGAGGTGATATCAGATGGAAGATTTAGACCAATTATTCCCCGAGATAACCCCCGCCCCACCCCAGCAAGTTGAACCCCTGCCCATCAGCGCCCTGGCCCAGTACACCTACTGCCCCCGCCGGGCGGCCTTGATTCTGCTCGAGGGCGAGTGGGAAGACAACGAGTTCACCCTGCGCGGTACGCGCGCCCACGAGAACGTAGATATACCGCAGGGCCTGCTGCGCGAGGGGGTCTGGGTGGAACGCGGACTGCCGCTGTGGTCGGAGCGGCTGGGGCTTACGGGCCGGGCCGACGTGGTGGAGTTTGTGGAGGGCAGGCCCTATCCGGTGGAGTACAAGGTGGGCAGAAGGTGGCCCCGCGAGCTGGCCCGCCAGGCCGCCGAGGTGCAGCTATGCGCCCAGGCCTTGTGCCTGGAGGAGATGTTCGGCCAGAGCGTGATGGAGGGGGCGTTGTTCAGCAAGGCCAGCCAGCGTCGCCGCGAGGTGAAGTTTACCCCCGAGCTGCGGGCCGCTACCCTGGCTACCATCAGCGCCCTGCGTAAGCTCTTGCAGCAAGAGCGCCTGCCCCCACCTGCTGCCGACGAGCGCTGCAAACACTGCTCCCTCCTGGGGGTATGTATGCCGGAAGTACCGCAAGCCCTGCAGGCCTGGCAAGCCCAACAAAGGCCATGAACAGCGAATTGTTGAACACCCTCTACATTCAAACCCAGGGCGTGTACCTGCGCCTCGAGGGCGATACCCTGCGCATCCAGCACGAGGACGTAACCTTACGCAACGTGCCGCTGCACCACCTGGGGGGGCTGTCGGTGTTTGGCAATGTGCTGATCTCGCCCTTTTTGCTGGCCCGCTGCGCCGAGGAGGGCCTCGAGGTGAGCTGGTTTAGCGAGTCGGGGCGGTTTTTTGGCCGACTGGCGGGAGCGGTTTCGGGCAATGTGCTGCTGCGGCAGGCCCAGTACCGCGCCCTGGACAACCCCAAAAGCCGCCTTTATTTGTCCCAGCGCTTTGTGGAGGGCAAGCTAAAGAACGCCCGCCTGGTCTTGCAACGGGCGGTTCGGGAGCGCGGCGAGACGGAGGCCCTGGCCCTGGCCCTGTACGAGCACGAGGCCGCTCTGCGCCAGCTTCCGCAGGCCCGCTCGGTGGACGAGGTGCGGGGCCTCGAGGGCAGCGCCGCCAGCGCCTACTTTGCCGCCTTTGGCGACCTCTTGCTCTCGGGCGAGTTTCGCTTTGAAGGGCGCAACAAACGCCCCCCGCGCGACCCCGTGAACGCCCTGCTGGGCTTTGTGTACGCGCTCTTGGTTACCCAGTGCACGGCAGCACTGGAAGGGGTGGGGCTCGACCCCCAGGGGGGCTTTCTGCACGCCCTGCGGCCCGGACGCAACGCCCTGGCCCTCGACCTGATGGAGGAGTTTCGGGCCTGGTGGGCCGACCGGCTGGCCCTCTCGCTTTTGAACCGCAAGCAGCTCAGCCCCGAACACTTTGAAGCCCGCCCCGGCGGCGCGGTGCTCTTGAGCGAGGAGGGCCGCAAGATGGTGATTACGGCCTTCCAGAGCCGCCGGCAAGAGACCGTGCAGCACCCCTTGTTCAAGGAACCTGTGCCGGTTGGGTTGCTGCCGCACATCCAGGCCCGCTTGCTGGCCCGCTACCTGCGGGGCGACCTGCCCCAGTATCTGCCGTTTGTGGGGAGGTGAACATGGAACGTCTGGACATTCTGGTGACCTACGACGTCAACGTTACCTCCGAAGATGGTCAGACCCGGCTGGCCCGGGTAGCCAAGGTCTGCAAAAACTTTGGGCAGCGGGTGCAGATGTCGGTGTTTGAGTGCCGCGTTACGCGGGCGCAGCTCGAGGACCTGGAAGCCAAACTGCTCAAAATCATCGAGCCCGACAAAGACAGCCTGCGTATCTACACCCTGCCCGGAGGCCGCCAAAAATGCCTGCGGGTACACGGCCAGGACAGGTACACCGACTTCGACGACCCGCTGGTGGTCTAGCCCACCCTGGCACTTGCTTTGCGCGAACCCCAAGCAAGTGCCAAAACCCAGGGGGGTTCGCGCAAGCCGAGAAACCGGCTAGGGGACATTGAAAACCCACATTTGCCCCACC
>NZ_JBEVAL010000053.1:0-18131 GCF_051297115.1 Meiothermus cerbereus
TGCATCAGGTAAGGAATGGGGCTGGGTATGGGTTTGTTCGGGTTCATGCTGTATATGATAAGAGCCTGTTCAACCCGATAGAGACGTTGCTACTTGCAGTCAAACAGCCCGTGCCGTTCACGCACACCGAATCCCCACTGGCGAGCAGGCTGGCATCTACGCTCACGTTCACCGTGAAGGGGACAGTAGTGGGAGTGCTGCTGCTACATTCAAGCTTGGGGTTGGGCAGCTCGCTGGCGGTGGCCTGGATCACCTTGACCACCAGGCTGCTGCACCGCAGCGCTACGCCGTACTTGGTCTGGCCCCCCAGGGAGAAGGTACCGGTTTTGGTAGTAGTACCACTCAAGCTGAGGGGCTGCCAGCTTCCAGAACCCACCTGGTAGGCAGCCGCGTTGAAGTTACCCATTGGGTCTTCCACGGTGAGGGTGATGCTGCTGGGGGGTGGGGGTGCACCTCCACCACAGGCGGCCAGTACGAGAGTCAAACCAAGTGCGATAAGCGTCTTGTGCTTCAACTTCATTGCTAACCTCCTTATGGATTCCCACGACAGGCAAAAGGCTCGGGAAGCAAAGCCTTGCTGTTTTTCAGGCAAGCTCTGGCCTGCCGTGGGTAGCTGAAGGTTAGCAAATGGGGTCTTAACGCAGTCTGAACGCCTCCAAGCGGCTGCGGTAACGCTCGGCCAGCACGGTGTAGCGGGCTTCCTCCAAAAGGGCGATGGCTTCCTCCAGGCCAGCCCGCTCCCCGGTCAGTTCGGCCAGGTTGGCCAGCACCGCGGCGGTCAGCACCCACTCCTGACCAGCCTTGGCCAGTCGCAAGGCCTCCTGGTAGGCCGCCCTGGCCTCGGCGTGCTGCCCCTGGCGGTGGTAAAGCGCCCCCAGGTTGTTCCAGGCCCGCCCCATGGCCTCGAGGTTGCCCTGGGCCAGCGCCAAAGACTCCCGGTACAACCGCTCGGCCTCGGCAGGCTGGCCCTGGCGTTCCTTGATTACCCCCAGGTTGAGGTAGACCCTGGCCCGCAAGCCCTCGCGGGGCCCGATGGCCTCGAGCACCTCGGTAAAAACCTCCTCCCCCTGGCCCAGCTCCACCAGCGCCACCGCCCGGTTGCCCAGCGCGCTCAGGTGGCGCACCTCCTCGCCGGCCAGTAAGAAGCGCACCGAGGCCCGGCTAAAAGCCTCGGCAGCCTCCTGGAAGCGGCCCTGACCCAAGAGCATCATGCCCTGCAAGTTAAGCGCCTCGGCCTGGGCGTACACACCTCCAGCCGCGGCCCGCTCCGCTTCGGCCTGGGCCTCGGTAAACTGCCCCAAGCGGAAGAGCACCCCACCCCGCAAGGCGCTTTTTTCGGGGCTATCGGGCAGCTCATCCAGCAGATCGAGGGCTTCCTTGTAGCGGCCCAGCCGCTCGAGGGCCCGGGCCCGCAGCAGGCTAAGCTCAGGGTCGGGCGCCAGCTCGGCCAGCAGCGCCAGCGCCTCCTTGGGCCGCTCCTCCACCTGTGAGCGGGCCAGACGCAGCAGGGCGCTTCGCCCCCGCGAAAAATCGGCCTCCTCCCAGTGGGCTCGAGCCAGCCAGTACAGCGGCGCAGCCTCACCCAGGCTGAGCTTGCGGGCCAGCTCGAGGGCCACCTTACGGCCTTCGATGGTAGGCGCCACCGTCAGCCGGGGCTGCCCCTGGCTATCCAGCAGTCCACGCCGAATAAGAAAATCCAGGGTTTCTGCAGCCAGGCCCAGCAGCTCTACTGCGCGGGAGAGGCCCACCAACTGCACCGCAAAAAAAGCCCGCTGCATCTCGAGGTCAAATCTTTGCAGCTCGGGTTCAGCCTCAAGCACTTCCTCGACACCCGGCAGGGCCCGCGCCTCCTGCAAGAGCGTCAGGGCCTCCTCCTCCCAGCCCAGGCCATACAGGGCCTCGGCCCGCTCGAGGTGGGCACGCCACAGGGCCAGGGCAATGGCCTCCCGCCGACTCCAGACCCACTCCTCGAGCTCAGGCGAAAGCCCCTCGTCGGCACCCTCTAAAAACCGACCCCGATAAAGCGCCCGTGCCTCCTGCAGACGGCCTTCCTTCAGCAAAGATTCCAATTCCTTTGCATCACAAGCCGCCTCCGCCCTCAGCACCTCCTCCCCTTCGATGCACACACCTGCCGCGCGAAGCTGGCTCAGGGCCACCGATAAGCTGTTCAAAGCATCGCTGGCCCCCGGCCAGAACAGCTCGGTCAGGTGGCGACGGGAACGCGGGCCCTCTAGCAACAGATAGCTCAACAGTAGCAAGGGCTTTTTCTTGCGCAAGGGCTTTTGTGTATCTAAAAACAGCTCGCCCAGTGTTCGCAGCATGTCTTGGCAGGATTATAAATGCAAATAAAAAAAACCGGGGTGCACGAAGCACCCCAGCCACTTTTGCCTTTACTTGGGCTCGTCCGGCACCGGGCCTACCACCCCTGGAACCACCCACTGCATCTCGTTAAGCTCCTTCACCGTCATCTTGCGCCCAGCGGGCACGCGCAAGACCCCGTTGCGGTCGCGGATGGGGCCGGTGAAGGGGTCCCATTTGGGGTTGGGGCTCTGGATGTCTTTGTAAAGCTCCATCACCCGGTCGTACACGCTGACCTTCTTGCCGTTCACGGTCATGGTGGCTTTCTTGAGGGCCGGCTCAAACTTGGGGTTGATGGGCATACCCACCTGGGCCCCCAGCATCACCGCCTTCTCGCGGGCCAGCCACCAGTAATCTACATTCTGGAGGTTCTTGGGGGTGTAGGTGCCGTTCTGTACCTTCTTCAGGATGTCGATGTAGATCACACTCCAGTCCACCAGCTGGCCCGAGACCACGTAGTCGGGGGCGTACTTGTACATCGAGTTGTAGTGGCTGAAGCTGGGCACCTTGCGCCGGGCCGCGGTCTGAACGACCGTAGCGGTGTCCTCGGTAAAGGCCAGGACATCGTTGCCCTCGGCCATCAGGGCCTCGGCAGCCTCGCGGGCCTTCACGGGGTCGAACCAGGCGTTGATCCACTTGACATTCACGGTAGCCTTGGGGTTCACCGCCCGCACCCCCAGGGCAAAGGCCGAGATGTGGCGCTTTAGCTCGGGAATGGGGAAAGCCGCCACGTAGCCCACCTTGCCGCTCTTGGTGAGGGCGCCCGCCATCAGGCCGTTCAGGTAGTAAATCTGGTAGAAGTCGGCCATGTAGGTGAGCATATTGGGGGCCCGCTTGAAACCGGAGGCATGGGCAAAAATTACGTTTGGGTACTTCTTGGCGGCCTCGAGGGTCTGGTCCATGAAATCGAAGGAGGTGGTAAAGATGACGTTGCAGCCCCCAGCCACCAGCCGGTCTACCGTTGCCAGGGTATCGGCTGGCTTGACCGACTCCACATACTGGGTGGTGAGGCCGGGAATCGCCTTCTCGGCAGCCCGACGGGCCTCGTCGTGGGCGTAGGTCCAGCCCACGTCGCCGATGGGGCCTACATAGATGAAGCAGGCTTTTAGATTGGCCGGCTGGGCCAACCCAAAACCCAGGGCCAAAGCCATCAAAGCACCTATTAACCAGCTCTTTCTCATACAACCCCCTCCTTTTGCCCAACCCAACATGCCCTTGTTGGGTTTACAAGCCGTAGCCAGGGCTTTAGCGCTCGCCCCGCCGATAAGGTTTACCCAACGCTTCAGGGGCGTTGCCCTGCTGCCCACGCAGCCCTGACAAAGCCAGCACAAGTATAACCAGAAGGTAAGGTAGGCTGGCAAATACTTCCGAAGGAATGGCCGCCTGGCCCTGGAGCCGGAACTGAAGGTAGTAGAGCAAACCGAAGAAAATAGCCCCAAACACCGCCCGCAATGGGCTCCAGCCCACAAAAATTACCAGCGCCACCGCAATCCAGCCCAGCCCGGCGGTCATGCCGTCGGTCCAGGAGGGACGGTAGACCAGCGAGAGGTAGGCCCCGGCCAGCCCGGCCAAGGCACCCCCCGCCGCCACCGCCGCATACCGCACCCCCAGCACATTAAGGCCCAGCAGATCGGCTGCGGCGGGGTTCTCCCCCACCGAGCGCAGCGAGAGGCCCAGCCGGGTTGCATAGAACACAAAACTCAGCAAAACCGCCAGCACGATAGCCCCCAGGGTAAAAGGCCACTCGGGGGGCTGGTTAAAGAGCGGCAGCCCCTCGAAGCGCTTGCCCAACAGACCGGCGGTGCCCAGGCCCACCATGGTCAGAGCCAGACCCGAGACGAACTGGTTGGCTTGCAGGGTAATGGTCACGAAGCCGTGCAGCATAGCGGCCAGGGCTCCCGCCAGCATGGCCGCCAGCACCGCCAGCCAGAGGTTGCCATCACCTGCTCCGCTGCCATAGGCCACCGCAAAGCCGGCCAGGGCGCCCAGGGCCATCATGCCCTCCACCCCCAGGTTGACCACCCCGGCCCGCTCGTTCAGGATGGCCCCCAGGCAGGCAATCAGCAAAGGGGTGCCGAAGGAAAGGGCTCGAGCGAGGGCATTGGCGATCTCTTCCATATCTCACAACAGTATGCAACTTAGGCCCTGGAAGCGCCTGAAGTCCTGGTCGAAGGTGACCAGTTGCAAACCACCGGCCATCGCAAAGGCAGCCAGGTAGGCGTCCGTCCACAGCCGGGGCGGGATTCCCTCGTGCACAAGGGTCTCTAAGGCATCGTCCAGCCCCTCGGGCTCCGGCAGCAGCACAACCCCGCTCTCGTGCTTGAGTTTCCAGTACACGGTCCACGCTGCGGTAACCTCGAGGGGCTTATGCCCCATCACTACCGGATTGGTAAGCAGCCGTAGCAGCCCCATTGCCACAATACGGTTTAGCGCAAGGTGGCTCGATGTCTCCCAGAAAGCCAGGGCCCTGGGGTGAAAAGGGTGCTCCGGCACCAAGAGGGCGAACCAGAAGTTGGTGTCAGGAAGCCTCATGCCGCTCGAGCTGCTCCCACAACTCTGCATGCGAATAGGCCCGGATGGCTCGTCCTGCTTCGGGTACGATGGGCAAGGGCCGCCCCGCCGGGGTGGCAGCCTGCCGGCGCAGCCCCTCTTCCAGGCACCAGAGCACCACCTCCTTGAGGGTCTTGCCTTCATGTACGGCCCTCAGCTTCAGGCGTTTGTACAGCTCGTCGGGCAGATCCAGTGTGGTTCGCATAAAACCATATTAGCACAAACGCATAAAGCAAAACCGGGCCGCTTCCACGTTACCTTCCCCAGCGAAGGCGGTAGCGCAAAAATAGCTCCGAGCCAATCAGGCAGAACAAAATCACCCCGCTGAAGATATCCACGATGCGAAAGGGCATATTGAGGCTTACCTTCAACAGGTCGCCCCCGGCCAGCACCAGGCCCATCAAGGGGGCGGTAAGGAGCACCAGGGCGGGGTGCCCCCGGGCCAGCCAGGCCACGATGATGGCGGTAAAGCCGTAGCCAGAGGAAAGCTGGCTGGGCTCAATCAGGCGGTGGTGGATGCCAGCGATCTCGCCCACCCCAGCCAGACCGGCCATGCCCCCGGTGATGAGGGCCAAGAGCAAGAGCACCCGGCCCTGCGCGATGCCCAAATAGCGGGCCGCCCCCGGATTTTCGCCCACGATGCGCAGGCGGAAACCCAGGGTGGTGCGAAAGAGCAAAAACTGCAACAAGAGGGCCAGCAACACCCCTAAAAGCAGGGTGGGCCAGTGGACGCTCGAGCCCGGCCAGAGGGGTATCTGCTGGTACTCGGCAAAGCGGTCGGAGTAGATGTAGCCCCGCACGTCCTTGCCCCGCCAGGGGCCGTTAATCAGGAAGATAACCAGCGACTGGGCCACGTAGTTGAGCATCAGGGTGGAGAGAATCTCGTTGACGCTAAAGCGCAGCCGTAGCCAGGCCGCCAGGCCGCACCACAGCGCCCCACCTAAGGCCCCGGCCAGCACCATCGCCGGCAGGCTCAGGGGGGCGGGCAGGGGCAGGAAGAGGGCCACCCCCGCCGCCAGCACCGCCCCCAGCAAAAGCTGCCCCTCGGCCCCGATGTTGTAGAACTGGGTGCGGAAAGCCAGGGTGAGGCCCACCCCAATCAGGAGCAAGGGAATGCTGCGGCGCAGGATTTCCTGCCAGCCTTTGGCGTCCAGCAGGGTTCCGGTAAACATGAGCCGGTAGACCTCGAGGGGGTTCTGGCCATAGGCCACAAACACCGCACCCACCAGCACAAAGGCCAGCCCTAGCGCAGCCAGCGTAACCCCCAGCACCCGCCAGGATGAAGCATTCCCCAGGGGCTCGAGCCTCATACCTCACCTCCGGTCATCAGCAGGCCAATTTCTTCACGGGTAAGGCTACCGACCGCAAAAGGTCCTTTGAGCCATCCCCGGTAGAGCACCCCAATCCGGTCACAGAGCGAGAGCAGTTCCTCCAGGTCTTCCGAGACCAAGAGCACCGCCGCCCCCTGCTGGGTTTTTTCCAGTAGCACCCGGTGCACCTGCTCGGTGGCCCCAATATCCAGGCCGTAGGTGGGGTGGACGGCCAGAATGAGCTGGGGCTGCCCGGCCAGCTCGCGGGCCAGAATGACTTTTTGGATGTTGCCGCCCGAAAGGAGCCTCGAGGGGGTGTGCAGGCTGGGCGTGGCAATGGCGTAGGCCCGCACCCGCGCCTCGGCCTGGGCCAAAAAAGCCGCCGGGTTAAGCAAGGCCCCACGGGCCAGCGGGGGCCGGTCGAAAGTGCGCAGGGCCAGGTTTTCGGCTACGCTCATGCTGGGCACCGTGCCCATCTGGATACGGTCTTCGGGGATGTGGGCCACGCCCAGCTCAAACAGGCGGGCTGGGTGGGCCGGCAGGGGCTGCCCCAGCAGTCGCAAAGTGCCCGCTGTGGGGTTACGCAAACCGGCTAGCACCTCCACCAGTTCGCTTTGACCGTTGCCCGCCACCCCGGCGATGCCCAGAATCTCCCCACGGCGTATTTCAAAAGAGACCCCCCGCAAGGCCGGCAGGTTGCGGCTCGAGCGGGCTTGCAGGTTCAAGACCTCGAGCACCACCTGGTGCGCGTCCGATGGAGAACCACCCGCCTCGGCCAAAGGGATGCCTTGCCGCTTGCGCTCGAAGCTCACCGTGCGCCCCACCATTAGCTCGGCTAGCCTGGCTTTGCTGGCCTGCTCTTTAGGCAGGCTGCCCACCACCCGCCCCCGGCGCAGCACCGTGCAGCGGTCGGCAATGGAAAGCACCTCCTCGAGCTTGTGGGAGATAAAAACGAGCGACTTACCCGCCGCCCGTAGCTCCCGCATGACCCTGAACAAGGCCTCGGCCTCCTGGGGGGTCAGCACGCTGGTGGGCTCGTCCAGGATGAGCACCTTGGCCCCCCGCAGCAAGGCCCGCACAATCTCCACCCGCTGCTTCTCGCCGGGTGAAAGCTGGTAAACCCTGGCCCTGGGGTCTATCTGCAAACCATAGCCCTGAGCAATCCGCTCCACCAGCGGCACAATGCGCTGGGCAGGCAGCAGGGATCTGCCAATGCCAAGGGCCAGGTTCTCCGCTACGGTGTGGCGGTTTACCAGCGTGGGGTGCTGGGGCACCAGCCCGATGCCCAGCCTTAGCGCATCCATCGGCGAGCCAATCCTGACCGGGCGGCCCTCCACCAGAATCTCCCCCTCGTCGGGGCGATACAGCCCGTAGAGGATGGAAACCAGGGTGGACTTGCCCGCCCCGTTTTCGCCCAGCAGGGCCAGCACCTCGCCGGGGTAGACCTCGAGGCTCACCCCGTCGTTGGCGACCACCCCGGGGAAGCGCTTGGTGATGTTTTTCAGCTCGAGCAGGGCTGGCATTGCCGCAAATCATACAGAAAACCGCGTTACTCGGCCACCTTTTCCCGACCCGGCTTGGTCTGGGGAGTACCCTGGAAAATATGCGGTAGCAGTTGGGCCGCCGTGGCGATGGCAATGGCCTCCGGCGCTTTGCTTTTAGCCCCCGGAAGACCAATGGGGGTGGTCACCCGCCTGAAATCGGCCTCGGAAAAGCCCTGCCCGGCCAGCTTTTGCCGGAAGCGGGCCCACTTGCTAGCGCTGCCAATCAGGCCGATATACCCCAGGTCGGCCCGGCGCAAAGCCCGCTCGAGCACGAACAAATCCTCGGCGTGGTCGTGGGTCAGGATGACCAGGTGCGCGCCCCCCGGCAGGTCGTTTACCACCCCGTCCAGGATGGGGGCGTGAAAAGTTTTGATCTCGGCCTGGCCGTGGCGAAGGGGCGCTAATCGCTCGGGGGCCAGCATCTGGGCCCTCGAGTCGGCCAGCCAGAGCGCTATGGGGCAGATGGAGAGGACCTTGGCCAGCGCCAGCCCCACATGCCCCAGACCAAAAATCGCCACGGTGGGTTTTTGCGAAACCACGGGCTCGAGCAAAACAATAACCTCCCCTCCGCAACACTGCACTCCATAGGCCGCAGGGGCTTGTTCAGTGAGCCGGATGGTGTGCATCTGGGGGGCCAGGGCACGCTCGGCCAGCATCTGCCGGGCCAGCCCGATGGCGGTGGCCTCGAGGTTCCCACCCCCGATGGTGCCGTAGGCCGCGCCCGCTGTGACCAGCATCTTGGCCCCAGCCTCCTGTGGGGCGTGGCCCCGCACCGCCACCAGCGTGACCATGACCAGCGGCTCCCGCCCGGCCACAAGCTCGCGGAGGTGCTCAAACCAGCGCATGGTGCCCTAGTCCCCCGAAACCAGGGCCTTTTGCCGCACCCGCTCGATGGCCCAGTAGACCGCCTCGGGTGTGGCGGGCGAGGCCAGCTCAACCGCCCCAACCACCCCTCCCGCCCCGAAGGCCGCGACCGCATCCCGCAGGGCCTCCCGCACCGAGATGGCCAGCATCAGGGGGGGCTCGCCCACAGCTTTGGAGCCGTAGACCACCCCGGTCTCGGTGGCCTTGGGCAGCAGACGGACGTTAAGAACCTCGGGCAGCTCGGAAAAGCTGGGGAGTTTGTAGGTGCTGGCCGAGCGGGTGGCCACCTGCCCTTGGGCGTCCCAGCGCAGGTCTTCCAGCGTGAGCCAGCCCAGGCCCTGGATGAAGCCGCCTTCCACCTGGCCCAGGTCCACCAAGGGCGAGAGGGAGTCGCCCGCGTCGTGCAGGATGTCCACCCGGCGCAGGGTGTACTGGCCGGTGAAGCCGTCTACCTCTACCTCGCTCACGGCTGCGCCAAAGGCAAAGTAGTGGAAGGGCTTGCCCTGCATGCGGCTCTTGTCCCAGTGGAGCCCAGGGGTGCGGTAGAAGCCATCGGCAAAGAGCTGCACCCGCTGGGCGTAGGCGGCCCTGACCACCTCGGCAAAGGGGATGCGCTCGGCGGGCTTCCAGATGCTGTAGACCTGGCCGTCCTGGAAGACCACGTCGGCGGGGTGCACGCCGAACCTCTGGGCGGCTACCACGGCCAGGCGGCCCTTGATCTTTTCGCAGGCCTCCTTGACCGCGGCCCCGTTCAGATCGGCCCCGGTGGAGGCGGCGGTGGCGGAGGTGTTGGGAATCTTATCGGTACGGGTGGGCATCAGGCGGATGGCCTCGAGCGGCACCCCTAAGGCCTCGGCGGCGATCTGCTGGATTTTGGTATATAGCCCCTGGCCCATCTCGGTGCCCCCGTGGTTGACCTGCACCGAGCCATCCTGATAAACGAGCACCAGGGCGCCGGCCTGGTTGTAGGTGGTGAAGTTGAAGGAGATGCCAAACTTGACCGGGGTCATGGCCAGGCCCCGCTTGCGCTGGGGGTTCTGGGCGTTATAGAGGGCAGCCTCACGGCGGCGGCGGTCGAACGCAGCGCTGGCCTTGAGCTCATCCCAGATGAGCCGGATGCGCTCGGCGTCCTTGACCACCTGGCCGTAATGGGTGGTGCTGGTCTCCTGGGTGTCGGACGGCCTGTAGAAGTTGCGCTCCCGCACCGCTTCGGGCGGCAGGCCCAGGCTGCGGGCCACCCGGTCCAGGATCTCCTCGATGAAGACCATGCCCTGCGGCCCCCCAAAGCCCCGGAAAGCGGTCTGGGAGGTCTTGTGGGTCTTGCAGACCCGCCCGGTGGCCTCGAGGTGGGGGATGTAGTAGGCGTTGTCCAGGTGGCAGAGGGCTCGAGCCAGCACCGGCTCGCTCAGGTCTTGCGACCAGCCCCCGTCGGAGTAGAGCTCGATTTTCAGGGCATTGAGCAGGCCCTCCTCGGAAAAGCCCACCTTCCAGCGGGCGTAGAAGGGGTGGCGCTTGCCGGTCAGGGTGATGTCCTGCAGGCGCGAAAGCCGCACCCGCACCGGGCGTCGGGTCAGGAAAGCCCCCAGCGCTGCTACCGCGGCGTAGGGGTTGGCCTGGACTTCCTTCCCACCGAACCCCCCGCCCATGCGGATGCACTGCACCGTGACCTGGCTGCGCGGCAGGCCCAGCACCTGGGCCACCACCTCCTGGGTCTCGGAGGGGTGCTGGGTGGAGGCGTGCACCAGGATATGGCCGCTCTCGTCCAGCAGGGCCAGCGAGGCCTGGGTCTCGAGGTAGAAGTGCTCCTGCCCCCCCAGCTCGAGCTCGCCCTCGAGCACCCGCGCCGAGGCCTTTAAGCCCTGGGCCACATCGCCCCGCCTGGCCTGCAGCATAGCCCCCTGGAAGCTCCCCTGGCGGATGGCCTCCTCCAGGGTAAGGATGGCCGGCAGCGGTTCGTACTCGACCTGCACCTGTGCCGCGCCCAGCCGCGCGGCCTCCTCGCTTTCGGCCAGCACCCAGGCCACCGCCTGGCCGTGGTACATCACCTCGGAGGGGAACAGGGGCTCGTCGCCTTTGATACCGGAGTCGTTCTGGCCCGGCACATCCGCGGCGCTGAGCACCCGCACCACCCCCGGCATGGCATAAGCAGGCGAGGCCTCCAGCCGGATGATGCGGGCATGGGCATGGGGGGCCTGCACCGGCCAGGCGTGCAGAACCTGGGGGTAGCGGGGCCAGAGGTCGTCGGTGTAGAGGGCCTGCCCGGTCACGTGCGCCCGGGCTGATTCGTGGGGAACCGCTCGACCGATGATCTTCATGCCCGCACCTCGGTGGTTTCGGCGTAGAACTTGTGCAGCAGGCTCGAGAGCATGGCGCTGCGGTAGGCCGCGCTGCCGCGGTGGTCGTCAATGGGCCTGAATTCGCCACGGATCAGCTCGCTGGCTGCCCGCACGGTGCGCTCATCCCAGGGCTTGCCCTCCAGGAAAGCCTCGGTCTGGCTGGCCCGCACGGGGGTGGGGGCCACCCCGCCCAGGCCGATGCGGATGGACTGCACCCGGCCCCCCTCCAGCTGCAGGGCAAAGGCCGCGGCCACCGTGGAGATGTCGTCCAGTCGCCGCTTGGACACCTTGTAGAAGCGGGCTTGGGGGGCCAGGGGCAGGGGGATTCGCACCGCCCGGATGACCTCGCCGGGCTGTAGGGCGGTCTGGCGGTAGCCGGTGAAGAAGCGCTCGAGCGGCAGCACCCGCTCCCCCGCTGCGCCGCTAAGCACCACCTCGGCCCCCAGGGCCAGGAGCACCGGCGGCCCGTCGCCAATGGGCGAGGCCGTGCCCAGGTTGCCCCCCAGGGTGGCTCGGTTGCGGATCAGGCGGGAGGCAAACAGGGGGAACCACTGGGCCAGCAGGGGAATACGCCCTTCCAGCCAGCGCTCGGCCTCGGAAAGGGTTATACCCGCGCCAATCTCGACATACTCCTGGCCCCAAAAGAGGGTCTGAAGTTCTGGAACCTGGCTGATGTCCACCTGCACTTCCGCACGAGCAAAGCGCTGGTTGACCTCCACCACCCAGTCGGTTCCACCAGCTACCAGCTTGGCCGCAGGGTGCTCGGCCAGGATGTGGTAGAGCTCAGGCAGGGATAGGGGCCGGTAAAAGCGCGGGGATGACTCGGTTTTGAGGCTGTACTCGAGCGATTTCACCGCCTCCACCGGGGCGTTTAGCCGCTGCGCCAGGGGGTCGTGGGGGGCAGGCTGGCCCAGCGAGAGGGCGGCATCCCGGATGGGCCGGTAGCCGGTGCAGCGGCAGAGGTTGCCGGAGAGGGCCTCGAGGTCGAAGTTGCTCCGATTTTTGCGGTAATATTCTGCGGCCATACTCACCACAAAACCCGGCGTGCAATAGCCGCACTGCGAGCCGCCCTGGAGCATGGCCTCCTGCACCGGGTGCAGCCTCTCCCCCTGCGCCAGCCCCTCCACCGTCCAGACCTCCTGTCCCGCCAGGCTGGGCAGCAGCAGCAGGCAGCCGTTTACGGCCTCGAGCCGCGCACGCCCGCCTTCAGGCCGCAGCAAAAGCAGCGCACAGGCCCCGCACTCCCCCTCGGCGCAGCCTTCTTTGCTGCCCGTCAGGCCCTGCTGGCGCAACCAGGAGAGTGCCGTGGTGTGGGGGTCTACTCCGGAAACCCAAACCGTTTGCCCGTTCAATTTAAAACTGATTTCGCCCACCAAAGCCCTCCCCGTGCGCTCAGGCTAGAAAACCGGCCCGTGATGTCTCTGCTCGAGTTGCATTGCCTGCCAGGGTCTGCCTATGGCTTTTTATTGTACAACCGAGCGGCCCAGGAACCGCAGTCCACCGTTACAAAAGCAGGGCCGGTGCGTGAACCACCACCCCCCCTGCCGTGCAGGCAGCTCGAGCAGCTGGCAGCCACAGCGCTACCACAAACACCCTCGAGCAAAGCCATGTGGCCCTAATGCAGCAACCTATCGCACTCTTCACAGACGTGGCCCCCCATCCGGGAGGCAACTGTGCTGTGCAGAACACAGCAATCGAGTCAGGCAGAGCTTCAGTGATGATGAAGGGCGCTCTATTCACCACTGGATGGGTGCATCCACCAGAGGGCGCTTTTAGGCGAGGCTGGTCAGGCAGGCTGGGCCTGGAGCAGAATCTCCTCACCCTGACGCACAATCTGCAAGCGGCCCCCCTGCTTGAGCGGGCCAAACAGCAGCAGGTCGGCCAGGGGCTTCTTGATTTTCTCCTGGATCAGCCGGGCCAGCGGGCGGGCCCCCATCAAGCGGTCGTAGCCCTTCTCGGCCAGCCAGGCCACGGCTTCGGGGTGCACTTCCAGCGCAACCTTGCGCTCTTTTAGCTGGGCCTCGAGCTGGCCCAAAAACTTGCCCACAATCTGCTGCATGACCGCCGGGGAAAGCGGGTTGAAGTGCACGATAGCGTCCAGGCGGTTGCGGAACTCTGGGGTGAACATGCGCCTGAGGGCCTCTTCGCTGGCCTCGGTGCGGGTGCCGCCCAAAAAGCCCACCCGCAGCTCGCTGGCCTCGGCGGCCCCGGCGTTGGTGGTCATGATCAAAATGGTGCTGCGGAAGTCTACATTTTTGCCGTTGTGGTCGGTCAGCTTGCCGTAGTCCATGACCTGCAGCAGGATGGCATACAGGTCGGGGTGGGCCTTCTCGATCTCGTCGAGCAAAAGCACCGCGTGGGGGTTTTGCAGCACCGCGTCGGTCAGCAGGCCACCCTGGTCGAAGCCCACGTAGCCCGGCGGTGCGCCGATGAGCCTCGAGACCGAGTGTTTCTCCATGTACTCCGACATGTCGAAGCGCAGCAGCGGCACCCCCAGCGAGGCCGCCAGCTGGCGGGCCAGCTCGGTCTTGCCCACCCCGGTGGGGCCTGCGAACAGGTACGAACCCATAGGTTTTTGTGGGTCGCGCAGGCCGGCCCGCGAGAGCTTGATGGCGCTGGCCACCTCCTCCACGGCCTTGTCTTGCCCAAAAACCGCGGCCTTGAGCTCCTGCTCGAGGTTCGCCAGCACCGCTTCGTCGTCGCGGCTCAGGTTCTTGGCCGGAATGCGGGCGATGCGGGCCACGGTGGCCTCCACCTCGGCCACCCCGATGCGGTTCTTGCGCTTGCCCGGCGGAAGCAGGGCTTGGGCGGCCCCGGCCTCGTCCAGCACGTCCAGAGCCGAGTCGGGCAGGCGGCGCTCGGAGAGGTGTCGGGCGGCCAGCTCCACCGCCCGCTCGAGGGCTTGCCTGGTGTAGGTGAGCTGGTGGTGGGCCTCCAGGCGCGGCTTGAGCCCCTCCAGGATTTTGACCGCGTCGGCCTGGGAAGGCTCGCCCACGTCAATCTTCTGGAAGCGCCGGGCGATGGCCCGATCCTTCTCGAAGTGCTTGTACTCGGCAAAGGTGGTGGCCCCAATGCACCGGAGCTTGCCGGTCAGGGCCGGTTTGAGCAGGTTGCTGGCGTCCACGGTGGAGCCGGTGGTGGAGCCGGCCCCCACGATGGTATGAATTTCGTCAATGAACAAGATGGCGTTGGGGTGGGCCTCGAGGGCCTTCATCACCGCCTTGACGCGCTCCTCGAAGTCGCCCCGGTAGCGGGTACCGGCCAGCAGGCTGCCCATATCCAGGGCAAAAACCTCGGCCCCCACCAGCTTGCTGGGCAGCGGAACCCCCGCGGTGCGGCTCTTTGGCGCAGGTGTCTTCTCCTGTTCCACAATGAGCTGGGCCAGCCCCTCCACCAGCGCGGTCTTGCCTACGCCGGGGTCGCCCACCAGGAGGGGGTTGTTCTTCTGGCGGCGGGAAAGGACGGTCAGGATGCGCTCGAGCTCCTTCTCCCGGCCAATCAGCGGGTCGAGCTGGCCTTTGCGGGCCTGTTCGGTCAGGTTGGTGCAGTAGGCCTCCAGCGGGTTTTGCGCCACACCCGCACCCTCTTCCCCCACCTGCACGGGTTCGATGCTCTGGCTGGCACCCCTGGGCAAAGCCCCCCGCGAGAGGGCCGCGGTCAGGTCGAGCCGGGTCACACCGAGCTGTTCCAGCAAGGCATAGGCCGCCGACTGCCGCTCATCCATAATGGCCACCAGCACGTTGGCGCCATTGGCCTGATCGCGCCCGGCCGAGCGCATCTGCAGCACTGCCCGCTGGATGACCCGCTGAAAGGCGGTGGTGGGCTCGGGTTCGATGCCCGGGATGCGCTCAAACTGGCGCAGCGACTCCTCCAGCAAAGCCCGTAGGTGCCCCAGGTCCACTTTGCACGACTGCAATACCCGGCTGGCGTCGGGGTCGTCGGTCAGGGCCAGCAGGAGGTGCTCGAGGCCGGCATACTCGTGCCCCCGCTCGAGGGCAATTTCCAGCGCACGGCGAATGGAACGTTCAAGGGTGGGGGTCAGTGGGGTCTCCATACCTGCTGGCTCGAGTCTAGCAGGATGATGGGTTCAGATTGTGCAGTAAGGGATTACAAGAAGCTGCCCAGAAGCATCTGCACGGCTAGTTTCCGCTATGACAACCGCATTCAGCGCCGTTGGCTTTGGCAAAGGCTTCGCGCCCTTCGGTAAAAGACAGGTAGGCCAGCCCCAAGGCCCCCAGGCTGTCCACGAACCAGATGCCGCTGAGGGCGTAAATCAGGCTCGAGGCCAGCAGCAGGCCCGACATATACATGCAGACCCGCGCACACTTGGCATCGGCCAGGATGGCCTCCGAGCCCAGGGCCAGGCCGGCTTGGGTTTTGTAGTGAATGAGCGCCCACATGAACGAGATCGAGATGACCGCAATCACCACGCCGGCCAGGGTGGTCTCGGGCTTGTGCCCGGTCGCCAGGTTGTAAAGGGCCATCCCCGAGAGAATCACCACCAGCATGTAAAAGCCTGTTCCGGTGATTTGCAGGGCAGTTTTCTCGAAGCGTCCCTTGGGTGCTCCTGGGTGCCGCCAGATGCGCAGCACCATAGCCAGAATCCCCAGGCCCGAGATCATCTCGACAAAGCTGTCCAGGCCAAAGCCAAATAGCGTCAGCGACTCATCGGCCAGGCCAAACCAGACCGAGACCAGCCCCTCGAGCAGGTTGTAGGCAACGGTCAGAATCGCAAGCCAAAATGCCAGCCGATACCAGCGGTTGTCGTGAGGAGCAATATACATGACCAAACCCTACCCCAAGCGCAAAACCCCTTCTGTGCTTTTGACACCTTGGATACTGCAATTCCGGCATCAAGAACCGCAAGCCGACTGCCGAAGTAAGCAGAGTCAGGCCGCTTGCCGCTGGGGCATGGCTACTCGGGTTCCATGGTGCACTGCAGCGGGTGCCCTTCAGCGCTGGCCGCAGCCATCACCTGATTGACCTTGGTCTCGGCAATCTCAAAAGGATAGACCCCGGCTACCCCCACCCCCGCATGGTGTACCTGGAGCATGATGCGGGTGGCCTCGAGCTCGCTCTTCTTGAAAAACCGCATCAGCACCTCAACCACAAAGTCCATGGGGGTGTAGTCGTCGTTGAGCAGCAGAACCTTGTACCGTGGCGGGGTACGGGTGGCTGTTTGGGACTGGCTGCGGGTCTTGGTGGCGGTGTCGCTCACGTTTTATAAGTGTAGCAAATAGCCGCGGGGCCACCCCTTGCTCAGCTCACACGGCCCAGGGCCGGTGCGTGAAGTTGGGTCATCAAGACCAACCACCCCATCGCGGCTCTAGATGGACTGAAACAAGGCCTGGCGCTTGCGCTGGAGGGCCGCCTCGATGAAGCCGAAGAAGGGCGGCGAGACCCGCATGGGCCGGCTGGAAAGCTCGGGGTGGGCTTGCAGACCGATGAAAAAGGGATGGTCGGGCAGCTCGATGGCCTCTACCAATCCTTCGCCCCGGCCCTGGACCCCCGGCGTAACCGCCGAAACCGTCAGGCCGCTTTCAATGAGGCGCTGGACGTAGGCCGGGTTTACTTCGTAGCGGTGGCGGTGCCGCTCGAAAACCAGCTCCTTGCCGTAGAGCTTATAGAGCAGGGTTTCGGGGTGGATGCGCATGGGCCAGTTGCCCAGCCGCATGGTACCGCCCATCCCCTCGACCTCGAGCTGTTCGGGCATCAGGTCAATCACCGGGTGAGGGGTATAGGGGTCAAACTCGGTGCTGTTGGCCCCCTCGAGGCCCAGCACATTCCGGGCATACTCAATGACCGCTATTTGCAGCCCCAGGCAGATGCCAAAATAGGGCAGCCGGCTCTCGCGGGCATACCGGGCGGCCAGGATTTTGCCCTCCACCCCCCGGATGCCGAACCCAGGCCCTACCAGCACGCCATCCACACCGCTTAGCAGCTCGGCGGCTTTAGCCAGGTCGGTGATGTCTTCGGCGTTGACCCACTTCACCTGAACCCGTGCATCGTGGGCAATTCCCGCGTGGCGAAAGCCCTCCAGAATGCTCAGGTAGGCATCGGGCATCTTCACATACTTGCCCACAAAGGCCACCGTAACCTCGCTTGCGGGCTGCTTGAGTTTGCGCACGGCGTTTTGCCAGAAGCTCAGGTTGGGCTGGATGGGCTCCAAACCCAGCTTCTTTTCCACCACCCGCCCCAAACCCTGTTCTTCCAGCACCAGCGGCATCTCGTAGAGGTGTTGTACGGTGGGGCTGCTAAACACCTCCCCCGCATGAACATTGGTAAAGAGGGCCACCTTCTTGCGCACATCCTCCGGCACCATCTTCTCGGAGCGCAGCACCAGCACATCCGGCTGGATGCCCACCCCGCGCAAGGTGGAAACCGAGTGCTGGGTGGGTTTGGTTTTGAACTCTTCGGATGCGGCAAAATAAGGCACCAGGGTCAGGTGCAGGTACATGATGTCCTGGTCGTCTTCGTCGAACTGAAACTGCCGGATGGCCTCCAGGAAGGGCAGGCTCTCGATGTCACCTACCGTGCCCCCTACCTCTACCACCACAATCTCGGCGTTTTGTTCGTGGGCGGTGCGGCGAATGCGGTCTTTGATTTCGTCGGTAATGTGGGGAATGACCTGCACGGTCTGGGAGAGGTACTCGCCACGCCGCTCTTTTTGAATCACCGACAGATACACCTGGCCGGTGGTGATGTTGTTGGCGCGCGACAGGTCTATGTCCAGAAAGCGCTCGTAATGCCCGATGTCCAGGTCGGTCTCGGCCCCATCGCTGGTCACGAACACTTCCCCGTGTTCGTAAGGGCGCATGGTGCCGGCATCCAGGTTGATGTAGGGATCAATCTTGATGGCGGTTACGCGGTAACCCCGACTCCGCAAGATGGCGCCCAGACTGGATGTGAGGATACCCTTACCCAAACTGCTCACCACACCGCCGGTAACGAAAATGTATTTCATAACAAACCCCCGTGCTACGCTGAAGCATTCAGCGCCAAAAAACCTTTGCCTGCAAACGCTCAACCAGGGCGGTAGAGCAGCCTAACTATCACGGGATTTGATCGTACCACGTTTGACCCCTGGTGTGTCCAGATAGTGTAATCGTCAACAGGCTCTTATCATATACAGCATGAACCCGAACAAACCCATACCCAGCCCCATTCCT
>NZ_JBEVAL010000054.1:0-17993 GCF_051297115.1 Meiothermus cerbereus
CACCCACCGCCGGATGAAGTGAGAGGAAAAGCAGGTTTATGCAGGCTATGCAAGAGGTGCAAGTTTTGAGTTAACGATTTTTTTAGCTTCAGGACAGGTGTGTCGGGCGCACAAAAACGCCTTACCAAGAATGATATCCTTTTGCATCAGGGAGGAAGACCAAACATGAAAGCCAAATACCTGGTATGGGTAATGTTTCTAACCCTAACCGCCCTTTGGGTAAGCCTCGGCCAAAACGCACTGCCCGAGGGGCCAGGGCGGGAGCTCGTCTTGCAGAAATGCCAGACCTGCCACGAGATCGGTTTTGTAACCCGCGAACGGCAAACCCGCGAACGCTGGGACAGCCTGATTACGGAAATGCAGGGCTACGGGCTAAGGCTCACCCCAGAGGAACGGGCCACCATCCTCAACTACCTGGCCACACGGCTGGCTCCGGGTGCCAGCGCCCCTGCGCCCACACCGCCGCAGACCACCGCCGCAGTGAGCGGTGCAGCCATCTACAACAACTGCATCGGTTGCCACCAGGCCAATGGCGCGGGCATTCCAGGGGTCTTTCCGCCTCTGGCCGGGCACGTGCCGGATATTATGGCAGCCAGAGGTGGGCGCGAGTGGTTGATTCAGGTGATGCTCTATGGCCTGCAAGGTGCCATTAGCGTCAAAGGGGCCAGCTACAACGGCCTGATGCCGGCCTACCCACAGCTCAGCGATGCAGAAATTGCTGCCGTGCTCAACCACATCGCCACCCAGTGGGGCAATGCCCTGCCCACAGGCCAGAGCGCTTTTACCGAGGCTGAGGTGAAGGCCCAGCGCGGCAAGAACCTGAGCGCCCAGCAGGTGCTGGCAGCACGAGGTCAGCTCGGCCTGCGATGAACACCGTCCTGTCCATCCACGCTGGGCCGGGCACCACCCTGCCCAAACCGGCGGTGGCCAAAGCCCGCCTGGTGGAAGGCATGGGCGTAGAGGGCGACCGGCACTTTGGCAAGCACCCCGACCGGGCCGTGCTGGTGGCCGGGCGCTCGACGTACGAGCTGGCCGCTCGAGCCGGCATCGAGCTGCCCCCAGGAGCCCTGGGCGAAAACCTGCTGGTAGACTTCGACCCCCACGCCCTGAGCCCAGGAACCTGGCTCCAGATAGGCACAGTTCTGCTGGAGCTGGCCGACGTTTGCACGGTTTGCAGCTCGCTCTCGGTCTTCGATTTGCGCCTGCCCAAGGTGCTTTTGGGGAAGCGGGGGCTGTATGCCCGGGTGCTTCGGGGCGGGGTGGTAGAAGTTGGCGACAGCGTTCAGGTTCTATCGCCCCAGTCTGCACAAAACACAACTTTCGGGTAGGCTGGAGGCATGCGCATTCTATCGGCGGAGGAAACCGCTGCCCTATTGCCTTATGCTGCCCTGGCCGAATCCCTTGCCCAGGTGCTGGCCGACCATGCCCAGGGTCTCGTTACCGCACCGGAGCGCCTGGTGGTGCCGCTACCAGGGGCCGCTACCCTGCTGCTGATGCCGGCAGCCGACCCCTTCCTCAGTGTGACCAAACTGGTCACAGTACACCCCCAGCAGCACCCCAGCGTGCAGGCCGAGGTCTGGGTCATGCGCACCGCTACCGGCGAACGCCTGGCCCTGCTGGACGGTACGGTGGTAACGGCCCGCCGCACCGCAGCGGTCTCGCTGCTGGCCGCCCAGACCCTGGCCCCCCTACCCGCCGGGCCGCTTTTGATTATTGGCGCGGGAACCCAGGGCAGAAGCCACCTGGAAGCCTTCCAGGAAGGCCTGGGCACCGACAAGGTGTACGTGTACTCCCGCAGCTTCGAACACGCCGAAGCGCTGGCCTCCTACGCCCGCCAGCGGCGGATGCTGGCCCAGGCCATCCGGGACCTCGAGCCCGCCCTGAACGAGGTGAGCCTGATTGTGTGCGCCACCACCAGCCCGACCCCGGTACTGCTGCGCGCCCCCTCGAGCGCCTTCATCGCTGCGGTGGGGGCCTACCGCCCCGATATGGCCGAGGTTGCGCCGGGGGTGGTGCGGCAGGCCCGGCTGTATGTGGATACCCTCGAGGGGGCCCGTTCGGAGGCGGGCGACCTGCTGCAAGCCGGGGTGGACTGGGACGAGGTACAGCCGCTCGAGGCGGCCCTACACCAGCCCAAGCCGGCCTCCGGTACAGTGCTCTTTAAAAGCGTGGGCCACGCCCTCTGGGACCTGGCCGCGGCCCGGTTGGCGGTGAAGTCGCTGGGTATCCAGTAACCTGATAAGCATGTATCTAACTGTTTTTTGCACCGTACCCGACCGGCAAACCGCCCAGCGCATCGCCCAAACCCTGGTGCACGAAGGGCTGGCCGCTTGTGTAAACCTGCTGCCAGGCATCACTTCGGTCTATCGCTGGCAGGGCCAGGTTCAGGAAAACAGCGAGCTGCTGCTCCTCATCAAAACCCAGCAAGCGCACTACAATGCCCTGGAAACCCGCATCAAAGAGCTGCACCCCTACCAGGTGCCCGAGATTATTGCCCATAAAATCGAGGCAGGGTCGAAGGACTACCTGGACTGGATCGCCGAGAGTACCCGCTAGGCACGAGCGGCAAAACATCGTCCTGCTGGCGAAATGGCCGTGGGTCAGTGGCCTGTCGGCAAGCTCGTTTTGCAACCGTGAATCGTATTCGAATAGTTAGGACTTTTGCAGCTATCGGCCATCCGCAATAAGCTATGAGCTAATGATTCGGGCCAAGCAACTTTCCGATGGCGCAACCTGCGGCCTGATGGAGGCCCAGGTCTGGGTGGACGTCGAGACCCCTACCCCTGAGGAAATCGCCCTGATTCAAAGCCAGTATCCCCTCAACCCATTGGCCCTGGCCGATGCCCAGGAGATTGGACACTGGAGCCGTTTCGAGGAGTATCCCAGGCACCTCTTCCTGATTTTTCGCACCCTCGAGACCCCAAACAATGCCCATAGCCGCACCGAGCGGGTCTCTTACTTCTACTTTCCCGAGGCCCAGGTGCTGCTCACCTACCGCAACGAGCCGGTAGACTACCTCGAGCAAATCTGGAACAGCTTTCGTGGGGGTTCGTGCCTAAGGCTATGGCAGCGCTTGCTCGATCAGGGGGTACAGACCTTTTTTGAATACACCGATGCCCTCACCGAGCGGGTCGAAGACCTGGAAGAGCTGGCCCTGGACGGCGGCAACACCTCCGAAACCCCCCGCCGGGTTTTTGCCGGACGGCGCGAGGTCGTGCGGGTGCGGCGTCTGGTCTCGCAAGCCCGCGAGGCTTTGCTGCACCTCGAGCGCCTCCCCCTGCTGGGAGCCGAGGCTTATTTATTCCGCGACCTTACCGACCGCATGGGCCGGGTATACGAAGGCCTGGACGCAGCCAGAGACGAGCTATCCAACGTGCTGGAGGTGCACCTGTCGGCCCAGAACAACCGGCTCAACCGGGTGGTGCAGGCCCTTACGGTGATCTCGGTGCTGTTCTTGCCCATGACCCTCTGGGCCGGCATCTATGGGACCAACTTCGAAGCCTTTAGCGAGTACCAGTGGCCGGCTGGACGGGTGTATTTCTGGGGTGGGCTGGCGGTCATTGGCGGGGGGCTGGCCCTGTGGATGAAGCGCCGGGGCTGGTGGTAAAGGGAATTGGGGCTGCGCCCATTCAGCAAACACGCACAGCAGAGGTCTTCCTTTATCTCTCCATCACGCCACATCTAACCTGCAGCTTGTTTGCGTATACCTAGATGTAAGCACCGGCCAGATCCGGCATTACCCGTCGCAAATAATAAACACAAATGTTTACAAAATCACTTAAGCCTGCTATAGTCGGAACCAAGGAGTGATGAAGCTATGCAAACCAGCATCCTAGATACCCTAACTTTTGATCCTGGCGAGATCATCCTCTATCCGGGAGAGCCCGGCCCTAAGGATCTGCTCTACCGGGTACGGGAGGGTCTGGTTCGGCTCCAAAGCGTTGATGACGAAGGCAACGCCCTAACGTTGCGATTTGTGCGTCCTGGCGAGTATTTTGGCGAAGAAGTTATCTCTGGTGGCGAGCGTACCTACTTTGCCGAAGCCGTTACCGAAACCAAAGTCGATGCCCTGGCGCCGGCCCAACTTTCTGCGCAGGAAATGACCGACCTGGTGCAAGGCCTGGTAAAGGCCCTGAGCCAAACCTATCAGACCATTCAGCGCATCTCTGGCCAGCGCCTCAAAAACCGCATTGCGGCCGCCCTGCTCGATCTGTCCCGCACACCTGTGGCTTTTACCGAGAAGAACGGTCGCATAGGGGTTAGGGCCACCCACGATGAGATCGCTTCGGCAGTAGGCTCGGTACGCGAAACCGTAACCAAGGTTATCGGCGAGCTAACCCGCGAAGGCTACATCCGCTCTGGCTATGGCAAGCTGGTACTGGAAAACCCGAGTGGCCTCGAGCGGCTCTCCAAAGAAGCAGCCTAGCGTTCCAGATGCCCTTGAAACACTCGCCATAACAGGCGGGTGTTTGCTTGGTTGCGGGGTTCTAAGGGGGTTATAATCGGGCAGGGTTGTCTTCAACCCAATCCACGCAAAGCGAAGCCTGCCGCCGGCTTTTAAGCGATCTCGGCATACCCTAACTGGGCCACGACATGCAAACATCGCTTATCGGAGAACGCATCAAGGTGAAGCCTATGGATTTAGAGCAGCAAGCCCAGCTAGAAGCCGAGGCGCTGTCGCGGCGGGTGCTCATCCACGATATTTTGCGTCGTTTGCAGGGTAAGCCCAACCAGCTGCTGCCCTATAGCGCGGTCTTGGAGCTACGGCCAAAGAGCGAGTCGTACAAGGGGCTCCAGACCATTGAAGTCGACAAAATCATAGGCTCAGTTGACCGCTACGGCGACTTCGACGCCGAGTTCATGCCCAAAGAACCCTTTACCCTGGACCGCTGGACCAAGCTGCGCCAGGCCCAGCTCGAGGGCATCGAGTTTCCTCCCATTCATGTCTACAAGGTAGGCGACACCTACTTTGTCAAGGACGGCAACCACCGCACTGCACTGGCTAAAGCCCAGGGTCAGCACTTCATTGATGCCTACGTCGTCGAGCTCGAGGTACCGGTAGACCTCGACCCCAACGACACCATCAAGGATGTGATTCTGAAGGGAGAGTATGCGGAGTTTCTAGAAAAAACCCAGCTACTCCAGCTACGCCCCCGCCATGAGCCCATCCTGTTCAGCAGGCCTGGCCGCTACGATGTGCTGCTCGACCATATCCATACCCATCAGTACTTTATGGGCCTTGACCAGAAGCGCGCCGTCGGCTGGAAAGAAGCCGTTGCCGACTGGTACGACCACCTCTACCTGCCCACCATTTTGGAAATACGCGAAAACGGCGTTCTGAAAAACTTTCCGGGCCGCACCGAGGCCGATTTGTACCTGTGGATTTCCGACCACCGCTACTACCTATCCCAGGCCATCGGCCACGATGTAGGCCCCGAGGAGGCCACCCTTTCGGCCCGCCGGCAGGCAGCGAAAAGCCCTTTGCGCCGCCTGGGGGAGTGGCTGGGTTCGTGGCTTTGGCGCACCCCAGCCAAAAACGCAGCCTCCAGCAGATAAAGCTGGCGCACAGCAGATTTTTCGGGCGCGGCTAGCGCAGCAGCTTGGGCCCTGCGGGGGTCTGTGCCGCCACCACCAGGTGATCCAGCCGGGTCATCCGATCTTGTTGCCCTTCTCGTCGTAGCGGTAGAAACCCCGCCCGCTCTTGCGCCCCAGAAGCCCGGCCTGCACCATCTTACGTAGCAGGGGCGAGGGGCGGTATTTGTCGTCGCCCAGACCCCGGTGCAGCACTTCCATGATGGACAAGCAGGTGTCCAGTCCGATGAAGTCGGCCAGGGTGAGGGGGCCCATGGGGTGGTTCATGCCCAGCTTCATGACCTGGTCAATGGCCTCGGGCGTCGCCACCCCCTCCATCACGCACTGGATGGCCTCGTTGAGCATGGGCAGCAGGATGCGGTTGGAGACAAAGCCAGGGTAGTCGTTGACCTCTACGGGGGTCTTGCCCATCCGGCGGGCTGCTTCCAGCACGGCCTGGGTGGTGGCCTCGTCGGTCAGGTAGCCCCGGATCACCTCCACCAGCTCCATCAGGGGAACCGGGTTCATGAAATGCATCCCGATAAAGCGCTCGGGCCTGCGGGTGGCCGCAGCCAGGCGGGTGATGGGAATCGAGGAGGTGTTGGAGGCCAGAATGGCCTCGGGCTTAACCAGTTGGTCGAGCTCACGGAAGAGCTCGAGCTTGCTGGGCTCGTGCTCCACAACGGCCTCGATCACCAGGTCGCAGTCTTTCAGGTCGGCTAAGTGGGTGGTGGTCACGATGCGGGCCAGGGCCGCATCGTGGCTGTTCTGGTCGAGCCTGCCTTTTTCCAGCAGCTTGCCAATGGAGCGCTTTATGTTGCTCAGGCCGCGCTCGATAAACGAGACCTCGAGGTCGCGCAGCACCACCTCATAGCCGGCCTGAGCCGCCACCTGGGCAATACCGGAGCCCATCTGCCCTGCACCGATCACACCAATCTTGCGAATTTCCATACCTCACATCCTATCGCGAATTTGAGCTACCTCGTGCGGGTCACCTTGGACAGGTTGCGCGGGGCATCGGGGTTGCGCCCCCGGGCCACCGCGAGCTGGGCGGCGAAAGGGTAAAAGGCCTGCGCCAGCAGAATCGAGTCCAGCACCGGGTGGAGCCGGGTGGGGAGCGGCAGGGGGGTGTGGGCCAGCTCGAGGGCCTCGGCTTCGGAGGAGGCCACCAGCAGGTGTCCGCCTTTGCCCCGCAGGGTTTGCAGCAGGCTCAGCATGCCGGGCAGGGGCTTGTCTTTGGGCAGCAGCACCAGCAGGGGAAAATCGGGCTCCACCAGGGCCACCGGGCCGTGCAGCAGTTCGGCGCCCGACATGGCCTCGGCATGAAAAGCGCTGGTCTCCTTAAGCTTGAGGGCCAGCTCGTGGGCGATGGTAAAGGCATAGCCGCGCCCCACCACCAGGCCGTTGTCGGCCTCCAGCAAAGCCCCCAGGCCCGCCTGCCAGTCGGCATGGGCGGCTTTGTAGAGGGCCTCGGGCAGCATGGCCAGGGCTTCTTTGAGGGGTTTGTCTTCGGCCCAGGCCGCCACCAGCTGGGCCAGCGAGGCCAGAGTAGCCAGGTAGCTTTTGGTAGCAGCCACGGCTTCCTCAGGGCCGGCCCACAGGGGTAGTACCACCTCGGCGGTCTGGGCCAGGGGGGAGTTTTCCTGGTTGACCAGGGCCAGGGTCAGGGCCCCATCGCGCCGAGCCTGCCGGGTAACTTCGATCAGGTCGGGGCTCTGACCCGACTGGGAGATGGCGATCAGCAAAGCACGACCGAGGGCCAGGCGCTGCCCGTAGACCGTGTGTATCGAGGGAATGGCCGAGGAGCAGACCACACCCAGCAGGCTTTCAATGAGGTATTTGCCATACAGGGCGGCGTGGTCGGAGCTGCCCCGGGCTACCGTCAGCACAAAGGGCGGGGTATGGCGGCGCAAAAAGGTGCCCAGCAACTCCATCTCGCTTTTGTTTTCCCGCAGGGCCTGCTCTACCACCGCCGGCGCCTGCTGGGCCTCCCTGAACATTTTGCTTTCGACTGCCTTCATACAAGTATCTCCACCTTCTGGCCCCGCACGTACACCTCCACAAGGTTTAGCGCTTCGTCAAGCACCACCAGGTCGGCGGGCAGGCCTGGCTTCAGTCCATGCTGTATTCCCAAGTAGGTTGCGGCAAAGCTCGAGGTCATCTGCACCACCTCGCGCAGGGTATAGCCCCAACGGCGCAGGTTTTGCGCGGCTTGGTCCATGGTGAGTGCGCTCCCGGCCAGCCTGCCATCGGCCAGGAAGATCCCCTGGCCTTTTTTGTATACCCGGTGCCGCCCCAGCCGGTACACCCCCTCTGGCATTCCGGCGGCTGCCACCGCATCGGTTACCGCGTAGGCCTGGGGTATGGCCCGGGTTGCCACCCCGATGGCCGCCGGGTGGACGTGCAACCCGTCGGGAATGAACTCGGCCCACTGGGCACGCCCCAGGCCCAGCCCCACCACCCCCGGCTCGCGGTGGCGCAGAGGGGTCATGGCGTTGTAGAAGTGGGTGAAACCCCGCGCGCCCGCCTCGAGGCCGGTCAGGGACTGGGCATAGGTGGCGGCTGTATGGCCCTGCTGCACCCGCACCCCGTGGTCTTGCAGGAAAGCGATCAGCTCGAGCGCCCCTGGCAGTTCGGGGGCCAGGGTGACCACCCGGATGGGGGCCAGGGAAAGCAGGCGGCGCATGGTTTCCAGGCTGGGGGCCAGGGTATAGGGCGGCTGGGCCCCCAGTTTTTGCGGATTGATGAAGGGGCCCTCGAGGTGTACCCCCAGCACCCGCGCTTCGCCGGGGCCCGGATTTTGCACCACCGCGGCGATGCCGTGCAGGGCGGCCTCGAGGTCGGCCAGGGGGGCCGCCACGGTGGTGGCGAGCAGCACGGTGGTGCCATGCTGGGCGTGAAAACGGGCCATCTGTCGCACTGCCGCCTCCCCTTGCATGCAGTCGGCCCCTCCCCCGCCATGCACATGCAGGTCAACAAACCCCGGCAAAATGTAACGCCGCGGCAAGCCTCCGGCGGCCTCGAGCGGAAGCACCGCCTCGATGCGCTCGGAAAACTCGATACAGCCGGGGTAGGTCAGGCTGGGGGCAACCAGGGTTCCAAGCAGCTCTGCCATTTATGGCTCCAATTTCAGGCTGATCACCTGGTAGGGCGTATAGGCCAGGGTCAGGTAGCCATTGTGTAGGGGAAGGGTCTCTTCCGGGTCTTCCAGCAGGTTGACCCGGCGTACCGTGCGGATTCCCAGGGCCCCAAGGTCGAGCTGGGCCACCCCCCGCCCGCCGTTGGCCTCGTAGAGCCGCAGGATATAGCCGAAGCCTCCTTCGGCCCGCTTGAGGGCAGCTATCCGCAGGCTGCCTTGCAAAAGGCGCAAAAACTGGCGGCTGGCTGGCTGTCCCCCCGCATGAACGGGCATGGCCAGGGGCCGCAAGGGCGCGGCAAAGTCCTCGGCTTCAGCAACGGTATCGGTTCGCCAGTCGCCCGGATGGGGGTAAAGGGCATAGGTAAAGCGGTGCTCGCCCACGTCGGCCAGGGGATCGGGCCAGAGTGGGCCGCGCAGCAGGGAGAGGCCCAGTACGTTGCCCTGCACGCTGTAGCCATGTTTGGAACCGCCCAGCAGGCTCGCCCCATAGTTGGCCTCGCTGAGATCGGCCCAGCGCAGGGCTGGCACCTCAAAGCGGGCTTTATCCCAGGGGGTATTGGCGTGGGTGGGCCGGGCAACCGCCCCAAAGGCGGTATCGAACCAGGCTTCGTGGCTTCGCACGTTTAGCGGAAACAGCGCCCGCAGCAGGGTGCGGCGCTCCTGCCAGTGCAGCCGGGTCTCGACCTCGAGCCGACGGGCACCCCCCCAAAGCCAGTAGGTCTGCTCGAGGCTCGAGGCCCCCAGCCTGCGCTCCACCCAGATCCCCGCCCTGAGCGGCCCTTCCTCCACGAGCTTGACCTGGCTGGCCGTAATCTCGCGGCCCTCCCGCGCATACGAAGCGTCTATATCCCAGGCTTCCCAGTAGCGCGGGATGTCGGTGTAGGCCCAGAGCTGGTTGCCGCGCCCGGCCAGCACCTCCCGCTGGTGGTCTTTGTCATAGAGGCGGGCCAGGGTGCCATCGGGGGCCACTTCCAGGCGCAAATGTTGGTTTTCTAGAACCCTCTCCGTGCCGCCAACCCGCACAGTAGGCGTTCGGCGGGCGTCTAGGTGGGCCACCACCGCCAGGGCCAGATAGCCCATGGCCGGCACGGTCTGATCGGCCGCAATCAGGATGTGGGAACCCGCATCCTGGTAGGGCACCTCGTCACCGGTGGTGGTGAGCAGGCGGAAAAACTGCTCGGTGGGGCGTTCCATCTGCAGGCGCAGGGGGCGCGGGCTGCTGCTCAGGTTCCATACCACCAGGTGGGCCAGGGCCTGGGGGTGAACCTTGCGCACCTCGGCGGAGAGCAGGCCTAGGGCTTCCTGGCACAACTCCTCGGCCTGAACCAGGGCCACCTGCAGGCTTTCGGCGGCCTGCTGGGGCACGCTGTGGATGGCCGAACCCGGCAAAATGTCGTGAAACTGGTGCAGCAGCAAGACCTTCCAGAGGCCCTCGAGGTCGCGCGCCGGGTAGCTGGGTTCGTCGAGGGTTAGGCGGGGGTCGAGGGGCCTGATTGAAGCCAGGGTCCAGGCCAGCTCGGCCTCCAGCAAGGCTTGCTCGAGGCGCTGGTTGAGCTGCTTGAGCCGGGCCTGGGTGGTGTAGGTGGCCCGGTGCAGCTCGAGGTACAGCTCGCCCACCCAGACCGGCAGTGTGGGCGCAGCCTGTTCCAGGGCCTGGTAGAAGGCCTCGACCCGGCTCATCGCCAACTGGGGCAGTCCGGGAAAGGCACGGTAGCGTTCATAGCGTTCCAGCATGAGGTCGCTGGGGCCGCCACCCCCATCGCCATAGCCAAAGGTGAGGAGCGAGGTGTCGTGGTAGCGCTTACCCCGGAAGTTCTTCCAGGTACCTGCCAGGTCCAGGGCCTCGAGGCGGCCGTTGTAGTTCTGATTGGGATTCCAGAAAGCATGGGCCAGTACGGTGGAGCCGTCCAGCCCTTCCCAGCGCCACAGGTCATGGGGAAAGGGGTTGGTCTCGTTCCAGTTCAACTTGGTGGTAAAGAAGAAAGGCAGCCCCCCCTGCTTTAAAAGCTGGGGCAGGTTGGCGGGAAAGCCAAAGGTATCGGGCAGCCAGGCCACCCTGGCCCTCTTGCCAAACTTCTGTTCAAAGTAGCGCTGTCCCAGGAGTATCTGGCGTGCCCAGGACTCCCCTGAGAGCAGGTTGCCGTCGGGCTCTACCCACATGCCCCCCACCAGCTCCCAGCGCCCCTCCTGCACCCGCGCCCTGACCTGCTCGAACAAGGCTGGGTCATCGGCCTCGAGCCAGGCGTAGGCCTGAGCACTGGACTGATTGAAGTAAAACGCAGGGTAGCGCGCCATGAGGTACAAGACCGTGGCAAAGGTGCGGCGAATTTTGCGTCGGGTTTCGGCAATGGGCCAGAGCCAGGCCAGGTCGATGTGGGCATGGCCCGAGAGCCAGAGCCGCCCCGCCCCAGGGTAACGCTGTTGCAGGTCGGCCAGGGCCTGCCCAAGAAAGCTGCGGGCCGCCTCCAGGCTCTGGCGGTGCTCGTCCTGCAGGGGCAAGCCCGGCCCTTCGAAGCGCCATTCCTCCCATAGCTTGGCGGTTTCCTGGGCCCAGATGGAGCGCTCGAGCTGGTTCAGGTAGGCTTTAGCGGGACCCCGCGGTAGCTCGATGCGGGCAAAGGTTTCGCTCGAAACATCCAGCAAGCGCTGGGCCAGGTCGGGCTCGAGGTGGGGTATGGCTTCCAACACACTGGCCAGATCGGTGCACAAAGCGCGCACCTGAAGGTCGGGCAGGAGGAGGGTGGCCTCCTCGAGCCGGGGCTGTGGAACCGGGCTACCAAACAGCCCTTTAGGGACTGCCTCGACCTCGAGGCGTATTCCCTCACCCCCCTGCGCTTTTTCCAGCAAGGGGTACTCGCTGTGGTAGGGGTTGAGCCCCCCCAGGGGCCTACCCTCGGCCAGCAACAAACCCTCCCCACCGGGCCTTAGTCGTACCCAGACAGGTTTTCCCGCCCAGGACTGGGGTACTATGGCCTCGAAAAATAGACGAACCGGAAAGCTGCGGTCGGGCCAGGGGTCACCCGGCTGGATCGGCACCCTGGGGCCGTCGGCTGCCTGGAACACGCCCCCCAGGGGCTGGGTTTCCAGGTCCTGCCAGGCCGAAAGCTCCTTCCAGCGAACCCACAAACGCTGCAAAACTTGCATCACCCTTCCTCCTGAACCAGCCGCAAGGGAAACACCCCGTTCGACAGGCGCGGCCAGCCCATGACCCCTGGCAGGCTGGGGGCAAAATACTGCTGCCAGAGGCTGTGGGCCAGCGGGCTGAGGCGCTGCTCAATGGCCAGTTCGGCCCCCCACTGAAGCTCGCCCAGATCGTAGGGACTGGGGTCCTCGGTCAGGGCTTGCTGCACCTCCCCGCGCACCCGGCTCTGGTACAGCCAGTCGTCCACCAGGCAGGCAAAGCTGGCCTCGGCCAGCGCAACCGGGCCGCCGCCAAGGGCACACACCCCCGCCGCCGGGGCTTCCCGCCACAACCACTCGGCAATGGCCGCAGTGTTCCCCGGCTGGTTCATCTGATTGAGAATCTCCAGCGGCAGAGAGCGCACCTCCAGACCAGCTAGCTGCGCCATCTGGTGGGGGAGCTCGAGGGTTACAGGTCTGGTATCGGCAGGTATGAGCAGAACGCGCTTCATAAATGGGGTGCAGGCTTGCTCCTCAATCTACTCGAAACTGTAGCGCAAAATAGAGGTCGGCGTTCGCGCCATCATGAGCGCCCACATCCGGTTTCCCGCCCTGGATCCGCAGCACCCCGCCACCCTGTCCAGAAAAATCCTCACCCATTACCTCCGGGAGCGGCTGGGTTTTCGGGGCATCACCGTGAGCGATGCGCTGGACATGCAGGCCATTACCAGGCATTGCCCCGCTGACGAGGCTGCCGTGCAAAGCCTCCAGGCCGGGGCCGGCATGATTCTTTCGCTGGGGCGGCCCGCGGTGCACATCGCCTATGGTTGACGTTTGCAGGTATTTTCAACGAATTCAGCCCAGCACACCGATCCCTGCAAAGGCTGGGCAATCCGATGCGCTTGTGCAGGCGAACCAGCCTTGCTTGGCGGCTTAGTTGGTGGCGGAATTGTCATCTTAGGATAATTACACCATCTGGAGCCATGTATTACACCAAAATAACTTTTTTTGGCAGGAATATAAGTTTTTCTACACATTACAGCTTAGGTTACACATGTCCTTGTTGATAGCTTGCGATAGCTCGCATATAATCGCTTCGCACCCATCAGTGCAATAGTTGCTTTTAGGAGGAGCTTAATGAAGCGACGTGACTTCTTAAAGAAGGCAGGAATTGGCGCTGTTGCCGCCAGTACGGTGTTTGGCCCGGTTTACGCCCAGACCGCCCCGCGGATCCGCTGGCGCATGGCCACCAGCTGGCCCCGCTCCCTGGATACCCTTTTTGGCGCGGCTGAGACGGTGGCCAAGCGGGTGTCCGAGCTGACCGAAGGGCGTTTTGAGATTCAGGTCTTCCCTGCAGGCGAACTGGCCCCAGGGTTGCAGGTGCTAGATGTGGTGCAGGCCGGTAACGTGGAAATTGGACACACCGCCAACTACTACTACATAGGGAAGAGCCCATCGCTGGCTTTCGACACCGGGGTGCCATTTGGCCTCAACCCCCGCCAGCAAAACGCCTGGCTCTACTTTGGCGGCGGCCTGCAGGCCATGCAGCGGGTAATCGCCGACTTCAACGCCATTACCTTCCCCGCCGGCAACACCGGTGTGCAGATGGGGGGCTGGTTCCGTAAGGAAATCAAGGGCCCCGAAGACCTCAAGGGTTTGCGCTTCCGCATTCCTGGGCTGGGGGGTCAGGTCATGACCCGCCTGGGCACCACCGTTCAAACCCTGCCTGCTGGCGAAATCTTCCTGGCACTCGACCGGGGTGCCATCGATGGTGCCGAGTTTGTCGGCCCCTACGACGATGAAAAACTCGGCCTCAACAAAGCGGCTCGCTTCTACTACTATCCCGGATGGTGGGAGCCGGGTTCTACCGTCTCGACCATCGTGAACCTCGATCGCTGGCGCGGCTTGCCCAAGGCCTACCAGGAGGCCATTATCAGCGCCGCCAGCGAAGCCAACGATAAAACCATGGCCGAATATGATGCCAAGAATGCGCCAGCTCTGGCCCGCCTGCAACGGGCTGGCGCCCAGTTGCGGCCCTTTCCCACCAGCGTACTTCAGGCAGCCAACAAAGAGGCCACCGCCTTGTTTGACGAAATCGCCGCCAAGGACGCCACCTACCGCGGCATCTACGAAAGCTGGAAGAAGTTCCGCGACGAGTCGCGCCGCTGGTTTGCTTTGAACGAGTTCCGTTACGACGATTTTGTGCGCACCCTGCGCTAGTGGCAGAACTGGCTATACCCGGAGGCCCCACCCCCAAGGGTGGGGCCTCTCATTAGGGGTCATTGACGCCATGGAATGGGGTGGTTAGGATAGGCCGAGTCAATTTTTGGAGCGTCAGAACTGTGTCGCGCAAACGGTTGGGTTGCCTTTCAGGAGGTGCTTAGGTGAGGGTGTTGCTGGCAATATCCAGTCTGATAGACTCGGTCAACGAGTGGTTGGGGCGTGTGGTGCTGTGGCTGGTGGTACCGATGGTGGCCATCGGGGCCTACAACGCCATTGGGCGAAGCCTGGATAAAACCGTGGGAACTCGGCTGGCTTCCAACACCTACTTTGAGCTGCAGTGGTACCTCTTTTCGCTAATTTTCTTGCTGATGGTAGGTTATGTGCTCAAGCACGACGGCCACATTCGGGTAGATGTGGTGTATGCCCACCTGGGTGAGCGGGGTCGGGCCTGGGTTAACATGCTGGGATCCATCCTGTTTCTGGTTCCCTTCGCCCTGGTCTTGTTTTATGTAACGCTGCCCCTGGTAATCTTCTCGGTGCAGGTGCGGGAGGTCTCCTCCGACGCCGGAGGGCTGCCCCGCTGGCCGCTCAAACTCATGTTGCTACCGGCTTTTATTTTGCTGGCCCTACAAGGGTTTTCTGAGTTCATCAAGAACCTGGCCTTTTTGCGGGGGGTACTACCCCGCCTCCCCCACGAGGCCAAAGGGGAGGTTGCCTAGATGGTTTTGCAAGGCGGCGGAATTGAGCTTTTGGGCGGGGCCATGTTCCTGGGGGCCTTGGTGCTCATCTTCACCGGCTACCCGGTGGCCTTTGCCCTGGGGGGGGTCGCCCTCATCTTTGGGGCTGTGGGGATTGCCATTGGCGAGTTCGACCTGCGCTTTGTGGGCAGCCTGCCCCAGCGCATCTTTGGCATCATGTCCAACTACACCCTACTGGCCATTCCCTACTTCATCTTTCTGGGGCTTGTTCTGGAAAAATCCAAGCTGGCCGAGCAGCTTTTGGACACGGTAGGTCAGATATTCGGCCCGGTGCGGGGGGGGGTGGCCATTGCGGTGGTGCTGGTGGGCACCTTGCTGGCGGCCACCACCGGGGTCGTGGCCGCTACGGTGGTGGCCATGGGCCTGATCTCGCTACCGGTGATGCTCAAGTACGGCTATAGCAAACCCCTGGCTACCGGAGTGATTGCCGCCTCGGGAACCCTGGGCCAGATTATCCCGCCCAGCATTGTGCTGGTGGTGCTGGGCGACCAGCTGGGTGTGAGCGTGGGTGATCTGTTCCTGGGCGCCCTAATACCAGGCCTGATGCTTTCGGGGGGTCTGGTTTTGCTGGTGGCCCTGGTGGCCCTGGTGCGGCCCAAAATGGCCCCTGCCCTGCCCCTTGAGGCCCGGCCTTACAGGGGCTGGGAGCTGGGGCGGAGGGCTATTGTTGCACTGGTGCCGCCGGTCTTGCTGATCTTGTTCGTGCTGGGAAGCATCTTTTTTGGCATCGCTACCCCTACCGAGGCAGGGGCGGTGGGCTCGCTGGCGGCGCTCATCATGGCGGCCTTATACCGCCGCCTGACCTGGAAAGTTTTCCGCGATGCGGTGGTGGAGACGGCCCGCTTTACCAGCATGGTGATTTTCATCCTCATTGGCGCGACCGCGTTTAGTCTGATTTTTCGGGGCCTCGAGGGCGACAAGCTGGTCAAAGATATCCTGGTAGGCCTGCCGGGCGGCGAAGTAGGATTTATCGCCTTTGTGATGATTCTGGTATTTGTATTGGGCTTTTTTATCGACTTCTTCGAGATTGCCTTCATCATCGTGCCGCTGGTGCTCCCGGCGGCGGAGGCCATCTGGCGCGCCCAGGCCGAGGCCATGCAGATGGCCGGCAACTACGACCTCTCTACCGAGGCCTTTGTGCAGGGCAAGCTGCTCTGGTTTGGCATCATCCTGGCCATGAACCTCCAGACCAGCTTCCTGACCCCACCATTCGGCTTTGCGCTGTTCTACCTGCGTGGGGTAGCTCCGCCGGAGGTCAAAACCACCGACATGTACCGGGGGGTTATTCCCTTTATTATCGTGCAGATACTGGTGCTGATTGTCGTAATTGCATTCCCGAGCCTGAGTAGCTGGCTGCCCTCGCTAAGGGGCACGCCCGGCGGCTAAGGAATCAGCAGCACCTTGCCGGTGGTCTCGCGCCCCTGTAGCGCCTTGTGGGCCTGGGCGGCCTGGGCCAGGGGGAACTCGGCTCCGATTCGAATTTTGAGCCTGCCCTCCAGAGCCCAGCGCATGACATCTCCGGCCCGCCATTCCAGTTCCTGGCGGGTCTGGGTGTAGTGCCACAGGGAAGGCCGGGTCAGGTAAAGGCCGCCTTTCTGGTTGAGCACCTGGGGGTTGAAGGGGGCCACCGGGCCACTGCTCTGCCCATATAGGGCCAGCATCCCACGAATCCGCAGGCTGTTCAGGCTGCCTTCCCAGGTGGCCTGCCCCACCCCGTCGTAGACCACGTCTACCCCCTTACCGCCGGTGATTTCACGGGCTTTCTGGTCGAAGCCCTCGTAGGGCAGGGCGTAATCGGCCCCGGCCTCCTTAGCCAGGGCTCGCTTTTCCTCGGTGGAGGCGGTGGCGATAACCGTGGCCCCAATCATCTTGGCCATCTGGATCAACAACAGCCCCACCCCACCCGCCCCGGCATGGATGATGCAGGTTTCCCCGGCTTTGAGGGGGTAGGTGCTATGCGCCAGGTAATGGGCAGTCATGCCCTGAAGCATTCCGGCCACAGCAACCCTGGGCTCCAGGCCCGTCGGCACTTTTACCAGCTTGTCGGCAGGTACTAAGGCGTACTCGGCATAGCTGCCCTGTACGTTGGAATACACCACCGTATCCCCTGCCCGAACACTGCTTACCCCCGGCCCTACCGCCTCCACCACCCCCGCCCCTTCCTCGCCCACCGTGAAGGGGATCGGAACGGCATACAGGCCCGCGCGCTTGTAGATATCAATAAAGTTGACCCCAATCGCCTGTAGCCTGACCAGAACCTGGCCCTCACCCGGGGTCGGGATGGGAATTTCCTCCAGTCGCAGGGCCTCGGGGCCGCCGGGTTGGTGAACGCGAATGGCTTTCATGGGCATAGCTTATCGCAATCACAAAGGACTGTTCCAGCCGTAACCGGCTATACCATACGCGGCCTAGCCAAAGCATTGCAATAAGACCAGGCCAGCGTAAGCGCTCCTGCTAGCGAGGCTTCGGGAAAGGGCGGGATCCGGCCTGGCAGGCCGGGCCGCACAGCGGGCTTAATAACCACGTGCTAGCGAATGTAAAGGTAGGTCTCGGCCACGTCACGTACCCTCGAGCCCGAGCGCTCAATGTAGATGGAGATCTGCTGATCCCAACGTTCCAGGCCATAAGTACCCCGGATAACAAAGCCAGAAGGGTGCGGGGTATCGGTATAGATGGCCCGCACGCGCTGCATGCCCAGAGGTGGCCGCAGCTCATAGCGGAACCCCGGCGGCCCCGAGAGCACATGGGTGCCAGGGTTCAGAAAAACCCGGTCGAACTCGTAAGCCGTCCCGTCTGGATCTATGCCCACCAGGGCCACATAGCCGGCTCGAGTCAGGCTGATGATAAAGCTAACGCTCTCGCCTACCCGGTAGCTCGCTCCTCGGCCCCGGTCGGGTTCAAAGCGGGTAATGACCGGGCTCAATTCAAAACCAAAGCGCAGCCCCACCGTAAGGCTGGAGCGCGCAGGAAAACAACTGGAAAGCAATACGACCAGCAAGGCAAGCAGAAGTTTTGTGTGCATAGCTATCTCCAAGACCCATTCTACCTCTGCCCAGTCCCCAAGCAGCCCTGCTTTAAAGAAACGTGACGACTCCCCGCTCTGAAGAGCGGGGCTTCTCGGTTCTCACGGGACGGCCCACGCCGTACCCATCCCCGAAGGCTCCGTCCGAGCCTTTGCCAGA
>NZ_JBEVAL010000055.1:0-17957 GCF_051297115.1 Meiothermus cerbereus
CTCCACCAATCCCATGCCCCTCTATCGCTGGCTTAGTGGATGTATATGATAAAAGCCTGCAACTTTACTTGACAGGCCTTCACCACCAATGTCACAATACTACTGAGAAGGCCCCCTCTAGGCTTCTAGCCTCATGAGGGGGACGTTTTTATGCAAGGCAAACCTTCGTATTCCAAACTCCCGCTCACAATTGAGCAGCAAATTGAACTACTGAAAAAGCGGGGAATGTCATTCAAAGACGAAGATAAAGCAAAGGCTGTTCTGAAGCGTATTCAGTACGCCCGGCTTCGCCCGTACTGGCACCCATTTGAGTTAGACCAAATCGAGCATAATTTTCAGGTGGGCACGACGTTCGAGCAAGTATTGCATCTTTATGAGTTCGACCGCAAGCTGCGTCTTTTTATCCTCGAGGCCATCGAACGGATTGAGGTTGTTCTAAGAACACAGTGGGCCTACCAAATGGCCATGAAGTACGGGCCGTTTGGATACCTGCAAAAAAATGTGTACCGGGACTCTGAACGCTATGCTCGTGACTTCAATCGGCTTCAGGAAGAATGGGAGCGTTCAAGGGATGAGGATCCGGTTTTTCTGAACTTCCAAGTGAAGTACCAAGAGTCACTACCCCCGGTCTGGCTGGCCTGCGAGGTGATGTCTTTTGGAAACCTAAGCCGGTGGTTTTCCAACCTTGGGGACGATGAGGTATCCAAGGCCATCGCTGCCTTGTTTGGCTTGCCCCACAGCTACCTCAAAGGGGCCACCCGGCATCTGGTAGCGGTTCGCAACTATGCCGCCCACCATGCCCGGGTGTGGGATCGAGTTTTCAGCGTAAACACGCTACCCGAGTTGCGCGAAAAACCGCCTGAGCTTCGGAAAAGCCTCGAGCCAAACCCACACCCCCAAAAGATCTACCGGACGCTGACCTTGCTGATGTACCTCATGCCAAGATTGGTTCCCGATAGCAACTGGGGGGCAGAGCTCAAAAAGCTACTTTCCCAGCAAACACATCTCCAGCGGATGGGGTTTCCCGACGATTACCAAATCCGCCCCGTTTGGCAGCCATGACCCTACAATCTACTTTTAGGTTCAATCTCAAGAGTGGCGCTTCTTTCAGTGCTTGACCATAATATGCCGGGCCACAGTGTAGTCTTCCAGGGCGTAGATGCTCATATCCTTGCCATAGCCCGACTGCTTTAAGCCTCCGTGGGGCATCTCGTTGACCAGCATAAAGTGGGTGTTGATCCAGGTGCAGCCGTACTGCAGGCGGCTGGCAATACGCATGGCCTTGCCCACATCCTGCGTCCAGACCGAGCTGGCCAGGCCGTAGTCGGAGTCGTTGGCCCAGGCAATGGCCTCCTCGGGGTCGGAGAAACGGGTCACCGAGACCACCGGGCCAAACACCTCGCGCCGCACTATCTCGTCGGACTGCAGGGCCCCCGCCACCACCGTGGGCTCGTAGAAGAAGCCCCGGCCCTCCACAGGGTGTCCGCCTGCGGTGATCTCGATGTGCTTCTGCATCTTGGCCCGCTCCACAAAGCTGGACACCCGCGCCCGTTGCCGCTCGGTAATCAGGGGGCCCATCTCCACCCCTTCGTCGGTCTGGGCGCCCACCTTGATGGACTTAACCGCGTCCGATAGCTCGGCCACGAACTTGTCGTAGATTTTCTTGCCGGCGTACACCCGGCAGGCCGCGGTGCAGTCCTGGCCGGCGTTGTAGTAGCCGAAAATTTTGATACCCTGCACGGCGGCCTCGAGGTCGGCGTCGTCCATCACGATCACCGGGGCCTTGCCCCCCAGCTCGAGGTGGGTGCGCTTGAGGCTTCCTGCGGCCGCCTCGAGCACCCGCTTGCCGGTAGCCACATCGCCCGTGAGCGAGATCATCCGCACCCCGGGCTGGTGGATGAGCGAGGAACCCACCGTCTCGCCCACCCCGGTAATCACGTTGACCACCCCAGGCGGGAAGATTTCGGCCAGAAACTCCGCCAGCTTGAGGGTGGTCAGGGGGGTCTGCTCGCTGGGCTTGAGCACCACGGTGTTGCCCGCAGCCAGGGCCGGGGCCAGCTTCCAGGCCGCCATCATCAGGGGGTAGTTCCAGGGCGCAATGCTCGCCACCACCCCCACCGGGTCCCGGCGGATCATGCTGGTATGTCCGGCCAGGTACTCGCCCGCCAGAGCCCCGGTCATCGAGCGCACCGCCCCCGCAAAAAAGCGGAAGCAGTCCGAAATGACCGGTATTTCGTCGTTCAGCACGGCCAGGTAGGGTTTGCCGCAGTTGAGCGACTCCAGCCGGGCCAGCTCCTCGGCGTGTTCGTCGATTTTGTCGGCCAGTTTCAAGAGCATCAGCGAACGGTCTTTGGGGGTGGTTTGCGACCAGGCCTCAAAGGCCTTGTCCGCAGCCGCAACCGCCTGCTTGACCTGCTCCACCGAGGCCTCGGGCAGCTTCAAGAGCACCTCGCCGGTGGCCGGGTTAAGGATGTCCAGTGGGGTGCTCTCCCCGGCCACAAACTCGCCGCCTATTAGCATCTTGTCCTGCGTTATGCGTGTTTTTACCATACCAGCTTCCTCGCTTCCGCTTTTGGGCCTTGCTGGCCCTACAGCTTTATCCTGTTTTGCCTCCCCCGTGCAGGTCGTCGGTGTCGCGGGTAAGCCACTGGGCCAGCACGATGGGCAAAAAGGTGATGAGCATCACGAAGACCGCCACCACGTTGGTGATGGGCCGCTCACGGGGCCGAAACAGTTCGTTCAAAAACCAGATGGGCAGGGTCTTCTGGTCGGCGGCGGTAAAGGTAGTCACGATCACCTCGTCGAAGGAGAGGGCAAACGAGAGCATCCCACCCGCCAGCAAGGCCGTAGCGATGCTGGGCAGCACCACCCAGCGCCAGGTGGCAAACCAGTCCGCGCCCAGGTCCATCGAGGCCTCGAGCTGGGAGTAACCCGTGCGGCGGAAGCGGGCCACCACGTTGTTGTAGACCGTCACGATGCAGAAGGTGGCGTGCCCAATCACGATGGTCCAGAAGCCGGGCTCGAGCGCCAGCCGCTTAAAGGTGGTGAGCAGGGCGATGCCGGTCAGGATGCCCGGCAGGGCGATGGGCAGAATCAGCAGCACGGTGATGACGTCCTTGCCCAAAAACTGAAAGCGGTACATGGCCGCCGCCACCATCGTCCCCAGCACCAGGGCAATGGCCGTAGCCATCGCGGCCACCTGCAACGACAGCCAGAGGGCGGCCCACATGTCCTGCCGTTGAAAGGCCTCGCCAAACCAGCGCAGGGTCAGGCCGGGGGGCGGAAACTGGTAGGTGCGGTCTTCGGTGGTCAGGGCATACAGCACAATAATCACGATGGGGAAGTGCAAAAAAAGCATCCCCAGGTAGAAGGCAAGGCGCAGGCCCCACGAGGGCTTACCCGGCATTGGCCTCACCCCCACCCCACAGGCCGGCTGCACCGGCAGGTACAGGGCTCAAACGATGCTCGAGGCCTTTACAGCGCATTGAAGGCCCCCAGTCGCCGCACAATCAGCAGGTAAATGGCGATGATCACCACCGGCACCACCGAGAAGGCCGCCGCCAGCGGAAGGTTGCCCGCGGTGCCCTGCTGCACGTAAACCATCTGTCCGATAAAAAAGCCCGGCTGACCCACCACCTGCGGGATGATGTAGTCGCCTAGCGTCAGCGAAAAGGTAAAAATGGAACCCGCTGCCACCCCCGGAATAGCCAGCGGCCAGATGACCTTGCGAAAGGTCTGGCTGGGCCTGGCCCCCAGGTCGGACGAGGCCTGGATGAGCGAACGGGGGACGCGCTCGAGGGCCGCGATGATGGGCAGAATCATGTAGGGAAGCCAGATGTAGGTGAAGACCAGAAACATGCCCAGATAGCTGTTGGAAAGGCTGGAACCCCCAATCACCGGCAGGCCCAGGATGCCCTGCAAAAGCCAGCCCAGCCCCAACAGGTTGAAAAACCAGCTCATTACCCCTTCGCCTGCCAGAATCAGGCGCCAGGCATAGACCTTGATCAGGTAGCTCGACCAGAGCGGCAGCAGCACCATCAGGTACCAGAAGGTTCTGGCGCTACCCTGGGTATAAAAGGCGATGTAGTAGGCAACCGGGAAGCCAATCGCCACGCAGGCCAGGGTAACGGCCAGGGCCATCAGGGTGGTACGCAGCACGATGTCGATGTTGGCCGGGGAACTAAAGAGCTGCTGAAAGGCCGAGAGGGAAAAGCGGTACTCCACCTGGCCGGTAAAGTCGTTGAGGGAGTAGAAGCTATAGAGCATCAGGTTGAAGAGCGAACCCAGGTAGATAATGCCCAGCCACAGCAACGGCGGAATCAGCAAAAGCAAAAGCAGCAGCAGCGGGCGCACATACAGTGCGTCGGAAAGGCGGCGGCGCAGGGTCATGCCCCCTCCTGCAAGGGTCGCAGCGCGCTGCTTTCCCAGCGCAGGGTAACGGCGCTGCCTATCTGCAAACCCTGCTGCTCCGAGGAGGTAACCGCGGTAAGGCGCTCGCTGCCGACCTGGACTTCGTAGCGGGTCTGGGCGCCCAGGTAATGGATGTCCAGCAAGGTGCCGCACAGGCTGTTGGGCCCGTCGTGGCTTCCCGCCTGGATGGCAATGCGCTCGGGGCGCAGGGCGAAGCTGCCCTTGCCCAGGCCAAGCAGGCGGCCCTCGAGCACATTGGCGCTCCCCACAAAGCGGGCCACGAACTCCGTTCTGGGGTATTCGTAGAGGGTTTTGGGGCTGTCGAGTTGCTCGATTTTGCCGTGGTTGAACACCGCCACCCGATCCGACATGGAAAGCGCTTCGCCCTGGTCGTGGGTCACGTAGATGAAGGTGATGCCGAGCTGGCGCTGCAGGGCCTTCAGCTCGATCTGCATCTCCTCGCGCAGTTTCAAGTCCAGCGCACCCAGGGGCTCGTCCAGCAGCAGGAGCTTGGGCCGGTTGATGAGGGCGCGGGCCAGGGCCACGCGCTGGCGCTGCCCGCCGGAAAGCTGCCCAGGCCGCCGATCCCCCAGCCCCGAGAGCTTGACCATTTCCAGCATCTCCTCGGCCCGCCGGTGGCGCTCAGGCCTGGGAACCCCCCGCACCATCAGGGCATAGGCCACGTTGTCGCGCACGTTCATGTGGGGAAAAAGCGCATAGTCCTGAAACACGGTGTTAACGTCGCGGGCGTAGGGCGGCAGCTTGGAAGCGTCCTGCCCAAACAGCACAATCCGCCCCGAGGTGGGCTGCTCAAAGCCGCCAATCAGGCGCAAGCAGGTGGTCTTGCCCGAGCCCGACGGCCCCAGCATGGAGAAAAACTCCCCAGGCAAGATTTCCAGATCCACCCCATCCACGGCCTTCACCGGGCCGAAGTAACACGACACCTCGCGCATCACCACCGCAGCCTGGGCAGATTGGGTTTGGGGTTCTTTCAGCATTGGTACCATCGTAGCGAGGTTGCTGCCGTAGCGAGGTTGCTGCGGGTTCGGGGTAGGGGGGCCTGGCAGACCTCCTACCCCAGATGGCCTCGAGCCAATCGTCTCAGGGTGCCTCAGCGACCCCCCTGGATTGCGATGTAGTCGCTCACCCAGCGGCTATAAGGCACGCACTGGTTGTTCTGGGTGCGGCACTGGACGGTGGGGGTGCGCCAGAAGAAAATCTTGTCGAAGTCGTTGAAGCCCTGGTTCTTGCAGCCATCGGCAGGCAGCAAGGAGCCGGGGGTGTTGCAGGCCGCCGGCACCACCGGGTTGGAGCCAAACCAGCCCGCAATGTCGGCCTGCACCTTGTTGGTGAGCTGCCAGTTGAGCCAGCGGTAGGCGCAGTTGGAGTTCTTGGAGTTGGCCGCCAGCATGGTGGTATCGGCCCAGCCGGTAGCCCCTTCCTTAGGCACCACCCAGTCAACGGGTCGCTTGTTGGCCTTGAGGGTGTTCACCTGGAAGATCCAGGTGGTCGAGGCCACCACCCCTTCGTTGGTGAAGTCCTGCACCTGGGCGTTGGCGTCACTCCAGTAGCGCTGGAGGAGGGTTCGCTGCTGGCGCAACAGCTTGAGCACCTCCTGGTACTGCCGTTCGTTGAGTTCGTAGGGGTCTTTGATACCAAGCTCGGGCCGGGTGCGCATCAGGTAGAGCGCGGCATCGGCCACATAGATGGGCCCGTAGTAGGCCTGGATGCGGCCTTTGTTGCTTTTGCCGTCGGGCAGGATAATCTCCTCGAACACCACCTTCCAGCTATCCGGTGGGGTCTTGAAGACGTTGGTGTTGTAGGCCAGCACGTTCACGCCGAACTGGTAGGGCACCCCGTAACGCACCCCGTTCACCACATACCAGGGCGCGTTGAGCAAGCGCCGATCCAGGTTGCGGGTGTTGGGAATCAGGTTCCAGTTGACCGGGGCTACCACATTGCCGGCAATCAGGCGCTGGGTGGCATCGCCCGAGGCGGTCACAAGGTCGTAGCCGCCCTGGTTCATCAGGCGCACGGCCTCGTCCGAGCTACTGAACACCTTGACCGTAACCTTACAGCCGGTCTCTTTTTCGAAGCCCGTGACCCAGTCGGCGCTCTTGTCGGTAGAGCCGTTTTCCACATAGCCCGGCCAGGCCAGGATGTTGAGCTGGCCCTCGCTGGGCCCCAACGACTGCTTGGCCCGGCTGGCCGGAAGCTGTGCCACCGCCAGACCCGCGACCGCCGCCAAACCCACCACTGCCAAGAACCATCGTGTTCTCATGCTCCCTCCTCCACCAGCTACGACAGCCCCATAGGCTTAGCCCTACCGACAAGACGACGCCAGCTGTCGAACTGCCCCCTACGATAAAGCCCCTGGGAGGCAGCGCACAAGAAACCTGAGGATATAGGAGGTATCGGAAAAACAGATTGGGAATCGGGGCTACTCCCCGACGCTCAACAAGTCGCTGTAGCCCATGCCGTAGGTCTGCACCCGGCTGTGTTCCCCTACCACCACCAAAAACTGCCGGGCCGCCTCGCTCAGCGGGCTGCCCCGGCGCCAGGCCACGCCAATCTCTAAGCGGGGTAAGTCCTCCTGCAGGGGCCGCGACTCCAGCCGGTCGCCCTCCAGGCTCCAGGGCCTATACATCAGGTTGGGCAGCACCGCCACACCAATGCCCAGCGCCACCAGGCTGCGCATGGCCTCGATGGAGTCGGTGCGCACCGCTACCCGGGGAAAACCGCTCGAGCGGTAGATCTGCTGGGTGACCTCCTCGAGCTCGTCGTTCTTCAGGTACAAAAAGCGCTCGTCCCGCAAATCCCCCAGCGACACCGCCTCTTGCTGCACCAGCGGGTGGTTGGTGGGCAGCCAGACCCGCCAGGGGGCCCGCAGCAGGGTGCGGGTCTCGAGGGCCTGCTTATCCACCATCGAGACGTTCATCACCGCCACGTCGAGCTCGCCATTGATCAGCAGGTGTTCGATGTAACCCCGGCGGTCTTCCACCACGGCCACCTGAATGCCCGGAAACACCCGCTCGAAGCGGTCCAGCAGGTAGGGCAGGTAGTAGGCCGTTACCAGGCTGGTCACGCCCAGGTTAAGCTGCCCGGAGGTGGCATCGGGACGCTCGCGGATGGCCTGCTCGGCGTTGCGTAGCGCGGCCAGCACCTCGTGGGCGTGGCGCAAAAACTGATGCCCGGCGTGGGTCAGCATCATGCCCCTGGCATGGCGGGTAAAAAGCTCGGCCCCCAGGGTGTCTTCTAGCTTTTTGATGGCCTCCGTGACCACCGACTGGGTCACGTTGAGCGAGGTGAGGGCTTTGGAAATCGAGCCCGACTCCGCCACCGCAATGAAGTAGATCAGCTGCTTGAGGGATATTTGCACCAAGGACTCCTATCGGCAGAACCGATGCTTCAAGTGTAGCGGCCCCGGTCAAGGCTTTCCAGCGGTGGAGCAAAATGGAGGCCAGCCCGACGGGTTGGGATGCCCTGCTGGCGGTAGACCCGCTGCCGTGACGGGCGAAGCTATACCCCAGAACCCAGCACCGCCAAAGACCTGGCCTCCGCGCCCGGCCCGGTTGCTGGAAATTGCAAGACAGCTCCCACAAAGCGCCCGGCGGGGCCAGAGTATGCTAGAGGAACTATGGTCAAAGATTTTGAATTTCCCAGCCTGGCCTACCTGGGCGGCAAGTGGCACAAAACCCCCAAAACCTTTCCGGTCAAAAGCCCCTACAGCGGCAACCTGGTGGCCGAGGTCTCCGATTGCGGCGAGGCCGAGGCCAGAATGGCCGCCGACGCAGCGGTGGCAGCCTTTAAGGAATGGAAAAAGCTGACCGGCTTTGAGCGGGGCAAGATTTTACGCAAGTGGAACGACCTGCTGGTTGCTCACCAGGAGGAGTTGGGGCGCCTGACCGCACTGGAGATGGGCAAGCCCATCACCGAGGCCAAAGGGGAGGTGTTGTACGCGGCCAGCTTCGTGGAGTGGTGCGCCGAGGAAGCCACCCGTGTAAACGGGGAGCTTATTCACTCACGCTTCCCCAACAAGCGCCAGATGGCCGTGTACGAGCCAGTCGGGCCAGTGTACGCCGTCACGCCCTGGAACTTCCCCACCAGCATGATCACCCGCAAGGCCGCGCCCGCGCTGGCCGCCGGCTGCAGCATCATCGTCAAACCCGCCGAGCAAACCCCGCTCTGTGCGCTGTACCTGGCCAAGCTCTGGGAAGAAGCCGGAGGGCCCGCCGGAACCCTGCAGGTGCTGCCCGCCTCCGACCCGGTGCCGGTCTCGAGGGTCCTGATGGAGGACATGCGCATCCGCAAGATCACCTTTACCGGCTCTACGCCGGTGGGCAAAATTCTTTACCGTCAGGGGGCCGATACCCTCAAGCGGGTCTCGCTCGAGCTCGGCGGCAATGCCCCCTTCATCATCTTCGAGGACGCCGACATCGAAAAAGCGGTGCAGTTCACCCTGCTCTCCAAGTACCGCAACGCCGGCCAGACCTGTGTAACCACCAACCGCATCTATGTGCACAAGAAGCTCGAGGCCGACTACGCCGGGGCACTGGCCGAGGCGGTGAGCCAGCTCAAGGTGGGCGACCCCCTGGATCCCAGCACCAACGTGGGGCCACTGGTCGAACAGCAAGGGCTGGATAAAGTGGTCTCGCACGTGCAGGACGCTCTTGCCAGAGGCGCTCAAGTGGTCGCGGGCGGCAAGCCCCTGGGCGGGCTTTTGTACGCCCCTACGGTCCTCACCGGCATCCAGCCGGGCATGCGCATCCTGGAAGAGGAAACCTTTGGGCCGGTAGCCCCCCTGATGCCCTTCGAGGACGAAGAACAGGCCATCGCCTGGGCCAACAACACCGACTATGGCCTGGCCGCCTACATCTGGACTAAAGACCTTTCCCGCGCCTTCCGGGTGGCCGAAGCGCTCGAGTACGGCATTGTGGGCGTAAACGACCCCGTCCCCAGCGCGATGGGCTCCAACCTGCCCTTCGGCGGCTACAAAAACTCTGGCCTGGGCCGCGAGGGTGGGCACTGGGGCATGGAGGAGTTCCTCGAGACCAAGCTCATCTCGTTCCTGCTGCCCTAGACCTCGAGCTGAACCGGGCTACCGCGCCTCCAGCAAACAGGCAGACACCCCGAGATGCGTATCTCTAAAGCCGGTATCCGAACAAAAGCAGCTATAGAATGAAGGCATGGAAATTGTAGGCGTTCGTGGCGCTCCCCAAAAAACCCTTCTGGCCCTCAAGGAGGCCCTCAAGGGCGTCGACTTTCCCGAGGCCGCGGTTACGTACATCACCGACTGGCAGGACCAGCGGGCCAGTGCTCGCTTTGCCCTCCTGGTACGACAGGGCAAACACCACATCCTGAGCCTGGATGCTTTTGGTCCTCGCTTTGGGGCCGCAGGCGATGCGGCGCTCAGAGAAATTACCCTCTGGTTTATCGAGCGGGGCGTGACCGACTTTAAGGAGGCGGTGGTTGCCCCTTCCGAATACGCGGCGCTCTTTGAGCTCGACGATGAGGAAGCCCTCAAGCAGGTTGCTGCCAGTGCCAATCCCACCGACCCCATGCTCTACATCAAACGGGAATTCACCAGCCGAACCTGAGGCCGAGCATCAAACGTTGAAGCCAAACATCCGCATCTGGCGCTTGCCGTCTTCGGTCATGCGGGCGGGTGTCCAGGGTGGGGTCCAGACAAAGTCTACGTTTACAGCATTAACGCCTTCCAAACGCATCACGGCGATTTCGGCATCGGCTTTGACAATATCCTGCGCGGGACAGCCAATGGAGGTCAGGGTCATGGTGATGTCCACCACGCCCCCTTCCTTGACTTCGGCGTCGTAAACCAGGCCCAGATCCACCACGTTAACCGGAATCTCCGGGTCACGCACAACCTTAAGGGCTTCCAAAATCTGTTCTTTGGTGGGCAGTGTGGTCTCGCTCATGACCCCCATGGTACTTTAGGCCGGACATTCACACCCTGCTGTATCGCACTCTTCACAGACGTCGTCTCCCATCCAGAACTCAACTGTGCTGTGTAGGAACGGCAATCAAGTTGATGAGAAGCTCAAGGATTATGAAGAGTGCTCTAGGTTGCAAAAAAGAGCGGGCCTGCGCCCGCTCTGCCAAATCAATCATCGCTCACATAAAGCGCTTGCGCCGACGGTAGCTCTTCACATCCTTGAAGCTCTTGCGTCCCCCCGATTTAGCCACCCCCAGATAAAACTCCTTCACATCGGGGTTGGTTTCCAGGTATTCTTTGGTACCCTCCAGGGCAATCCGCCCCGACTCCATGATGTAGCCATAGTGGGCCACCGAGAGGGCCACCCGGGCGTTCTGCTCCACCACCAGCACCGTCACGCCTTCCTCGGCATTGATCTGGGCCACAATATCGAAAATCTCCCGCACCAGCAGGGGGGCCAGCCCCAGGCTGGGCTCGTCCAGCAGCAAAAGGCGCGGGCTGGCCAGCAGGGCCCGCCCAATAGCCAGCATCTGCTGTTCGCCGCCCGAGCAGTAGCCCGCCAGGCGATTTTTGATCAGGGCCAGTTTGGGGAAATAGTGGTAGATGCGCCCCAAGTCCTCCTTGACCTTAGCCCAGTCGCGCCGGGTGACCGAACCCACCCGTAGGTTTTCCTCCACCGTAAGGTGCTTAAAAACCCGCCGCCCCTCCGGCACCTGCACAATGCCCTTGAGCACAATCTGCTCCGGCAGCTTGTTGGCGATGTTCTCGCCCCGGTACAGGATAGAACCCGACACCACCCTGCCATCTTCGGGCACCAGCAACCCCGAAATGGCCCGCAGGGTGGTGGTCTTTCCGGCGCCATTGGGGCCCAGCAAGGCGGTAATGTGCCCTTCGGGCACCTTCAGCGACACCCCCCGCAACACCTGAATGATGTCCTTATACACCACCTCGATGTTGTTAACTTCCAGCAAAATGGGGCCCAGATCTTCAGGTTGCATATAGCCTCGCTCATCGCTTATAGCCAGTAGCCGATGGCCAAATTTTTCTCAGCTATCAGCTACTGGCCTCTGGCCTAGCTTTAGGGGTTTCTCACCTGGCGGAACAGCGTAGAGGTAAAGGGTTCGGTTACCGGAACAAACTTGCCGCCTCTAGCTTCCAGCACCCGCAGGCCCTCGGCTCCGGTCTGTTCGGTGCGGGTGAAGTCGATCTCGATGCCTGCCTTGGTAGAGACCGCAAAGCCAGGCTTAAAGGCGTTGGGGCCGTTCATACCGATTAGAGCCTGGTAAACGGTCTCGTTGTCAATGCGTCCATTAAAGCGCAAGGCAGCCCGCCGCATGGCCTCCACTGCAATGGCCGCCGCCAGCATTCCGGCGGTGTAGTTGGTGGAGTTGAGAATATCGGCGCTGCGGTTGTATTTGGCAGCCAGTTGCTTCTGCAGGCTGATGCCCGGGGTATTCTCGTCCAGGGTGTAGTAGCTGCTGGCCCACAAGTAGCCTTCGGCTGCATCACCTGCCAGACGAATCAGGTCTGAACCACCGGTATAGACTGCCCCCATCTGCTTGATCTTCTTATCCAGCCCCAAGCGCTTGGCATCCTTGAGGATGTTGGCTACCGGCCCGGCTACGTTTTGGTGGATGATGAACTCGACCCCGGCAGCATCCAGCGCGCGCAGCAGGGCGGTGTTGTCCAGGTTGCCCCCGCCCACTTCCCGCACGTCCACAATGCTCTGTCCAAGCCGCTGTGCTGCCCGGCGGGCATGATCCACCACGGCCCGCCCGAAGGGGCTGGGGTTCACCACCAGGGCAATTTTGGCGTTTTTGCTGGTTCGGTTGATGTATTCCATCAGCGCAACCACCTGCTCGGAGTAGCTGCTCACCGGCAGGAACATGTACTGGTTGTTGGGGGGTTCAATCAGGCCGATGTGTGCCGAGGCGGGAAGGGTGGGCATCTTCACTTCGTTGATAAGGGGCTTGAGTTGCAGCATGGCCCCGGTAGAGTAGCCCAGATACATCGCCGGCTTGGCCCGGTCCAGGGCCTCCTCAAAGATGCGCTGGGTGATAGGGTTCTGGTACTGGTCGTCCCGCACGGTGCAGTTAAGGGTGACGTTGGGGATCAGTTTTTGCTCGTTGGCATAGCGGCAGTAATCCTCGATACCCGCCCCATACGGCCCCCCCACGTCCGAGGTGGGCCCCGTCACGGCCCCCGACCACAGCAGGTTCACCGTGCGCCCCTGGGCCATGGCCAGTCCCAGGAATGCCACTGTTGCTAAAACAATCGCTCGCTTCATGATGCCTCCTCTATCTCAGCTGATCTCTTAACTTGGATTGCAACGCGCCTAACGCGGTGTTGCCTTGATTCTGACCAATTGGGTTTTGGTCCATCGGCCTCAATACTTGAAAGGCCAGGTTCGGAAATAACTTCGCAAAAGCCGCCACCAGTTGAATAGCCCTCTCGGTTCGAAGACCAGGAACAGCACAATCACCAGGCCAAAAGAAAGGGGCAGCAGGGCCGAGGCCACATCCACGCCCGCTGGGGTGATGCTCTGAATGAAGGCATTGGACTTCATCCATTCCGAAAGCCGTTCCACGTACAAGCGCAAAAACTCGATAAAGGCCGGGCCCAGTATGCTGCCCACCACCGTTCCCAGCCCGCCCACAATGGCCATGGCCAAAAGCGCCACCGAGCGGCCCAGGGTGAACTCTTCCACCACCACCGCCCGCTGCATATAGGCCAGCAAACCCCCGGCCACCCCCCCGTAGAAGGCCCCCAGGGCAAAGGCCATGAGCTTGGTGCGGCCCGGATCCATACCCATAGCGTCGGCGGCGCGGTCGTTGTCGCGCACGGCAATGAGTGCCCGGCCATACTTGCCCCGCAGCAGGTTGCGCCAAGCCATGATCATCAGCACCAGCACGAACAAAATCACGTAGTACCAGAAATAGTTGTGGTTACGGAAGCTAATTTCCAGGCCAAAAAAGTTGCGCATCTCCACCGGAATCGCCGCCCCTTGCGCCAGGGCCGGACTGCGCCCCACCACCCACACGAAAATCTCCTGGAAGGCCAGCGTCGCCAGCGCCAGGTAGAGGTGCTTGACCCGCAGGCTCGGAATTCCCACGATGAACCCGATGATGGCCGCTGCAAAGCCTCCCAGAGGAACCGTCAACCAGAAAGGCAGGCTGGGCGCGCTCAAGGCCACCGTGTAAGCACCCACCCCCATAAAAGCCGCCTGACCCACGCTAATCAGGCCAGCATAACCGGTGGTGATGTTGAGCCCCAGCACTGCGATGATGTAAATCAGAATGAAGTTGAGCACCAACACCTGCGAGCGCTCCAAGAACATCGGCAGGATACACAGGGCTATCAGCAGCAGCACCACCGAGACAATCTCGCGGTAGTTGGCGAAGATGGTGGTGTCCTGCACGTAGGAGGTGCGGTAGTTGCCGGTCTGGGCCCAGGGGTTACGCATAAAAACCCCCCAAAAGAGCGTGGAAAGTGGAAAGAGAAAAGAGCAAAGGAGAGCCCAGAGGCCCCTGCTTTCCTCTTTCTACTTTTCTCTTTGCTCGCTGTTCGTTCCTCATCACACCCTCTCAATCTCCTCGGTGCCAAACAACCCGTGGGGCTTGAACCACAACATGACCAGCAGTACCACAAAGGGCATCACATACTGCGAGCCACCCCCTACCAGTCCAATCTGGCTGAAAAACCCATCCAGATAGGCGGTAGAAAAGGACTGCAGGATACCTATGACGATACCCCCCACCACTGCTCCGGGGACCGAGTCCAAACCTCCCAGAATCACCGCCGGGAACACCGCCAGTCCGATGGCAATCAGGCCGTCCTGGTTCAAGCCCGACACCGTTCCTACCACAATGCCAGCAGCAGCAGCAGTAAGGCCCGCCACCGCCCAGGCCAGTGCAAAAACCCGCTGCACCGAGACCCCCACACTCATGGAGGCCATCTGATCGTCGGCCACCGCCCGCATCGAGACCCCCAGCACCGAGCGTTGGAAAAACCAGCCAAAAAGCAGCAAGAACACTACGGTAAAGCCAATCGCCAAAAGCTGTGGGTACGAGATGTTAATGGCCCCCAGGTTGAGCCCTCCCGCCGGCAAAAATGCCGGGAAGGTGAAATTGCCCGAACCAAAGGGGGTCAGGTACATCAGGCCGTCCAGCACACTGGCCAGACCAATGGTGACCATAATTACCGAGATAATCGGCTGCCCCACCATCCGGCGCAAAAACACCCGCTCTACCAGAAACCCCAGTCCAGCCGTTAGCAGCATGGACATCAGCGCCGCCAGCCATATGGGCAGCTTGACCCACACCGCCAGGGCATAGGCCATAAAAGCCCCAATGGCAATAAACTGACCGTTGGCAAAGTTGATCACCCGGCTGGACTTGTAAATCAGCACAAATCCCAGTGCAGCCAGGGCATATATGCAGCCTACGGCCACACCAGAGATGAGGTTTTGCACAAAGTCGATCACAGACTACGCCTCCTATGCACCTACCAGTTCGGTCTTGCCATTGGCCTCGAGCACCCTTACCTCTACCGAGACTTTTTGCACCGTGCCGTCCTGGTACTTGAACTCGGTGTCCACCTGCACTTTGTCGGCATGGCCGTAAAGCGCATCCACAAGGGGTTGATAGCGCTGCATAATGAACTTCCGGCGCACCTTGCCGGTACGGGTCAGCTCGTCGTCGTCGGCATCGAGCAGCTTGTAAAGCAGCACAAAGCGTTGGATGCGTAAGTGTTCAGGTAGCCCTTCGTTGACCGCCCTCACCTCCTTGCGAATGAGCTCGGCCACCTGCGGCTTTTGCGAGAGGTCGATGTAGGTGGTGTAGGCAATCCGGTTGTCCTCGGCCCATTTACCCACAGTCTGGGGATCTACATTGATGAAAGCGGTAAGGTAGGGCTTCTGGTCGCCAAATACCACCGCTTCTTTGATGTAGGGGCTGAACTTGAGCTTGTTCTCGATAAACTGCGGGCTGAACATCTGCTGGGTGCTGGTGTGCATCACGTCCGATACCCGGTCAATCACCACCAGGTGGCCCTCGGGCGTGAGGTAGCCGGCATCGCCGGTGTGCAGCCAGCCATCGGCAAAGGTTTCGGCAGTGGCCTCGGGGTTCTGCCAGTAGCCCGCCACCACTGCGTCGGATCTACACAGAATTTCGCCGCGCTCGCTGATTTTTACCTCGCCCCCCGGAATCGGTACCCCCACCGTATCGGTCCGCACGTCGCCGTCGCGGTGCACAAAGGCAATCCCGATAATCTCGGTCTGGCCGTAGATTTGCTTGAGGTTGACCCCAATGGCGTGGTAAAAGCGGAAGACATCCGGGCCGAGTGCAGCCCCGCCGGTGTAGGCCCGGCGCAGCCGCAAAAAGCCGAGCTGGTCGCGCAGGGGTTTGAACATGACCTGGTCGGCCAACCAGTAGGCCAGGCGCAACCCCAGGGGCATGGGTTTACCGCTCATGCGGTAGTCGGCGGCGCGGTAGCCGATTTTGAGCATCTGCTGGTAGGCCCAGCGGTTGAAGGCGTAGGTCTCGGAGATACGAACCCAGATCTGGCTCTGGGTGCCTTCCCAGACCCGGGGCGGGCTGAACATCACGTGTGGCCCAATCTCCTTGAGGTCGCTCATGGCGGTCTCTACCGACTCGGGCATGTTGACGGCAAACCCACCGGCCAGCGCCATGCCAACGGACATCATCTGCTCGCCAATCCAGGCGAAGGGCAGGAACGACAGATAGTCGTCGGTAGGCTTCAAGGGGTCGATCTCCTGCAAAGCCACCCCCATGTGCAGCAGGTTGCGGTGCATCAGCATGGCGGCCTTGGGTCTGCCGGTGGTGCCGGAGGTGAGGGAGAGGTGGCAGACATCCTCAGGCCGGCCCTGGGCGATGCGCTCCTCCACGGCCTGGGGATGCTTCTCCAGGTATGCTTCGCCCAGCCGCTCCACCTCTTCGAAGCCGATGATCCAGGGGTCGTCCTGGTAGGCCCGCATCCCCTTGGGGTCTTCGTAGATGACCTTGCGCACGCTGGGAATTTCGCTGCGGATTTCCAGGAGCTTGTCCACTTGCTCCTGGTTCTCGGCCACCACAAAGGCCGCCCCGGTATAGGAGAGCACATAGGCAATCTCGGGGGGCAGCGAAGACTGGTACACACCCACCGAGATCCCGCCGAGCGACTGGGTGGCAAGTTCGGCATAGAGCCACTCGGGGATGTTGTCGGCAATCACCGCCAGCCGCTCACCCTTCTCGAAGCCCAGCGCCAAAAGGCCCGCGGCAAAACGGGTTACGTGCCGGTAGTAGTCGGCAAAGGTGATCTCGTTCCAGATACCAAAGTCTTTCTCGCGGATAGCCACCTGTTTTGGCATCGCTTTGGCCCGCATCTGGAGGACTTGCGGGAGGGTGTATTTTTTGAGCTCGTAGCCAGAAGGCATCATGGGCAACCTCCAGGCAATGGATAAAGGCGAGAAAAGGGAAAAGGGGAAAGAGAAAAGTAAAGGCTTTTGAAGTCCCTTTTCTCCTTTCTCTTTCCGCTTTCCACGCCTCTCGCTTTATGCCACATGATCCACCCCCACATAGGCCTCCTGCACACGCGGGTTCTGGCTGACCTCCTCGGGCAGGCCCGAGGCAATCACCTGACCAAAATCCAGCACGTAGACCCGCTCGGAAATGTCCATCACCACGCCCAGGTCGTGCTCGATGAGGACGATGGTGGTACCGCGTTCGGCCCGGATGTCCAGGATAAAGCGCACCATATCTTCTTTTTCTTCCAGGGTCATGCCGGCCATGGGCTCGTCCAGCAGCAAGAGCTTGGGCGAGAGGGCCAGGGCCCGGGCCACCTCGACCCGCTTGCGCACCCCGTAGGGCAGGTCACCTACCAGGGCTTTGCGGTAGGGCTCGAGCTCCATGAAATCTATGATCTCTTCGCAGAAGCGGCGGTTCTCCACACCGACCCGCATGGCCCGGCCATAAATCAGGATGTTGTCCAGCAGGTTGTAGTGCCCAAAGGTGTGGCGGGCCATCAGCAGGTTTTCCAGCACCGACATGCCGGTGAATAGCTCGATGTTCTGAAAAGCCCGCGCGATGCCGTACTTGGTAACCTGGTGGGGCGAGGCGTGGGTCAGATCGTGGCCTTCAAAAGTGATTTTACCCGAACTGGGGTGGTAGAAACCCGAGATGCAGTTGAGCAGGCTGGTCTTGCCCGCACCGTTGGGCCCAATCACCGAGACCAGCTCGCCGTCGGCAACCTCGAGGGAGACCTCGCTAAGCGCCCTCACCCCGCCAAAGTTTAGTGATACACGTTCTACCTTAAGCTGCACCAGGCCTCCTGAAACTATGAAACGTCCCTAAGTACACGACAAAACCCCGAGTAGGCAAAAGCAGGCCGCTCCTGTAAGGTGTTTCTGCCTGAGACACGGTAAAGGAGCGGTTGCTTTGAATGATACTACTGTGATAGAGTTTTTGTCCCCGCACTGGCGAATCCACCGCCATCGGCTGGTGTTCATAGCCCAGCTGGTAGTGAGCCTGGTGCTGGTGCGGACCGTCAGCTGGAGCAGATTGACCAACGCCATAGACGGCCCTGGGGCGGGGGGATT
>NZ_JBEVAL010000056.1:0-16698 GCF_051297115.1 Meiothermus cerbereus
TAACTCACCCCCGTCCCTTATTTTCCACTGGGTGTCAAGTCCTTTTCCGAATTGGCGTTTTGATCAAATGTATGCTCAGAAAAATGAGTGCGAGCGTGCTCAGAACTCCCTGTAAGGGGTTCATCTGGTAGAATATGGACACAAAAAAAAGCGGAGAGACAAAAAAGACCGGCACACTCCCACAGGTCGGAGAAACAGTGGGCTGCATCGCCACGTTCACGACTGTCAGGTGCAATCCCTTCTTATACGCCCAGAACGCTTGATGCTCGGCGCTGTGGTAGCGAAAGAAGTCCCTTAGGGGCTCAAGCCACCTCTTGTCGTACAGATTTATTGAAGCAAGTACCAACAGGATGAATAACAAGGGCACAAGCTGCATAAGGCCGTTAAATCTGAGATTCAGGCCAAAAATGACAACCAAAGCTAACGCAATCCCGGTCAAAAGGCCTAATCTAATCATGCGCCAAGCGTTTTTGCTTATACCGTGCGGTTTCATGCGCGAGAAGTTGCTAAGAGCATACCAGAAAGTGAACAACAAACTCCCGATCAAGTTTCGTAGAATGGGCGGAATCTGAATCACTTTGATCTCGAGTACGGTATCTGTGTACTGGGCCACAACCAGGTATTCTTTGCCAAAAAAAGCGACACCGTTTAGCAGCGCCATGCCCCCATATATTGATTTCGCACGCTTATTGTTGGCATTGTCCATATTTCAATTATAGAAAATGCCTAGGTACTTTTGAGCAAGCAATTTTAGTATATGGTTCGGACTGAGACCGAACAGCACCAAATGCAAAGACCCCCTCCGTAAAGAGGGGGTGGAGGAATGGCTTATATCAGCCCTAGGGCAGGAACGACCAGCCATTGCGGTACTTTAGCAGCAACACTTTTTCGACCAAGACCTTGTTAAAGTCGCCCAGTACGTTGGGCAGCATCACCTGGAATTGGCGCGGTGGGAAGAGGTGGTTGCCCAGGATGATAACTTCCTTGTTGCCCGCGTCCATCACGCATACGGCCGGCATGGAACCAAACGCCTTGCAGTGCAGGTTGTTGAGGTTCCCGTGCAGAATCTCGCTGATGTTACGGGCAGCAACTTTAGCCATCTCGTCGGTGGGGAAGCCGGTCTTGGGCACACCAAAGGGCACGTCGCCTTTGAAGGGGTTAGGTACCTTGGCGGCCAGTCCCACCGCAAATACGTTGGGATAACGGGTGCTCTGGTATCCGTCTGTTACCTCCACAAAGCCTTTGGCGTCTACCAACTCGGGGGTGTTTTTCACCACATCCACACCCTCGAATGGGGGTACCAGCATGGTGAACTTCGAAGGCAGCACTTCACCGGTAGAAAGCACCACGCCGTCGGGTCGGACCTCGGTGATGGCTGCATTGGCACGGTACTCAATGCCTTGCATTTTCAAGAAGGTTTTGAGCATGGTCTCGCCGCCGCTCATGCCGCCAATACCAAAGTGGCCGAGCTTGGGTTCGGGTGTGACCCAGGTAATGCTGACCTGCTTGCGCTTGCCGGCTTTGCGTACCTGATGGTCGAAGTTGAACAGATACTCATAGCCTGCACCCATACAACTCGCACCCGGTACCGCCCCAATCACCACCGGCCCCGGGTCTTGGAGGAACTGCTTGTAGGCCTCGTAGGTTTTCTCGGCATCGGGCGGGGTGAAGATGGAGTGGGAGTGGCCTTTGGGTCCCAGCCCTGGCACTGCGTCCCAGGCCAGCTTAGCGCCAGTTGCGATGACCAGGAAGTCGTAGTCAATTACGGTTCCATCGGCCAGCTCCACTTTGTTTTCGTCGGGTCTAATCTTGGTGGCCTCGCCCAGAATAAACTCGATACCCCCACGGCGGAAGGTGCTCTCGGCATCGAAAGTGATGTCCGATACCTTGCGGCGGCCAAAAGGCACCCAGATGAGGGAGGGGATGTACACAAACTCCTTTTGCCTCGAGACCACCACTATCCGGGCTTCTTTGCCCAGCCTGCGCTTTAGCTCGAAAGCGCTGGTCATCCCGCCGAAGTTTCCGCCAATTACTAGGATTGTTTTCATATCATGCTCCTTGTTTCACAAGTTACTGCATACGGGCAGGGGGTATACAGGGTCACTTGTCCCAGGTGGGTGTATCTGAAACCCGCTTAGGGTTGTAAACTATGACCTTGGCGACCCCCGAGGTCGGACTTGAGGTGTGTTGTGGCAGAAATTCTAGAACGCGATGGCTACAAGGTAAAAATCAAGGTGGAGGTTCCGGCCAGCCAGGTCGAACAGACCTACCGCACGGTTTTAAGCAGCTATGCCAGCCGGGTGATGGTGCCGGGTTTTCGGCCAGGGAAGGCCCCAGCCAAAGTAATTGAGGCCAAAATTGGCAAAGAATCCCTGCTTGATGAGGTTAAGGAGGTTTTGCGCGACGAGACCTTCCCCAAAGCGGCCCGCGAGCTTTCGCTACTGCCCGTAGGTGTCAGGGTTTTGGAAGAACACCTGACCTTTGGGGAGCCTTACGTCTACACCGTGGAGGTGGAGAACTACCCCGAAGTAAAATTACCCGACTGGCGCAGCTTCAAGCTCGAGGTGGAAACACCTGAACTGACCGAGGAAGTGGTCAACAAGGCTCTGGAAGATCTTCGCAGTCGTTATGGTGAGATGGTGGCGGTTGACCGTGAGGTTCAGGCCACCGATCACGTGTTTATCGAGACGGAAGACGGCGGGCGTTTTCCGGTGGTGATGGAAAACGCCCAACCCCACGTGCGCGAGGCTTTGCTGGGCAAGAAAGCTGGCGACGAGGTGCTGGTGCCGGTGAAGGATGGCGAAACCGTTGTGCGTGAGGTCAAGACCAGGGTGCTGGAAGTCAAGGCCCTGCAATTGCCCGAACTCGACGACGAATTCGCCAAGACGGTGGGTGAAGAAAACCTCGAGTCCCTGGTAGCCAAAGTTCGCGAAACCCTCAAGGCGCAGTTCGAGCGCGAGACCAGTAAAGCCAAGGCTTCGCAACTGCTGGACAAACTGGCCGAGGCCATTGAGGTCGAGATTCCCCCCACCATGCTGATGCGAGAAGAGCAGGGCTTGCTGGAAGGCCTGGCAGAAGACCTGCAGGAGCAGAATCTCGACCTGGGTGAATACTTGGAGCAGCTCGAGAAAGACGGTAAGCTCGAGGAGTTCAAGCAAAGCATGAGCCAGAGCGCCATCAAGCGCTTGCGCCGCTCGCTGGCCGTAGAGGCTCTGGCTGATGAGCTTAAGACTGCGCTAAGCCAGGAAGAGTTCGATGAATTCCTGGCCGAACTGGCGCGCTCGTACCGCACAACACCATCCCGCCTGCAAAGCGAACTCGGACGAGATACCCTGGCCCGCCTGCGGATTCAGCGCCTTCACGATAAAGCGCTATTTGAAGCCGTGCAGATCCTTGCATCGTAGCCATCTTCCAAGGCTTCACTAGACCAGCCAGACCTTACGCATCTGAGGGCTGGCGGGGCATCGGTAGGGCAGCTTGAGTCCTACCGATGCCGCTTTGAATCCTGTGCTACTGCCCTATGTGCGCCAATGCCCTCTTGAACCTGACTTCAGTCATACAATAGAGCCGATATGATCGTTCCATATGTCATCGAACAAACTGCCCGTGGCGAACGTGTTTACGACATTTATAGCCGCCTACTCAAAGACCGTATCATCTTTCTGGGTACACCGATCGACGCACAGGTAGCCAACACCATCGTGGCACAAATCCTCTTCCTGGCGGCGCAAAACCCCAACCAGGAAATTCGCATGTACATCAACTCGCCCGGTGGCGACGTGGATGCGGGTCTGGCCATCTACGACACCATGCAGTTTGTTACGGCCCCGGTCTCGACCATTTGTGTGGGGCTTGCTGCCTCGATGGGTGCAGTGCTGCTGGCGGCTGGTGAGCCTGGCAAGCGCTATGCCCTGCCTCACTCCAAGGTTATGATTCACCAGCCCTGGGCTAGGGGCCTGGGTGGACAGGCCACCGATATTGCCATACAGGCTGAACAAATACTCAAGACCCGCAAGGTGCTAAACGCCATCCTGGCCCGGCATACCAATCAACCCCTGGAAAAAGTGGAGCGCGATACCGAGCGCGATTACTACCTTACCGCCGAAGAAGCGGCAGGCTATGGGCTGGTAGATCAGGTGGTTAGCCGTGAAACGCAATAAGCCATCCTGCAGTTTTTGTGGTAAGAAGCACCCCGAGGTTGCCCAGCTGATTGAGTCACCCCTGGGTGAGGTGTACATCTGTAACGAGTGTGTTGATCGGGCCAACGATCTGCTGGATTCCGAACCCAGGCCTGGTTTTACCGGCCCACGCCACCTGCCCAAACCGGCTGAAATCAAGAGCTTCCTCGACCAGTACGTGATTGGACAGGAACTACCGAAAAAGACCCTTTCGGTGGCCGTTTACAACCACTACAAGCGCCTGCTGCACCCCGAGGCCGAGGTTCAGAAGTCCAACGTGCTGCTGATTGGGCCCACAGGAACCGGCAAAACCCTGCTGGCCGAAACCCTGGCCCGAATGCTGGATGTGCCTTTTGCCATAGCCGACGCTACCACCCTGACCGAAGCCGGATATGTGGGCGAAGATGTGGAAAACGTTTTGTTGCGCCTGCTGCAGGCTGCCGACTTTGATGTGCGGGCTGCTGAAAAAGGCATTATCTACATTGATGAGATCGACAAAATTGCCCGCAAGTCCGAGAACCCCAGCCTGACCCGGGACGTTTCGGGGGAGGGGGTGCAGCAAGCTCTTTTGAAGATCATTGAGGGCACGGTAGCCAACGTTCCACCGCAGGGTGGCCGCAAGCACCCCCACCAGGAGTTCATTGCGCTCAACACCAGGAACATTCTGTTTATCCTGGGCGGGGCTTTTGATGGCCTCGAGCGCATCGTGCTTTCACGGGTGGATCAGAACTCCATCGGTTTCACCCGTCCCAAGAAAAGCGAAGAAAAGCCCGAGGTGATTCCTGAAGACCTGGTTCGCTTTGGCCTGATACCGGAGTTTGTGGGCCGTATGCCGGTGATGGTTCAGCTCGAGGCCCTCGACGAAGAAGCCCTGGTGCGTATTCTGACCGAGCCCAGGAATGCCCTTATTCGCCAGTACCAGGAACTGCTGCGCATGGAGGGCATCGAGCTCCGCTTCACACCTGGCGCCCTTCGGGAAATCGCCCGACGTGCCCTCAAACGCGGCACAGGAGCCCGTGGGCTGCGGGCTGTTATCGAAAAGGCTATGGTAGAGCTAATGTACGAACTGCCGGGCTCAGGGGTCAAGGAAGTGGTCTTCGATATGCCCCATCTTGACAAGCCGTTGATGGCGCTCGAGGAGGCCCGCTTGCGCCAGGCATCTTGAGGCAGAGCATAGCTTTCTGCAAAGGCTCGCCCCAAGGGCGAGCCTTTGTGCTCTTTACGGCTAGGGTTTGGTAGGGCTGCTGTAACCACCCTGGTCATCACCCTTGGATTGCCCGGCCAGGGCCTTGTCCAGAATTTCGCGCCAGCTATCGTAGGGGCGTTGGCCGGTGAAGGTCTCACCGTTCACAATGAAGCTGGGCGTACCGGTGAGCCCCAGATCGATCGCCAGTTTCTGGTCGGCGATGACACCAGCGCGCTTGTTGCCCGACTTCAGACACTCTGAGAAAGTCGCCGGAGCGATTCCAATCTGCCCGGCCAGGTCTGCAAAGTAATTGTTAAGGGCTTGCCCGCTCAAACCTGCCCACTGCATCTGGGCTCGAAAAAGGGCCTCGTGGTACTCGAGGTACAGGTTGCTGTCGGCAGCGCAGGCTGCGGCCTCTCCCGCGCGAATTACGTTTTCCTGCCCGCCAAAGGGAAAATCGCGGAAGACGTAGCGTATTTTGCCAGTATCGATGTAGTCGCGCTTGATTAGCGGGAACACATTGTTGGCGTGGTCGCGGCAGTGGCCACACAGGTAGTTGGAAAAGTCGACCACGGTAACTTTGGCGTTTGCATCGCCAATGACAAAACGTGCTCCGGCGGTGGCGTCGGCGCTGCTGGCTGTGGGTTTGGGCCTTAGCACCAGAAACAGGATGGCTGCTACGACGACGGCCAGGATTACAACTACAGTAAAAAGGGTTCTTTGCATGGCTTAGATTCTATGCCTTTGTGATGAAAAATTGCATGGATGGCAGCCCACTCAAACCCCAGATTGCCATGCTTTGCCTTCTTCGGTTAGCCAGAAGGGTGCTGCGTCCCTCGAGACCATCTTTTCTGCGGCAATGGCCTCTTTGAGGTCTTTGGGCAAAACAAACATGGCTTCGATAAAAGGTGCATCGAGGTGCTTAAGCGGGAGCTGACGCTCCAGAATACGGGCTTCAAGGGTGCCCTCGCTCAAACCCGTAACGTCGACAGCGTCGGAGGCCACAATAAAACCAAAATTGAGCATGAAGCCGGGGATGTAGTTGCGGTAACTGCGGGTATGCCTAAAAACTTGCTTAACCGTATGGTGCACCACCGGATGCATTTTGTGATGGGTGAGCAAGATCATACCCGCTTGCATGGCCATCAGGCCGCCGGGGTTGAGACGCGCTTTGAGCAGCTCGTAAAACTCCACAGTAAAGAGCATTCGGGCGGGGTTGTCCTCACCCACGGGGTCGTTCAGATCCACGATGATAACGTCGTAGGTATCGGGGTGATTTTCCAGCCAGCCCCTGGCATCCTCGGTAACGACCACCGCCCGGGGGTTGTCGAAGGCACCCTGATGCCACTCTGGTAGCAGGGTACGGGCCATTGCCACAAGCTCATCGTCAATATCGCACATCACAGCTTTTTCCACGCTTGGGTGCCGCAAAACCTCGCGCAGCGTAGCACCTTCGCCCCCCCCGACAATGAACACCGAACGCGGGTTGGGATGGGCCAGCATGGCCGGATGCACCAGTGTTTCGTGGTAGATGTACTCGTCGCGTTCGGTAGACTGCACATCTTTGTCCAGCACCAGGACTTTGCCAAAGCCTTCGGTTTGGAAGATAAAGTAATCCTGAAATTTGGTTCGCCCAGTAGCTAGTACCCTGTTCATGCGGCGGTAGATGGCTTCGTAGGGTGTGACCTGCTCGAGGTAGTACATGCCATATTCCATAGCGATTCCTCCAGTTGTGGGTTTTCGGGCCATTACGGCCATTTATCGCGGTCTTCGCTTTATTGCCGCTATGAGCAGTGGCAAAAATAAGCGCGAGACAGCCCTTTTTGTGATTGGGATTGTACCATCCTCTCTTAAGACCGCTCTATTTGCTACAGCTCGCTTTTGCTTGGTGCTCCTTGCCTGCGGCGCTTGATTTCATGCTCCCCACCACGCCAGAAGCGAAAAGCCGACTCTTCCTGGGCCCCAAATGCCCTTGCCAGCCCCCGCAACACCGCTTCGGGGTCTACGTCGCGCTTATAAAAGTAAAGGTCAAGCGCTGCTGAGGCGTTGTCCTCTGGCCAGGTGTGAATCATTACTGCGGCCACAGGGGAGAGGATGGCTGCCGAAAGTCCCTGAGGGTAAAACTTGTAGACCGTGGACTGTATACTAGCCGGAGGTGCACCAAGCTTGAGCACCGCATCCCGTAGCGCTACCTCTACCAGCTTGGGGTTTTCCAGCACTTCCAGGTTACAGCCATATATTTCGGCAACCCAGCGGCCTCCAGAAACAGTTGTCACGGCTGTACATGGTAGCACAACTTGTGCACGAAGCACATTTGATACGAACCCCAGGCGGGGGCCCAGCAAACAGAACATCAGGGACATTTCTGTTGAGTTGTCCAATCAGCGCACAGGAAGTTTTTTACCGCGGGTTATGGTGTTGGGCGGGTGCTTCCAGCTCCAGGGTTTGTGGGGCGGGGGCTTCTTGCAGCCAGTTGAGTGCCAGAAAGCTGTGCGTAAAGAGCACTACCAGCACAAGCGCCCCAATTACGTCGATGGGTTCGCGGCCGCTCATCAGCCAGCCAATGGGGCTGGGTGCAGGGAGGCCCGTGGTGCGGGTCAGCAGGTAAATTAGGGCGGTAATTCCCCCTATTAGCTGACCCGCCAGCACAAACGGTCTCGCCTGGGCCTTAGGAATCGAGCCGTTGTTCATGAAGCTGAGCATCAGGATAAAAAACCCCGTAGCCATCAGCAGCGCGATGCCCCACAGCATGATTTGTGCATAGAAGAAAGCCTGGGGTTGCTCGAGCATAAGTTGATCCAGCCCAATGGCTCCACAGGGCCCTCCACCCAGCGGTGTTCCGGCCCAGCCCAGTAGCTGCAAGGCAAATGGGGCAAACATCAAAGCCACCAATACACCGAGCTTTCGGTCGCGAATACCGAACATGCACAAATGGTGGCACCAACTTGTAATGGTGCATAGGGAAGAATATCCCGCGCGCAATGTGGACAACAAGCGCCCATAGAGCCCCTGTCTTAGCGGAACAGGCTTTGGGGGTGGCCATTTAGCGCCAGGACGTACTCAACCGCCTGGGCAAAGCCTTGCTCGCGCACATGGCCGGTGATGTGGTCGGCGGCGGCCTTAATTTCATCTACGGCGTTGCCCATGGCAATGCCAAGCCCGGCTTGGTGGATGGCCTCGAGGTCGTTGTGGCTGTCACCAATCATGGCAATTTCGCTCAGGGAGATGTGGTAATGCTCGGCCAACCAGCGCAATCCGGTGGCCTTGGTGACACCCTTGCGGATGACCCCGGTAATCACCTCCCGGGGGCTCTGGTACTCGGCCAGGTCGACAAACGGCAGGTCGGCCAGCTCGGGTTTGACCATCTCCCACAGGCCCAGGTCGCTAACCACAAACCACAAACGAACCAGGGTTTCTTCGATTTCCTCCAATCGGGCTGAACGGGCCTCGACCCCGGTAATCTCGATATGTGAGAGCAGTTCTGGCGGCATCAGCCCTTCTTCGTAGTAGCGGCCACCCTCAGCCCCCATTAGATCGAAGGGAAGGCGATATTTCCGTGCCAGCTCAACTAGTTCTGCCAGGTGTGGCAGCGCGTGGGCATGGAGCGAGCGACCCTGCGCGTCGCAGACCGAGGCGCCGTCGTTGAAGACGTGAGGCCCGTTGGGCTCTAGACGTTGTGCGTAAAAAAGCCCATAGCCCCCCTGAGGCCGCCCGGTGCACACAGCAAAGCGCAGCCCCTGCTGACGGGCTTTTTCAACTGCTTCCCAGGCCGAATCTGGAACCCCGAAGTTGCGGCCTGCATAGAAAGTTCCGTCCAGGTCGAGGGCGATTAGCTTAATCATGAATTCCTTTTTTAGATAGCATTTTCACGAACTACTATTATCGTGAAAAATAGCACAAGATGATTGCCCCACAATAGCCTCCAGGGCCTGCTCGAGGCCGCACCCATCCACCGTGCCCACCACCAGGTCGGCGGCCTGCTTAACTGCTTCAGGGGCATTGCCCATGGCAATGCCGAGGCCAGCCGCGCGAATCAGCTCGAGGTCGTTTTCGCCATCGCCCACCATTGCACAACGACTCAGGTCCAGCCCAAGCTCGGCTGCAACCCAGGCTGCGGCTGCCCGCTTGGAAACCCCCGCCGCCGTAACCGAGCTAAAACCAACCCCTGGCATACCAGGGCTGGTGGCTTCGTGCAACTCGACCTCTGGCATCTGGGCAATTTGTTCGCGCAACTGCTGCCAGGCAGGTGAGGGGCGCCAGACAAACTGCACCCGCACTACCCTCTGGGCCAACCCATCTAAGCTATGCTCCTGGGCCGAAAAGCCCAGCATGCTCTCGTGCGTGAGCAGGTCGGGGTGCTGGTTTTCACGGTAGAAGCCGCCTTCGGCGGTATAGACTTCAAAGGGCACGCCATACACCCTGCCCAGCTCGAGCAGCCGCTGGTAGACCTGGAGGGGGAGGCTTGTGGCTCGTACTACCTGGCCTGTACCAGAAACAATCATGGCCCCAGACTCAAAAATATGCAAACCCTGGGGATCCAGCCGCCGGGCGTAGTCCAGGGCAAAACCGCGCCCAGGCCGCCCGGTGCAAATGCTCAGATGCAGGCCCGCTGCCCTGGCCCGTGCGGCGGCATCCCAGGCGCACGAGGGTACGCCGTTGGGGCCGTACAGCGTACCATCAACGTCAATTAGCACGAGCTGGATAGGTTTATTCATAGCTTGGGTGGGGCTGTAAGGGTAGGGCTTGATGTGGTGTGCCAAAGCCCGCGGGCTGACGGTCTTTAATTGGGGTTTCCACCCAACTCCACCACCCCATTTTCGGCCACCACCGCCGTACCTCCGATATACACCCCCAGAATATTTCCAGCCGGGCCGTACTCCACCCGCACCTCCACCTGGCCGGGGCCACCCATGCGGTGCCCCTGGGTGACGGTCAGGTTGACCTCGCCTTCCCAGCGCGGCACCACCCCAGCCCGGGCCAGCAGTGTGCCCAGGGCAGCATTGGGTGAGCCGGTGACGGGGTCTTCGGGGATGCCCAGGGCGGGGGCGAAGGTGCGCGCGTAGAAGCGGCGGGGGCCATAAGGGGCGTATACGTGGACGGTAGCGACCTCGAGCTCATTCGACAGCACCGCAAGCCTATCCATGTCGGGCTCGAGGGCATCCACCAGCCCTGGTGCCACCACTGGCATGAAAAGCGTCCACAAGCCGGTAAAGGTGATGCCATAGGGCAGGCCCCGGTGCAGGTAGCGCTCGTTGGCCCCCATCACTTCGATAAACTCCTGCAGCACCTTCCAGGAAGGTGGGTCGCGGAAGCGAGGGCTCGGGCTTTGCACCAGGGCGCGCCCTTCCGAAAGCTCTACCGTGAGCGACTCCCCAATGGTGCGCAAGTAGAGCCTGTTGACACCTTCTGGAAGCAGGCCTTCCTGCAGCAGTGAAAGCGCCAGGCCCACCGCAGCATGGCCGCTAAACTCCACCTCGCCATTGGCAGCAAAAAAGCGCACCTCAAAGCCTGTGCCCTCCCAGTCGGTAACGAAGGCCGCCTGGGGCTGCCCCAGCCGGGTGGCTACAAGCTGCATCTCCTCGGTGGTCAGGCCGCGGGCGTCCAGAACCAGGGCCACCCGGTTGCCTCCACCGGGCACTTCGGTAAAGACATCCACCAAAAGATACGGCACACGCTGGCTGGCCTTAGACATAAAGCCCTCCTCTGGTCTGCAGGAGTGTACCGGGGTTTGGGTCTGGCGTCGACCAGGCACTCATACCTTGCTCCGTATGGCCAGCCCCACCGCGGCCAGTTGGGCCTCATCCACCGGGGCAGGGGCGCCGGTGAGGGTTTCCTTGCCCTCCTTGTTCTTGGGGAAAGCAATGACCTCACGAATCGACTCTTCGCCGGCCAGGTGGGCCACAAAGCGGTCAAGCCCCCAGGCGATGCCCCCGTGGGGTGGTGCGCCGTAAGACAGGGCCTCGAGCAGAAAGCCAAACTTCTGCTGGGCCTCCGCGGGGCTGATGCCCAGCAGGGCGAACATACGTTCTTGCAGGTCGCGGCGATGGATACGAATGGAGCCGCCCCCAATCTCGCTGCCGTTGAGCACGAAGTCGTAGGCGTAGGCCCGCACCTTCTGGGGGTCGGTGTCCAGTAGGTGCAGATCGTCGAGGTTGGGGCTGGTAAAGGGGTGATGCATATAGGTCCAGCGGCTCGCCTCCTCGTCCCACTCCAGCAGGGGGAAGTCCACCACCCACAAAAACCTGTAACCGGGCTCGATCAGGCCTAGCCGTTTGCCGAGCTCGAGCCGCACTGCCCCCAGGCTCTCTACCGTTTTGCGCCAGGGGCCGGCCACAAACAGCAGGGTCTGGCCCTCGTTGAGGCTCAGCTTTTGGCGCAGGTCAGCAGGTATGAATTTTGCAATTCCGCCCGAAAGCCCGGCGTTCTCGTACCTGGCCCAGGCCAGCCCTGCTGCGCCTTTGCTTTTGGCAATGGCCTCGAGCTCCTCAATTTCCCTGCGCGACAACAGGCTGGGCGCCACCAGGGCCTTGACCGTTTCGGCTGCTGCAAAGGCCCTGAACTCGCCCCCCCTGAACACCTCCGTAACGTCTTGCAGCTCGAGGCCAAAGCGCAGGTCGGGCTTGTCGGAGCCAAAGCGGTTCATGGCCTCGGCATAGCTCAGGCGGGGGAAGGGGAGGGTCAGCTCGAGGCCTTTGGTCTCGCGCAGGATGTGGGCGGCCAGCCGCTCGTTAAGCGCGATGATGTCGTCCTGGGTGACGAAGGACATCTCCATATCGAGCTGGGTAAAGTCGGGCTGGCGGTCGGCCCGCAGGTCCTCGTCGCGGAAGCAGCGGGCAATCTGGAAGTAGCGGTCGTAACCCGCGACCATTAGCATCTGCTTGAAAAGCTGGGGTGACTGCGGCAGGGCATAAAAGTGGCCGGGCTCGAGCCTCGAGGGCACCAGAAAATCGCGTGCACCTTCGGGGGTGGAGCGGGTTAGATAGGGCGTTTCTACGCTGATGAAGCCCTCCCCATCCAAAAAGCTATAAATGGCCGCGACCACCTGGTGGCGCAGACGCAGGTTATCGTGCAGCCGCTTGCGACGCAAATCCACCACGCGGTTTTTTAGCCGTACCTCCTCGCCTACGTGCTGGTCTTCCTCGCCACGCCAGCCCGCGTCGATGGGGAAGGGGGGGGTCTTGGCTTCGGCGAGCACCTCGAGGCGTTCGGCAATCACTTCCACTGCCCCGGTGGCAAGCCGAGGGTTGACCTGATCGGCAGGCCGAAGCTGAACCTTACCTTCTACCCGTATCACCCATTCCGAGCGCAGCCGGTCGGCCTCAGCGAAGCAGGAAGCCTCGGGGCTAACAACGACCTGGGCCAGCCCCTCGCGGTCGCGTAGATCAATAAAGATGAGCCCGCCCAGGTCGCGCCTGCGGTTAACCCAGCCCTCCAGTACCACGGTTTGATTGGCATGTTCTTTGCGCAAATGACCACAGTAAAGCGTTCGACGCATAGGCTTTAGCATACCTTTTTGTGAAAAGTTCTCAAAATCTAGACCTGTTGAATAAATTTATCACGAACATTTAGTATCGTGAAATATTGCACATAAAGACTATCGAAGCTATCTGCTTAGCAAAAGGCAATAATGCCCCCTGTTTTTGCCAAGCGCAGCAAGAGGCGAGGTAGAGGCTCATCCAGGGCTTCACAAAAATGTGATTACTGCACCTCCGGGCCTTCAAACAGGCTGTGTAGTTGCAGGGCCTCGAGCTCCTTTTGTTCGCCGCTTTCCAGATGTTTGAGGGTAATCACCCCTCTGGCCCGCTCCGACTCGCCCAGAAAGCCCACGTAGCGGGCCCCTTTCTTCAAAGCGTCCTCGAGGGCCTTGCGCGGGCTTTTGGGGGTGTAGCCGATCTCCACGCGAATTTTGGGCCGGAGTTGCTCGGCCAGGGCCAGGGCCTCGATTTTGGCGGCTTCGTCCAGCGGCGCCAGGTAGAGGGTGGGGCTGGGGTCGGCAGGGATATGTACGTCTTCTTGCTCGAGGGCAATGGCCAGCCGCTCGATGCCGATGCCAAAGCCCACCCCCGGCAGCGGGGGGCCGCCCAGCATCTCCGAAAGCCCATCGTAGCGCCCACCGCCCCCCAGGGCCGACTTGGCCCCAATCTGGGCGTGGTGGACTTCCCAGGCGGTACGCACGTAATAGTCCAGGCCCCGTACCATGCTGGGGTCTACCATATAGACCACCCCTAGCCGGTCGAGGTAGCGGCAGACCTGAAGGTGGAAGGCCCGGGCTTCCTGGCCCAGAAACTCCAGCATGGGTCTGGGTTGTAGCTCTGCGATGATCTGCTGGTCGCGCTCGCTCTTGGAGTCCAGGATGCGCATGGGATTGGTTTCCAGGCGGGTTCTCGAGTCCTCCGAAAGCGCCTGAGCATAAGGCTCGAAGAGGGAGCGCAGGTACTGGTTGTAGCGCAGGCGGTCTGCGGGGTCGCCCACCGAGCCCAGTCTGACCTCGAGGCCCCGCAGGCCCAGGGTTTTGTAAATTCGCACCATCAGCGCGATGGCCTCGGCGTCCAAGAGCGGGTCGGCCAGGCCCAGGGCCTCGTAGTCAACCTGGTGAAACTGCTTGTAGCGCCCTTTTTGCTGACGTTCGCCCCGGAAGATAGGCCCCCAGGTAAAAAGCCGCACCGGCTGGGGCCAGACCTTCATGCCGTGCTCGTTGTAGGCCCGCACAATGGAGGCGGTGGGTTCGGGGCGCAGCGCCAGCAGCCGGCCACCGCGGTCCTCCAGCACGAACATTTCCTTTTTGACCACAATGTCCGAGGTCAGGCCCACCCCTTTTTGGAAGACCTCGAGGTACTCGAAAATCGGGGTATGGATCATCTGGGCCCCCGCCCGGCGCAAAACCTCTTCGGCGGTCTGGACAATGTAGCGAAAAACCGGCTCACGGAAAGGGTACTCCTTGGCCTGAGCAAACACGTCGTTGGTTCCGGGAACGGCCTTCAACATAAGCCCTATTCTAAGCGGATAAGCCATATGAACCCCCAGCTTCCCACCGACCAAACACCCCCCACCGTGAGCAGTGGGCTATTTATCGGACGCTTGCGTTCCGGTTTCTGCAGAAGTGCCGTTTTTATCGGCGTACATGCGCTGGTCGGCCAGAATCAGCAGACGCTCGGCGGTCTGGGCCTCGCTGGGGAAGCTCGCGAAGCCAATGTTGGCGGACAGACATATTCCGCTCAGGCAGATCTTGGAGATGGTCTCGAGGATACGCGCAGCCACCACCCCAGCACCTTCTTTGGAGGTCTGGGGCAACAACACTGCAAACTCGTCGCCCCCCCAGCGAAACACCATATCCCCGGCCCGTTGTGTTTTGCTAAGCGCTCGAGCCACCGTGATCAGGGCCTCATCGCCCACGGCATGGCCCAGGCGGTCGTTGATGGGTTTGAAGTTTTTCAGGTCGAGCACCAGCAAAGTAAGGGGATACTGGTAGCGGACAGCCCGCTCAAACTCCTCCTTGAGGCGCAGGTCGAAAGCGCGGCGGTTGTATAGACCGGTGAGGGCATCGGTGAGGGCTGCTTTTTCCAGGGCGCTGCGGCTTTGCAGCTCGTGTACCAGGGTGGCAATGGGTGTGGCAAAAAACTGTGCTGTGGCCAGGGAATCCTCGGCAAAAGCCTCGCTGTCGTGCAGGCTGTCCAGGTTCAGGTAGGCCAGCACCCTGCCTTGATGGTTCACCGGCAGGCACAGGTTGGCGCCCTGGCCCCCACTTACAAGCTGGCTTCGGTTCAGGATGCGTGGCTGGCCCCGCAAGGCCTTGGCTTTATCGTGGGCATACCAGGCCAGAAACGCATCCTCATCCCAGCTCTGATCACACGCCCAGACCGAACCCACCGAGGCCTGACAGGCAAACCCGTCTTCCTCGCGTACCCACAGGCTACCGGCATCGCTGCCCGGCACCAGATCCACCGCGGCCTCGAGGATGTGCTGGTACGCCTGCCGGGAAGGGTACGACCAGGCCTCGGTCAGCAGGCGGTTGATGCGCTGCTGCACTTCTTCGAGCAATACCCGTTCCAGGGCCGAGCTGAGCAGGCGTTCTATGCCCAGGAGATTTTCTTTTTTGCTGTGGGTCCAGGCCAGCCGGGCCCGGGTACCCAGCACCAGCACCACCCGGCCCTTCATGGCATCGCGGGTATGCACCGGATAGGCCACCAGGGTCTCGAACCCCAGTTGTGCTACTTCGGGAATGGCCTCTGGCAGGCTTGCGTAGTTTTCGCTGAACTGGGCCGTGCCCGAGTGGTACGCCTGCCAGGCCAGCCCTTGCCGATAGGGAAGCTTGCGGGCCAGCGGTGTAAGTTTGGGACGCAATTCCCGCGGTATGCGCCAGGCCAGCCCGCGCAAAGCCCCCCGGCGGTACTGCAAAACCGCCCCAGCCTCCATACCCAGCGCCGGTAATAGGTAACTTAGTACCACATCGGCCACTTTGTTTTTATCACCGGCCGAGGCCAGATGGTCGGCCGCCTTGAGCAGCAAGCGGCGCAGCTCGAGGTCGTGCAGGTGCTCGAGCTGCCGGCTCATGGCCAGGGCCAGACGGGAAAACAGCTCGAGTTCCTGCTTCTGCCAGCCCTCGGCCCGCAAAAACTGCAACACCGCCACGGTCTCGTGGCGCACCCGCAAGGCCACCGCCAGCTCGTGGGGTTGACGCCGCTTGGTTTCTACCTCCGGCCAGACCAGGCCGCTTTCTTGCAATGCCCGATGCACCAAGGGGCTGGGCCGCACATCTTCCGCTGGGGCAGCGCTGTCCTCCAGCAAGGTAAGCCGACCTGCACCGGCAGGAATCCAGATGCGAAGCTGGCTGCCCTGCAGCAGTTGCGAGAGCAGGGTGGGCAGTTGGCGCAAAAGCTGCTCGCGATTGAGGAAGCGCGGCACCACCTCCAGGCCTTGCAGGAACACGTCCTGCAATTGGGCCAGCTGGCGGGCTTTGTGGTGTGCCTGGCGTAAATTACGGCCCACCTGGTCGGCCAGGAAGGCCGAGAGCGAGAGAATAACAACCATCACCAGGTAGTCCAGGGGGCTCGAGCGAAACAAGAGCAGCACCAGCACCGACCCCAGGGCCGAGGCCAGCCCCACCCGCAGGCCGTAGACGCTCGAGGCCGTTGCGGTGAAAAACATCAGCCATGGGAGGGCATGCAGGCCGTCTAGCTTAAACGCATACGTCACCAGCACTGCAGCGAGCGAGGTTGCCAGAATCACAGGGTAGGGCAGGGCCATGGTTCGTCCCAGAAAGGAGCCTGGCCATACTTTAACCCAAGTTGCTACCTACAAAACGCTGGCCAGACGCTTGAAGTTGTGGGCAAAGAT
>NZ_JBEVAL010000057.1:0-16297 GCF_051297115.1 Meiothermus cerbereus
GATCAGCATTGGTTTCCACCCCAAAATCCTAAAGTCAAGGTAGAGGGGTGCGGAATGTGGGCTGCACCAGAGCGCTCTTAATAGTCCTCGAGCAAGTCACCAACATTACTACTGCACAGCACAGTGGCCTCCCGGATGGGAGGCCACGCCTGTGAAGAGCGCAATAGGCAACACCTTATCAGCAAGCCAGATGGGGCAAGGTTTTATCGGCGCTTGCGCCCACCTTTACCCCCACTTGCCTTTTTGCCACCGCCCGCCCCGCCGCCAAAGCCACCGGAGCCACGCAAAAAGCTCTTGAGCTTATTCTCGAACTCGGGGGCCTGACGGGGAAGGCGCTTGGGCCGGGGAGGTTCAACGGGAGCTGGGGTAAGCTCTTTGATAGAGAGGTCTAGACGACCTTTCTCGTCGCGGCCCAGCACCAAAACCGAGACCACGTCCCCCTCGTTGAGGTGATCGCGGATGTTTTTGACAAACTCGTGGGCCACCTGCGAGATGTGCACCAGACCCGATTCACCTGTGGGAAACTCGATAAAAGCCCCAAACTCCATAATTCGCGTAACGCGACCTTCTACGATTGCACCGGCTTTAAGCTCCATTCAAGCGTTCCTCCAAAACGACACGCAATCCCATAGCCCATTCGTACTAAAGCTGTTGGGGATTCACGATACTTCACTATATCATCCCCAGCCCACTTCCCCGCAAACCGGCGAATTTATATCGAGGCCATCTGACTACAAAAACATGTAACGCATTTCCAACACCAGTCAGCAAAAGTGATATATTAGAAACACGGAGGAGTCAAAATGATTGCAGATCGCCCCAAGGATTTGTGGTTTGAGCTCGACAGCGAGGAGCGCCAGATTATCGGTGCGCTACGGGATTTCTTGCAGGCCGAGGTGGCCCCTACCGCCGCCCTGCGCGACGAGAGCGGCGCTTTTCCTTTCGAAATTGTGAAAAAGCTGGGCGCCATGGGCGTGATGGGGGCCCAGGTGCCCGAGCAGTATGGCGGAGCCGGGCTCTCGACGCGCATTTTTGCCCGAATCATCGAAGAAATCGCCGCTGTGGATGGCTCGCTGGCCTTGACGGTAGCCTCACACAATAGCCTCTGCATCGGCCACATCCTGCTGGCCGCCAACGAACAGCAGAAGCAGCAGTTTTTGCCCCGGCTGGCCTCGGGGGAGGTGCTGGGGGCCTGGGGCCTGACCGAACCGGGCAGCGGCTCGGATGCTGCCGCCCTGCGCACAAAGGCCGAGGAGACCAACTCGGGCTGGGTGCTGAACGGTTCCAAGCAATTTATTACCCAGGGCTCGGTGGCTGGGGTTTATGTGGTCAATGCCCGCACCGATGCCGCGCCCAGCGAGGAGAAAAAGCACCTGGGGCTTTCGGCACTTGTATTTGAGGCGCCTATTCCGGGTCTGCGGATTGGGCGCAAGGAAAAGAAGCTGGGCCTCAACGCCTCCGATACCGCCCAGCTAATACTTGAAGACATCCACCTACCCAAAGAAGCCCTGCTGGGCGAGCGGGGTAAAGGTTTCTACGACGTGATGAAGGTGCTGGAAGGCGGGCGTATCGGCATTGCGGCCATGGCGGTGGGGCTGGGGCGGGCAGCTTTGGAGTTTGCGACCAAATATGCCCTGGAGCGCGAGCAGTTTGGCAAGCCCATCGCTGAGTTTCAGGCCGTCTCACACAAGCTGGCCGATATGGCTACCCAGTTGGAGGCCGCGCGCCTGCTCTACCTCAAAGCCGCCGACCTGCGCGACGCGGGCAAACCCTTCGGTCTGGCCGCTGCTCAGGCCAAACTCTTTGCCTCGGAAGTGGGTGTGCATGCCTGCGACGAGGCTATCCAGATTCTGGGGGGCTACGGCTACATCAAGGAGTACCCGGTCGAGCGTTACTGGCGCGATGCCCGCCTGACCCGCATCGGCGAGGGCGCCAGCGAGGTTTTGAAGGTGATTATTGCCAAAAACCTGCTGGCGCAGTACCGCTAACCAGCGGCAGTACCCGCTGCCTGGCGGCAGTACCCGCTGCCTGGCGGCAGTACCGCTGACGAATGGGCCTTTCCCTGCTATTCTTGGCCCGTGTACGAGCTGATTAAACCCTGGCTCTTCCGCCAAGACCCCGAGCGCATTCACGAACGGGTGATGCACCTCCTGGCCTGGTTGGGGCAGCGGGGGCCGGGCCTGGAGCTGGTGCGCCGCCTCTGCACGGTACAGGACAGGCGCCTCGAGGTCTCGGCTTTTGGCCTGCGCTTCCCCAACCCCATCGGGCTGGCCGCAGGCTTCGACAAAAATGCGGTAGCGGTGCGAACCTGGGCTGCACTGGGGTTCGGCCATGTGGAGATCGGCTCGGTTACCGCCCTGCCGCAGCCGGGAAACCCCAGACCGCGCCTGTTTCGGCTGCCCCAGGACCAGGCCCTGATTAACCGCATGGGCTTCAACAACGAAGGGGCCGAGGCAGTAGCGGCACGGCTTGCTCACTTGCAAGAGAGCTTTGGCAGGCCGACAGTTCCGCTGGGCATCAACCTGGGCAAGTCCAGGGTCACACCCCTGGAAGAGGCCCCCCAGGACTACCTGCAAAGCCTTTCCCAGCTCTGGCCTTATGGCGACTACTTTGTCATCAACGTGAGCTCACCCAACACACCCGGCCTCAGGGCCTTGCAGGATAAGGATCGGCTAGAAGAGCTGCTCGCGGCCCTCACGGGCTTCGTGCAGGGCCAGAAGCCGCTGCTGCTCAAAATTGCCCCCGACCTTAGCTGGGAGCAGATCGACGAAATTCTGGCCCTGGTAGAACAATACCGGCTCTCGGGCCTTATCGCCACCAACACCACCACCGCCCGCAGCGGGCTGCAAACGCCCATAGACGAAGCCGGCGGGCTTTCGGGCAGGCCGCTGCAGCCACGCTCGCTCGAGGTGCTCAAGTACCTGCACGCCCAGCTACAAGGCCGCCTGCCCATTGTTTCGGTAGGGGGCATTTTTAGCGCCGAAGACGTGTGGGAGCGCCTGGCAAACGGCGCCACGCTGGTGCAGGTCTACACCGGCCTGGTCTATGAGGGGCCCTTCATGTTGAAAAAGCTGTGCAGGGGGCTGCTTAAAAAAATGGAGCGAGAAGGCATAGCCAGTCTGGCGCAGCTCAAGGCGACCCCATAGCCAGCAGTTCGCGGATTTCCTCGAGCTTGCCCTCGGCAGCCGTCTCGCCGTCTTGTATGGCCTGCTCGAGCTGCTGGAAGCTAAAAAGCCCAATGCCCTCGAGCCTGGGCCGCAGTACCAGATCGGGGCGCGAAACCGCCAGCTTAACCTCGGCCAGGCGAATCTGCATAATCTCAACCGAGCGATAAACATTCTGGATGGGGTTGACGTCTATTCCCCGGCGAAAAATCTGCTGCCACCAGGTTTTCTTCTGCGGCTGTTCATGCAGAACCTCCAGCGGGGTCACATCCACCGCTATCACCCGCTCTGCCCCCAAAAAGCGCACCGGGTCTACCGGAATCTGGTTCAAAATGCCGCCGTCGGCCAGCAGTTGCTCCCCCACCCAGATGGGGTTGATAACCCCCGGATAAGCAATCGAGGCCCGCATGGCCTGAAACACATCCCCCTGGCGAAAGTACACCTCGGTTCCGGTAATCAGGTCGGTGGCGGTGATGCCAAGGGGAATGGGGAAGTCCTCCATCTGGCGGGGGATGTGGGGCTCCAAAAAACGCACCAGTTCGCTAAAGTTGAGCATATCGTTCAAAGGGTTCAGATCCAGAAAGCGCCAGAAAGACATCTGGGACAGCACCTGCTGTACACTGTCGGCGGTGTGTCCTGCGGCGAAAATCGCCGCCATAATGCTGCCCATACTGGTTCCGGCCATTACGCTGGGTCGAAACCCCTCGCGTTCCAGCACACGCATTACCCCAATATGGGCGTATCCCCTGGCCCCCCCGCCCCCCAGGGCCATACCAAAGCGCTTGTAATCGGCCATACCTTTAGACTACCTCGACTTTCTACCACTTGTGGGCTGGGAAGATTTCCAGGCCACTCGTCTGCGAAAGCCCGCTCAGGCTGTATCCAGGAAGCGCTGCTTGAGCTCTGGGGTGGGCACCAGGCAGCTTTCGCGCCTGCCAAAAATGCGGTAGCGGTTTTGCGCCACCCAGCGGTAGAGCCCATCCCGCAGCCATTTGGGCAAAAGCCTTAGCGCCGCCAGCATACGCCAGGCACCACCCAGCCGGTATAGGATGCGAAAAACAGCCTCCGACGCCAGCCACACCTTTTCCCCCTCGATTACCACCACACTCTCGGCGAGGGCCTGCGAACCTGGGATGTGGTGCTGGGCCAGCAGCCTCTGCCCGGCTTCCGACTGCTGCGAAGCAAACTGAAAGTGCTGGGCTTTGTCGTGGCGAATGATGAACTGCACGGTGTGGTTACACAGATTGCACACCCCATCGAACAGCACAACCACCTTCACACCACTAGCTTAGTACAGGCCCGCTCGAGCGTTTGTGGGCTCTGCGTGTAGTTGAAGACTGCCGGGGGCTAGGCAGGGATATTTGTAACCCGTCTTTCGCCTTAGGCTAACCGTGTTGTTAGAATGTGCAACACGGGGTCGCGACAGTGAAACTAATCGACAACTATGGGCGCATCATCAAAGACCTGCGGCTTTCGGTCACGCCGAGGTGCAACCTGCACTGCCTGTACTGCCACCCGCTGGACTGGGAGCAGTCGGAGCCACCGGGCACCATCTCGGTAGAGGACACCCGCCATTTCCTGCAGGCCATGCAGCTATTGGGCCTGGAGTCGGTGCGTTTTACCGGCGGCGAGCCGCTGGTGCGTAAAGAGCTGCCCCAGATGATTGCTGCAGCCAGCGAGCTGGGAATTCACGACATCGCCATCACCACCAACGGCCTTTTGTTCAAGCGCAAGGCCAAAGAGCTGATGAGCGCCGGACTCAAGCGGCTCAACCTCTCGATGGACGCTGTTACCCCTGAGGTATTCAAACGCATGACCCGGGGCGGGCAGGTCGAAAAGGTCTGGGATGCCATCGAAACGGCCTGGGGGCTGGGGCTGGGGCCGGTAAAAATCAATGCGGTGATGATCCGGGGCATGAACGAGGAAGAGGTCATTCCGCTGGCCTCGCTCTCGCTGGATAAGCCGCTGGAGGTGCGTTTCTTGGAGTACATGCACCTCGATAACTCCAACCCCGAACTCTACCAGTCCCGCTTTATCAGCGGGGCCGAGACCAGGGCCAGAATTGAGGCCCACTTTGGCCCGCTCGAGAAGGTAGATAACGACCCCACCGCCCCTGCCCGGGTTTATCGCATCCCCGGTGCGGTAGGCACGGTAGGTTTCATCAACCCGGTTAGCGAACCTTTCTGTAGCAGTTGCTCCCGTTTGCGCCTGACCGCCGACAAGAAACTCCGCCCCTGCCTGCTAACCGACCTGGAGATGGACATCGCCTGGGCCTTCGAGGCCCCCAGTCCGGTTGAGGCCCTGGTGGATGCCATTCTGCTGGCCACCGACCGCAAGCCCGCCTTTGGCAACACCCTTCCCACCCTGCGCGAACGGGTGATGGTAGGGATTGGCGGCTAGAGCACCCCGTAGTTGTAGGTTTCGTGGCGGCTATTTTTGTCCACAATGGCCCACCAGCGGTGTTGGGAGAGCGAGGGCATCTGGAGTAAAAACACCCAGAACTTGTTGGGATTTTCGCCGCCGTCGGGCTGGAGGGGGCTATCGGGGGTGATGAGGGTGAGCTGGGAGTCGCCCGCGTTCATGAAGTCCCGCACGGCGTTTTGTAGTTCGTCGCAATCGGGCTCCTCGCTGAGGTCGTAGGCTGAAGGGTCGGCCTTGATCAGGCCGAGGGGGCTTTGATCATCCTCGCTATCTTCAATGAAGCTGGTAATGGCGGCCTCGAGGGCCTCGAGAAAACCATCTTCGTCGGTAACCGGGGGCACCTCGACCGCAAGGTCGGGCACTTCCAGCGCTTTTAGCAGAGAGTCAATTCGCTGTTGCAAGGCCATAAGGTAACCCGTCTGATTACATAACCACAAATGCTTAGGCCGGTCAAGCCAAGCCTGCAAAGGAACTTCAAAGCCAGTCGAGCATTCCCCCCGCCAATGCTTCGGGCGGGGGCCCAGACCGGGGAGATTTCTTACGTCCGGTCGGTCGGGGTGAACCGGCAGCGTTCAGGAGGCTCAGCCAAACCCGGTATTGCTAGTAGTCCTTGGCCTCTTTAAATCGCTCGATGCAGGCCTGCACCTCGGCGACCGCGCCGGCCTTGTCCTTCCAGCCCGACACCTTGACCCACTTGCCCTTGTGCGCTTCCAGGGCCTTGTAGGTCTCGAAGAAATTCTGGATTTCCTGCTTGTAGGCGGTGGGGACGTCGTTCAAGTCCTGGATATAATCCCAGCGGGGATCCTCGGCCACCACCCCGATGATTTTGGCGTCGCCGCCTTTTTCGTCCTGCATGTCCACCATGCCCACAATCCGCACATCCACCACCACCCCCGGCAGGAGGGGATGGGTGGAGAGAATGACGCCATCCAGGGGGTCACCGTCCTCGGCCAGGGTGGAGGGAATGAAGCCGTAGTCGCCAGGGTAGAACTGGGCGGTAGGCAGCACCCGGTCGAGCTTGATGGCCTCGAGGTCGGGGTCGTATTCGTACTTGTTGGACGAGCCACGCGGCACTTCGATGACCATGTGCACGATTTCGGGAGCCTTTTTACCAACAGGCAGGTTCTTGAGGTTCGCCATATCGCAGACATTCTGACACCTAAAACCCCCACATGCAAAATCAAAAGGCGCCGGCAGGCTCAAGAGCGAAATGCTCGAATGTACACCGAAGCGCATAATATGGTTCGGATGAAATCGCACCCACACCTGCACATCGTCCTGGCCTTCCTGGGTCTTCAGCTTGCGGCCCTTGGCTTTGGGCAGTCCCTCACCTTTGGCCTGTACGGGCGCCTGGGGCCCGATTACCTAACACCCACTGTAGAAACCACCCTCCCGCTGGGCGAATGGGAGCTGAATGCGCGGTTTCAGCGCGATGCGCTGGGCCTGGGGCTCGGGGGCGCGCTGGAGTTTAGCGCCCTGGGCCGGCTGCGCTACGGCGCACGGGTCAGCCTGGGCCTGGCCGGCTGGGGCTTACAGGCCGCTGCCAGTGGCGCCTTGGGCCCGCTGGCGGCGAACCTCGAGGCCACCTACAGCAACACCCTGCGCTCCAATCTGTGGGTGGGCGACGAGGCCGAAGGCGGGTTGAAGCTGGGGCTCTGGGGGCGCTACCGCCTCGACCCCCGGCAAACCCTGGGCCTGCAACTGGGTTTCAAAAACGACCTGGTCGGCATCGCCAGAGGCGCGGCTGAACTCAGCTATGCGCTGCGGCAGGGCGAGACCTACACCTTTGGGCTGGGCCTGGACGATTCGCGCTGGTATGCCCTGCTGGGCTGGCGGGGCGAGCTCGACGAGGCCGGAACCCTGCTCGAGGCCACCCTGCGGGCCGGGCAGCTAGGCCGGCTGGAGGCGGCCTTAACCAGGCCTCTAGACGAGGAACAAATCAACAATCTTAAGCTGCGCCTAACCCTGAGCTACCCCTGGGCTGCTACCTTGGGGGTGGAGGCCTACCGCCTCCGTGCCGATCTCGGCTACAATGGCGGATTTTCGCTGTGGTTGCGCTACACGCACAGTTTTGGAGGCAGTGAATGAAGAAGCTACTGACCATCGTTTCCTTATCTTTGGGACTGGCTATGGCCCAGAGCGTCGCCGAAATTACCCGCCAGGTGCAGGCCAACCTCGAGCGCGCCCCCTGGGAGGCCATCGTCACGGGCAAGGTGCAGCTACCCGACGGCAGCAACCAGGACGCCGAGTTTCGGCTCCAGGTGATCCCCGGCAAGGAACAGCTCGCCCGCGTCGAGTTCAAAAAGCCCGCTGCGCTGGAGGGCAACTTTGTGGTGATCTCGGACAAGGAAGTCTGGAACTACCTGTTCCTGACCAACCAGCTCATCATTCAACCAAGGGCCAAAGCCCGCATCGAGGGCCTGGGCTTCAACCTGACCGACCTGGGCGACTTCCAGGAGCTCACCGAGCGGCTCACGCTGCGGCTTCTGGGCGAGCAAAACACCCCCGCCGGGGCCGCCTGGCGCATCCAGGGCACCCCCAAAGAGGCCTCGCTGGGCTTTGCCAGCATGGAAATCCTGGTGCTCAAGTCCGACCCCCGTCCCCTGACCATCACCCTGCGCGACAGCAACAACAAAGTGCTGGCCGAACTGAGCCTGAACAACTTCCGCCGCACCAGCCTGACCCCCCAGGCCCTGCGTAAACGGCCCGCCGATGCCGAGGTTTTGCGACGGAACTAGCGCCAAATGCGGCCCTTGGCAGGGGTTTAACGCCCCATGTGGACTGCGGCATGTCCGCCCCCTAGCCACCCTCCGGCAGCAGGTCGGCAAAAACGAAGCCGTCGCGCTCTACCGTCTCGCCAGCCACAGCGCGCAGTGGCTCGCGGAACATCGGCCCGGCCAGGACGCAGGTGTGAAACTCTCCGTTCTCGCCGCAGGGGTCCACATCATGCGGCAATTCATCGAGCAGTGCGCGGTCAAAGCGGCGACCAGCAAACGAGCGCGGGAGCTTCTTGGGATCGATACAGGTGATGACCGCCTGTAGGCCAGCATCTATCATCTGCCGCGCGAGCGGCCCGGTGGGCTCGTGCCAGATGGGAAAGAGCGGCTCGAGGCCGCACCCTTCAAGCTGCTTGACCCGGTAAGCGCGGACGTCCTCCAAAAAGAGGTCTCCAAAAGCGATGTGGGTGGCCCCGCGCCTGACCCCTTCTTCAATGGCCTTACGCATGGCCGCCTCGTAGACCTCGTTGGAACAAGGCCACGGCAGCGGGACAATGTGGAGCGGAAGCCCCACCGCCTGGGCCTGTGCCCTGAGGAGCTCGAGCCGGGTCGAATGCATGGACACCCGCCCGTAGGCCGTGTTGACGGTGGTGAGCAGGCCGACCACCTCCACCTGCGGATCGTTGCGCAGCACATGCAAGGCCCAGGCGCTGTCCTTACCCGAACTCCAGGAAAGCAGTACGCGATGCAACATCAGACAAAGGCCCCCAAAAAGCTCTGAGATCGGTTCATAACAGCTTCCGCTGCCCCCTTTTCTGACTTTGTTGTCAACGATAAGCCCTTGGCGTGTTTCAACCAGGCATGGAACCAGATGGTAGCGCTGATTCTACCTCATTCGAATCCTCATCATGCTCCACCAGCGCGGTATCCTGTACCCATGCGCTTCGGCGAGCGGCTCTTCCGCAACGAAGCCACGGTCATCAGCCCCACAGGCGAGTTTTTGGGCGTGTACGGCAAAGACCACTCGGTGCTTTTCGGCGGCAAAACCAGCCCCACCCGGGGCACCTATCCGGTCTACCCCACCCCCCTGGGGCGCCTGGGTGGGCTGGTTGGGGCTGCTGGGCTTTGCCTTGGCCGACCCGCTCAGCCGACGTATACGCAAATAAAAGGCAAAAGCCAACAAGAACTAGCCCAAACTTCGCATATACAACCTACCGCCTGGGGCTGGTAACTGCCAGCTCGAGTCCATCCGTGCTCATCTAATCTCTTCTAATCTCTTCGCATAAGACGTGTTCTGTAAGGTCTAACGTTCCGCATAACCGGCTGGCAATGGAGCGCAGCGGAATTGCCAGTCCGAGTTGATGCGGTTGTTATGTGCTTTTTTCAAGGTATGCTTTCAACTCTTTTGCTAAATTGTCAGCCTCATCTTTTGAAAGGTATGGGACCTTGATGGTACGAGCCCAGAAAAAGCTCTTCCCTGTAATTTCAGAGACCTTCCCAAATGGCATAGCCTTTATTGCTTGCCCCTTTCTTGGAATTGGTGTGATGAACTCAACATCCCGATACAACGTCTCGTCGTCCGGTGCCTTTATGCTGCCTTTCTTAACTCGACCAGCAGCTACAATGCCTGTCCATTTGTGTGAAAAGAAAACGATGTCACCTGGGTAAACATATTCAACGAACCGTTTAGCATCGCCAAAGGCAGCTACTCTATTATTTTCCATCATGTACCAAATTGATTCCTCATCCCAACTTCTATTGGTGTCGAACAATACACCCTTAACATCGCTCGGATTCTTGTGTCTATCATATGGTAGGGCAAAAAACTCGAAATACTTTTCACCATTTATCTCATAAATTCTATACGGAAGAAAATCGATTGAGATCCCTTGATGTTTCCAGTAGTCGACAGCATTGATAAGGCTATCATCAGCGGCACTACCAATTATGATTAGATGTTGTTTTTTGTTTATTTCCTTTGCGTCCAATGGATGCTCAAGGTTGAATGCCTCCTTATGCGCTAAGGACAAATCGGTGCTACTGTTTATGTATTGGTTGTATTTATTCTGCAGGGTAGAAAAAGTCCATTGCCCTGCGTCTTGAGCATACCGCAAGGCTTGATGAACTGCATCTTCGCCTGCAGCGCCTCTCTTTAGTTCAAAAATGATGAGTTCTCCGTTTTCATTTAATGCGTAGATGTCAGCTTCGGCTTGATATTGACGTTCTTGGAATATTGGCATTAAGCTGGCATCTTCAAAAAGAACATCAAGAATGCTCGCAGCAATCAGCTCCTCCAAGTCTTTTTCTAAATTACCAAAGCTCGAAAAATCCTTGAAAGCTACAGGTTCCAGCCTGTCGAACTTCCCGTCGGTAGACCGTAGTCTGTATAGCACTTGTCATCTCCTCTTTTGCACATAACTAGTATTTATACCGCACAAGCGGTGTAACATGCTCAACAAGCCATTTATACCGCAAGTTCATCTTGTTCCCGATACAGATAACTTGCATTCAAATATCCCTCCTTTTTTGGGTTTGGTGCAGGTAGCCATCCAAGGTTTGTCTCGCGGCCTAGGGTCATAGGCGGTGGCTACTCTGGATGTTGATTCTATCCTGCATTTCCAAAATATCAAAACCCCAAATGCACCCCAACCCCTGTATCCTGTACCCATGCGCTTCGGCGAGCGGGGCGAGTGGTATGTGGTGGGGCAGTTTACCCTGCTGGGGCTGCTGGTGCTGGCCTTGTGGCTCACGCCTTCCTTTAGCCCATCCTGGCTCACCTGGCTGGGGCGGGGGCTGTCCTGGCTGGGGCTGGGGGTGCTGCTGCTTGCGGCCTGGCAGCTGGGGCGCAACCTAACCGCCCTGCCCAAGCCAAAGCCGGGGGGTTATCTGGTGCAGCAGGGGCTGTACCGGGTGGTGCGGCATCCCATCTACTGCGGGCTGCTGCTGTGGGCGCTGGGCAGCAGCCTGGCCCACCTGAACCCCTGGACGGTTTTGCTGTGTGGGCTGTTGTTTGCTTTGCTCGACCGCAAGGCCAGCCTCGAGGAGCACTGGTTACAAGAGCGCTTCCCCGAGTACAAAAGCTACCGCCGCCGGGTCAAAAAGCTGATTCCCTGGATCTACTAGCCCATTTCGCGCAGATACGCCCACAGGCGCGGGTCGGCGAAGTCGGGGATGCACAGGAAAGCCCCGGCTTGTTCCAGCGCATGGGCGGGGTGGCCGGTGGTCAGGGCCACGGTGCGGATACCCGCCCCTACCGCCGAGCGCACCCCGGAGGGCGAGTCTTCGAAGGCCAGGGCCTGGCTGGGGCCGATGCCAAGCTGCGCCAGGGCGGTACGGTAGGGCAGCGGGTCGGGCTTGCCGGCGGGCAGGTCTTCGGATAGCACGATGTGGTCAAACACCAACCCGAGCCGCCTCAGCAGGTGCTGGGCGTTCTCCCTGGGGGCGTTGCTCACCAGGGCCCGGCAGAGCCTTTGCTCCTGGGCCCAGGCCCACAGCGTCCCCAGGCCCGGTAGAGGCTGCACCTCGGAAGCCAGTTCGCGGAAGCGGGCCTCTTTTTGCTGCAAGAAGGCCTCGCCCTCGGCCCCGGAAAGCTGCGGCAGCAACCGCTGCACAATCTCGGGGTTCAGGCCCCCGCTAATCTGGGTCTGGTAGAAGGTGTGGTCGCCCTGCAGACCGTAGCGGGAGAGGCCCTCGAGCCAGGCTTGCTCGTGCAGGCGGTCGGTATCGGCCAGGGTGCCGTCAAGGTCGAAGAGCAGGGCCTTGAGCTTCACTTTTTCTCCAGAGCAGGTAGGTCATGCCGGTCATCCAGGCCACCGCCAGAAGCATGCCGGGGGCCAGCACCGCTTGGGGCAGCAGGGCAAAGGCCGCCGGAATCAGGTTGCTGCCCACCGCCGCGGCATAAAACAGCAGGGCCAGCCCGCCATAGCCGATGTGCCGCTCGGTAAAGGCATAGAGGGTGGGAAAGGTGGGGGCCACCCAGAAGCCCAGCAGGGGAAAGAGCCAGGCCAGGGGGGGCACAAAGTAGCACAGCGCCACCAACACCGCCCCCAGTTGCAGCCCAGCCAGCCGGGCCAGGGGATTGGCGGCCACAAAGTCGGCCAGGAGCCAGCGCCCCAGCGTGAGGCCCACCCAGTACAGCGAGAGCAGCACCCCTACCCAGCGGGGGTCGTAGCCCAGGTGGCGCAGGTACAGCCCGGAGAAGCTCGAGACCACCAGCTCCACCGCCACATACGAGACCACCGCCAGCAGCACCCAGGGCAGCAGCGCCGACGGGCGTTTGGGGCCCTCGGCCCCGCTGCGCGTCCGGGCCGCTGGGGCCTGCCACAGCAGGGCTGCCGCTGCCAGGGCCACCAGGGCCAGCACCCCATAGCCCACCCGCCAGGGCAGCCCCACCATCAGCAACGGCGCCAGCACCGCCCCCACCCCAAAGGCGGTGTTGACGCGGTAGAGCACCGCCAGCTGGCCCTTGGAGTAAAGCTCGAGCGGAAGGGCATTGCAGTGGAAGTTGGCCACCGCCACCCCCAGGCCCAGCAGCAAAGCCGCCCCAAAAACCCCGCCCATCTGGGGGGTCAGGGCGATGAGCAACAGCCCCAGCCCCTCGGCCAGCAGGGCTAAGGGGAGCCAGGGGTGGCGTCGGCGCATCCGGCTGGCCAAAAAGATGCCCAGCAAGGCCCCCACAAAAAACAGGTTGAAGTACCAGGCCAGCTCGGGGCCCACGCCAAACTCGGCCCGCCACTGCGGAATGACCGCCCCAACCGCAGCACTGATGGCCCCGGTCATAAACAACCCCAGGGCACTGCCCCAGGTGAGGCGCAAACGTAGGGAATTCTCTAGCGGTTTCATGGGTGTTTTTAGGGCCTCGAGCCCGGTGGCATCGCCCTGGCTGAGCGCGTTTCCACAAAGCTAAAACCCCCGGTGCAAACCGAGGGCTTTTTGGTGACCCCAAGGGGATTCGAACCCCTGCCGCCGCCTTGAAAGGGCGGTGACCTAACCGCTAGTCGATGGGGCCAATTTGGGTTTATCTCGGGGGTGCTGCCTTGCGCTTAGGTCGCAACTAGCCCTTCGAGATAAATCTGGCTGGGGCACGTGGATTCGAACCACGATTGACGGAGCCAGAATCCGTAGTCCTGCCGTTAGACGATGCCCCATTAGGGAGCCTGTTCGAGCAGGCAACGGGTATAGTACAAGATGACCCAAGTTTTGACAAGGGCTTCACTATAATCTCCCCAAGCCGGGCCTTTCCGGCCTTTACACAACCTCTGGAGGGCGATTGGATAACATCGAGCAAAAAGTCATCGAGGCCCTGTCGCAGGTGATCTCGCCCCTGGCCGCCAGCAGCTTGCTTAAGCGGGCTCTGGGCGGGCAGTCGCCGGACTTGCTGGGGCCACAGGGCTGGGCCGAACTCATTGAGGGGCCTTTGCAGCGAGAGCTCAAAGGGGTTCTGCCCATGAGCGGGTTTTTGCCCGAGCTGGAAAAACTGGCACGCCAGCTCAAGGCCCAGCGCCCCCAACAGGCCCAGGCCCCCGCCCAACCCACCCTCGAGGTCACCGACCCCACCGAGCACATCAATCTGCAAAGTGCGCAAGAGCGCGAGAACCTGGTGCTGGAGCTGGCAAGGGGGGAGGGGGTGCTGGCGGTGGTGCTGGAGTCCAGTTACGGGAGGGAATGCCGTCTGGGAGAACACAGCGAAAGCCTGTTGGATCTGCTTACCGCCATACATCGGTTACTTGACCGCAAAGGGAGCTACCGGGTGTTTTACACTGTGCTCAGGGAAGCCCAGCTGGTTCTTCGCCCGTTAGGCCGAGGCTACCTGGCTGTGCTCACACGCAACGAGGCCAATCTGGGACAATTGTTGTATCGAATGGGCAAGATTGAAGCCCTCCAGGTAGGCGCCGAGCAATAGGAGGTTATGACCATGAAGCGTTGGTTCGCAATAATCACGCTGTTCAGCCTGGCCTGGGCCACGCCGGCCCTCACCCTGTACGACCAGCTCGCACCCACCCTGGATCAGGTGCGCGCGCTGCAAAACAGCAACCCCGCACGGGCCCTGGAGCTCCTTTCCAAAGCCGAGGACGACTTCCGCAAGGGGGCAGGCGAACTGGCCCCAGTGCTGCGTGAGGGGGTGCAGCAGTCGCTGGCCGATGCCCGCCAGGCCCTGGCCCGCCGCAGCAAGGCCGACCTCGAGGCCCGCATCCAGATCATCAAGGCCATTATGGGCAAGGCCCTCTACGACAACTACTTCAGCGCCCTTGCAGCCGGCAACAGCGCCGAGGCCAGCCGCCTGCTGCCCAAAGTGCTCTCGGCCAGCGGCCTCCCGGGTAGCCTGCAAGCCCAGGCCCAGGCCCTGGCTGCCGCCAACAACCTCGATGGGCTGCGCCGCCTGTTCGAGCGCACCTACGCCCAGGGCATTGCCAATGCGCTGCAGCGGGCCCAGGCCCAGACCAGCGCCGTGCAGGCCTACCTCGAGGCCATCCGGGCCTATGCCCTCTACCTGGTCGTGCAGGACTCGCCCCGCGCCAGGGGCCTCAGCGCCAAGGCCTTTGTGGATGCCCTGGGCAAGCTCTCCAGCGGTAACCTGAGCGGCTTCAAAGCCGATGTGCAGGCGCTGGCAGCCCAGACCCAGAACTTCCTGAAAGCGGTCTCGAGCCCACAAAGCCAGCAGCGAAGTAGCCCCGCTACCACCGTCCAAGCCCCCCCCGCCGCAGGGGGGGTTCGCCTAGAAGCCCCCCGCACTCCCCCTGCACCCAAGGAGGTGGCCCCCACCAGGCCTGCCGCACGCCCAGCCACCCCCCCAACCCCCAAACCAGCCCCTGTTTCACCCCCTACCCAGGACGCCTACCAGCAGTTGCTGGGCGACCTGCGCTTTCTAATAAAAGACAACCGCCAGCTCGAGAGGGTGGCCGACAGCCTCACCGGTGCGGGCATTTACAGCATCGACGACTGGAAACGGGCCCTGCTCGAGGTGCGCGGTCGCCTGATGGAAGCCCAGGCCCAGGCCGAAACCGGCCAGACCGACGCCGCCAGGCGTACCCTGGCCCAGGTCAATGCCCGCTACAGAACGGCTATAGCGCCCCTGGTCGAGGCCTTGCAGCCCGAACTGGCCCTGCGCACCAGCCGGATTCTGGGCCTGGCCGAGAACGCAGTAGGGCTGCGCACCAGCGACTTCACCGTGCTCTCGGGGGAGCTGCTGGAGAACGGCCTGGCCCTGGAGGGCAGGAGCCTGGGAGCCTTCCACGACCTGCAGGTCTGGCTGCTGCAAACCATTCTGGGCATCCCCCGGGCTTTTGTGTTCATCCTGGCCGGGCTGCTGGCCTTCTTCCCGCTCTACCTGCTGACCCTTACCTTTGGGGGGCGCAACATCTACTGGCGCTTCCTGGGGCTGGCCTTCTTCTTCCTGCTGTTGCCAGCCATGATGGAGGGGCTTTCCTACATCGGTTCCATTCTGTCCGACCCACGCTATGGCCGGCTGTCCTTTCTGAGCATCCTGACCAACCTCTCCATTCAGCAAAACCTTTTGGCCCAGTTGTTCTGGGGCCTGACGGTGTTCCTGGTGATAATTTTCGCCACCATTGGCCTGCGCGGCATTGCGGCTCAGTTTGGCTTGTTGCAAAACCAGCGTACCCCTGTGCGGCGGGGCCGTAACACCACCATCCCCCAGGCCAGTGCAGCTACCGCAGCAGGGGCCAGCGCCAAACCCAACCCCGGCCTCACCAGCGAAACCATCGTGGAGTGGGACGAGGAGTTCTGATGTGAGGCCCGCCTGAAGCTCTGAATGCTCAAACCAGCTGATAAAAGCTGCCCCTGCCACAGCAAGCAGCTCGAGCCAGGGCCATTTCTCGCGCGAGGGGTCGGTCATGGTCTGTTTGGCATTGGCCCACCGCCGAAAAGCCCAAAGCAGGCTGCTGGCCCAGCCCACAGCATAGCTGCTACCCCCAGCAGGCTTTTATCATATACATCCACTAAGCCAGCGATAGAGGGGCATGGGAGTGGTGGAGA
>NZ_JBEVAL010000058.1:0-15238 GCF_051297115.1 Meiothermus cerbereus
GGAGCGGCCTGCTTTTGCCTACTCGGGGTTTTGTCGTGTACTTAGCCCCCCCCTGTAAAAGGGTTCTGCCGCGCTTGCGGAAGATTCGCTGACAGGGGTCGTCTTCTTGATTCAAGCCTGAGGAGAGAGGGTCAGATGAATAAAGAGAAGCTTTGGCAACGGAGCAGGCAAAAAATCCGTTTTCAGAATGAAGACATGGATTCCTACTTTGCTTGGATTCTCGCACATCAAAGCGAAGGAGGTTCGGCATTCGGTGAGTGTTTCTATGCCGCCTCTCAGGTCCAAGACGGAGACCCGGAGAGCTGGTATGCAGCGTGGACAGAAGTTGCCGGTCGCGTCGAAAACCTGGCAACCCAAGCACTGGGAAAAGGCCATGCTGTAAGCGCGCGCGAAACATACCTGCGCGCCTTCACGTACCACCAAATGGCCGCCATTTTTCTACGTCCGAGCGACCCGCGACTGCGCGAGACCTGGCAAAAGGCGCAGCGGTGCTTCCGGCAAGCAGCGGTTCAATTCAGCCCGCCCATTGAGCCGATCCAGATTCCGTTCGAAGGCAAATCCTTGCCTGGCTACTTCTTGCGCGGGGATTTCGGAACCCGTAAGACCCCGACGCTGATCATGATAGGCGGTGGCGAGACCTGCGCGGAGGAGCTTTACTTTTGGGTGGGCCCGGCAGGAGTCCGCCGAGGGTATCACGTCCTGATGGTGGACCTGCCCGGCCAAGGAGGCACACCCTTTGATGGCCTGTTCTTCCGAACCGATTCTGAAGTGCCAATCAAGGCCGTTGTAGATTACGCTCTTACCCGACCAGAGGTAGACCCGGAACGGTTGGGGTTGTTTGGTATAAGCGGCGGCGGCTACATGGTATCCCGTGCGGTTTCGTTTGAGAAACGCATCAAAGCCTGCGCAGCCAGCGCACCGATTATCGATGTTCACCGCCTTGCAATGGCAGAAGTCCCCCCAGCGCTTCACAAAGCTCCGCCCTTCGTCCGAGACACGCTCGTGAAATTGGCGGGTCTACAAAGCCCGCTGCCCGTAATCGCGATGGAGAAGTTCTGTTGGCAAGCCGGGGTGAGCAGGGCATCTGAAGCCCTGGAACTAGCGCGGAAGGCGAGAGTGGAAAGGATCGATGCAATTGCTTGTCCGGTATTGTGTATGGTGGGCGAAGGAGAATCGGAAGAGCAAATGGCTCAAGCCCGCGAGTTTTACAGCGCGCTCAAGTGTCCTAAAGAATTTCGTATTTTTACCGCTGCCGATGGTGCAGACGCACACTGCCAAATCAACAACCCAAACCTCATGCAGCAAGTTCTATTCGATTGGCTGGATGAAGTTTTCGGGTATAGAAAGGCGGGTTAGCCATTGGTTGGCAAACCTCGAGCCCCCCTTCCCGCCATAGAATATCCCCATGCCCTCGAACCTCTTCTTCGGCGGAACCATCCTCTCCCCCACCCTTGAAGGTTCGGCCTACACCCTCAGGCCCCTCGAGGCCAGGAAATCGGGCGCGCTGGTACCCTGAAGTTCAGGTCTGTACATGTTGTAGCACATCCAGGCTTATTTCTTCATTCACATACTGGACTTCCAAAGCGGCAAGCAGTAGCCTACGTGTAAGAAGGATGCAAGTATGATCGATCCAGAAAAGGTTCTTCACCCAAACGCGCGAATAAAGTCCCTGGAAGTCTTGCTGAAGGCAGGGGACACCAACGAACAGGGCGACTCCTACGCCGTAGCCCTGCTCAAGTGGGACGACGAGTACCGCCTGGCCATCCGCTGGAACGGCGACCCCAACAACCCGGAGGACAAAGGAGGCCCCACCAGTCGGGGTTATCCCACCTGGTTTGTCCTCCCCCGCGCCTTCCATCCCTGGATCCTGGCAGCCCTCTTCGACCACCCCGGGGTGGACATGCAGAGCCTTATCTGGGCCAGGGACAGGCTCCAGAAACAGGCTTTGAGGAATGATTAGGAGCTGGCGGGGCCAAACCGCCTCAGGCAGGGCATAGCCGTCAAGCGCCAAGCACACAAGTGTTCACATGTATCCATGCCCGGATGGTTGAGTAAACCGCCCTTGCCCACATGGACCTTGGAGCCTCAAGGGCAGATGATGTCTTTGCCCTCTCCGCATTTATCGGGGGGCCGCAGGAGGGATTTCCGCATTTCCCCAACGAAGTACTCCAGCGCATCGGGAAAGAGGGCTGGTTGGCTGTATGGACCTGTGTTCAACTTCCCCTCGTTAGTTATATAGAAAAACTCGAAGAAGGATCGCCATGGCTTAGGCGGCACCGGAAAGCTACTCGGTAGGCCAGTAGTCCCCAAGTAATCCAGCCAAAGTACCTTAAATTTCACCATTATGGGCGTCCAGCAACCCGTAGCCGTCCAGCCCAGGTACCTATAGCCCCAGACCTTCTTGATCTCGGCTAGAAAAGCGATTCCAATTCCAGAGCTTTTGTGTTTGCGTTTGGGGGTTATGTTGGCAACCCAGCGGTGGGTGGCAGGGGCGAGCCCCGACAAGCCCGTGACGCTAGCCGCAATATTTAGGAGATCCCCTTCGCTGAGGTGCCACTTTTGTGCGGGGGCACTCACACTGGGCGGAATGGGCCAACCCTGAGGGTCCACGTAAGGCACGGGAGTACCGGAACTGGTGGGAGTAAGTGTGCCCAAGGGCCCCACCACGCTGATAATATTACTGTCTTTGAGAATCTTATTTAAGGTGCAACGTGCTCTGAGCGTGTACGTACCTTTAGAAATATCGTAGATACCGGCTGGCATTTTCCTTCTCCTTTCCCGACTCGGTCTCTAGAGTCCCTGGTGAGCTGGGTTTGAGAAAAAGTAGCATATCTCCAGCCACCTCTGGAAGCCCCTTTGGGGCCTGGTGGTCGGCATACTTGTCCAGGTAAGCCTTTTGGAAACCGTAGACCAGCGGGCATAAACCCCACCGCCTCACCCCAGGGGCCTGTCCAGCCCAACCTCCCTGGCCCGCGCCAGAATCGCTCGAGCTACCCGGTGCTTGCGGGCCAGGCCCAGGGCCTTTAGGGACTGGGCCGCAGCCAGCCGGACCCGCCACTCGGGGTCGTTGAGGGCCGCTACCAGGATGGCCTCCGCCTCCCGCGCCAAGCGGCCTGTGTCCGCCAGGGCCTCTGCGGCGAAAGCGCGAACCCAGGGGTCCTCCCGGCGCAGGAGCTCCCCCAGGAGGTCCAGGGCCCTGGCCGCCTCCTTGGGGTCGGGGTGATTCCGGACCGCCTGCCCCAAGGCCAGGGCCATGAGCCTGAGAAAGCGGGCGGAGAAGAGGCCGGGCCCGGGGGGGAAGTGTGGGACGGCCCGCATCCAGCCCAGGGGGTGTCTCCAGGCGTGCCCATACACGCTCCTCCAGAAGCCCTCGAGGTTCCCCCAGGCCTTTTGCCAGTCCGTGCCCTCGAGGAGGGCCTTGGGTTCGGCGAAGAGGGCCAGGTGCTCGAGGTAGACCCAGGCCATGCCCGGCCCCTCCTCCAGGAGGCGCCCCCCCAGGCCCACGGGCGAGCCCTGGTGCAGAAGGTCCGCCAGGGCCGCAAGGGCTCCCGGATGGGCCCTCCCTATGTGCACCTCAGCCCACACGTCCTTGGCCAACTTTCCCCGTAAGTTTTCCACGGTCTACCTCCAATGGGCCACGCGCTCCAGCAGGCGGTCGGCCAGCTGCACAAAGTAGGCGGGATCCCTCCCCAGGGCCTTGTGATCCCTCCACATGGCCAGGCGGACCCGGGGAAGCTCTTCCCTAGGGGTGATGAAGTCCCAATCGGACAAAAGAGGGCCCTCCAGGTGGCGGTAGGCCCGGTACTCCAGCGGCTGGTGAGCCATGAGCTTCGTCACCCACTCCTTTTCGGCGGGGTCCCGGAAGGCCTGGGCCGCTATCCAGTTGGCCAGGGCCTCCTCCGTCACCCGCCCCCAGGTAGTGCCGTAGGGGTCGTGGGGCCCGGTGTCCATGAGGGCGTGGCCCAGCTCGTGGTAGTAAACGGTGTGAGTAGCCAGATCCACAGGTGCTCTTACTCCCCTGGCCCAGTCCTCGATCCGCTCGGGGCAGAGCGCGATGGTGGGGATCCCGGTTCCCAAGCGGGGGTGGACCCCTTTCAGGTAGACGCCCATGGCCTCAAAGACGCCGTCATGGAGCCGCACCTTCTCCAAGCGCCCTTTGGCCGCCTCCGGGTCCCAGGGGGCCACATCGCCCAGGAAGTCCGGGCGCCTCCCCAAGGCTTGCTCTTCGTCTAGATTTCTCCTGTAGATTGCCCTCAAAGCCCTCTCGTCCACGCACTTCCCGCGTTCAGGGGGGCAGATCCTGTCCATGGTCGCGGGAGCTACCAGGAAGACCGGGATGGCTTGTGCCGGTTTCAAGAGCTTTAGGGGCCGATCTGCCTTTTCCAGGGCCCTAAGCCTGGCCAGGACCCTGCGTTCCCCCAGGTAAGGCAGAAACGTTGGCCCCAGGCTGGAATCCACGTTCTTCACATTCGGCTTCACACCAGCTCCTCCCTTTGGTATTGGTTGGCCCTCCCGGCCACGGCGTGGGCCAGGGCCGCCGCGTCCTCTGGGGCGGGGGCGTTGCCGTGGCTGAGAACCTCCTCCACTTCCCAAAGGCCCCGCCTCCCCTGGCTGAGGCTGAAGGTGGCTACGCGTTTTTCTCCCCGGCGCACGCTGAAGAAACGGCGGCCTCCTTCGACCGTTTGGGCCCAGTTCTCGGCCCTGAGGCAGTTTCTCATGGCCCGTCCCTCCTCTTCCAGGGCCTCAGGGGTGAGGAGCTCGTGGGCCTCCAGGTCGCTCCAGACCATGGGGCCTGGGAGGAGGGGGGTGAGGGAGAGGAGCTTCCGGGCCAGGGCCACCAGGCCCAGCTTGCCCACCCCCTGGAAGGCTGTGGGTTCCTCCAGGGCCTTCCTCAGGAGGGGGGTAAGAAATGGCGAGGCCCTGCCGAAGTCGGCCTCGCGGAAGTAGGCCCGGATCACCTCCTGCAGGGCGCTCTTCTGTTCCGGGGAAAGGCGGGCATTCCCCAGGTTCCCGAGGCAATCCAGCAAGTAGCCCAGAGTCTTCTCCCTTCCGGCGGGGACTCCCGCCCGCCTGGCCCAAACCAGGGCGCGGGCCTCCCTGCCCTCACGGTCTTCTAGGAGCCTCTCCAAAACCTCTGCCTCCCCCAGGGCCAACTGGATATCTCTCTTCTTGAGCCCCTGGGCCTCGAGCCGACCATAAACCCGCCGAATGGTCCAGCGGTAGGCTTCCCAGGAGTGGAAGGCCTCGAGGGGAGCCCACTCGAGGAAGCCCGGATACTTGGCCTCTTCCTCCTGCCACCGCTCGGGGTCCAGGGCCCTCAACCGGTGCCGCAACAGGGCCCTGGCCGTGGCCCAGCTCCCGAAGGGCGACCCTCTGTGCGAGAGGCACTCCACCAGCGCCCCTGTGGCCCCCTTCACCTCCGGCTGGGCCAGGTGCTTCAGGAGGAGCCCGTTTAGGACTCGGAGGATCTGGGCCCGCTTTTCGCCAGTGTAGAGGAGCCAGGACCAGGCCTCGCCATGCTGGGCGCGGTAGCGGAGCAGAAGGAAGGCCTTGTGATAGATAAAGAGCTCCTCGAGCCTGCGATCCAGGCCACAGCAGTAGGCGAAGTGACCAAGGAACCCTTTTACCTTCTGCCCCAGGGGGTGGTGAAGATCCTCGGTAGGGGCATCCGGGACTTCGCTCGAGGCCATTTTGCGAACCAAACACCTGAACAGGGCGCCTCCAAGGGTGGGCCTGGGAAGGACCTCGAGGAAGTGGGCTCCGCGCAGGTAGGTTTGAGGGTCTTCATAGGGCAGGCGAAGCTCCCCCCAAAAGAAGTGAAGTCCTGCTTCGCCCGCCCCCCAGATGGCACGCTCGGACAGATAGCCCCGTGCCCAGCCCTCGAAGGCCTCGAGTTCCGCCTGAAGCGAAGGCTCATCCGGGGGAAGGATTCTAGGAAAGGGAGGAAGGGAAAGGTCAAGAGGCTGCAAGTAGAGGGCCCGTAAAACCGCTAGGAAGTCCTCGTTTGGGGGCTCGTAGTTGCTCATATTCACCTCTTCAAACGTTCTTCTTGAACCCATGGCTAACCTCCTTTGCGCCCTGGCGCAGGTGAAGGGAGTGACAGAAACTGCCGTATATGGCCTCCAACGTCTGTAGCAGAGTTGAAACCTCCTTTCCCCATTCCGCTGAACCCTGATCCTGAGCTTCATTTGAGCCTCTTGGATAACTCGATCGGGTTCAATCGTAGATATCCTCAGGTAAGTACAGTAATATGTCTATTGACATGTGGCAAGACATGTAGCAAAATATGTTTTGCGACTTTTGAACCCTTCGTACCCACACTTAGGACGCTTTGTAGATGCCCCGTGGATGGGGAACAGGAGTTTTGTTATGGAAAAGAAGGTGTCGTTTTTAGAGGCTTGGAACAGGGCGCTAAGTCTGGAAGTGGAGCGGCAGTATTTCAATCATTACCTGGGGAAAAACCTGACCCCCCTGGCCCTGGATGCCCAGCCCCCATCGTCCCAGGCCCTGGAGGCGGAACTGGAAGCCCTGGCCCGGGCCCTCACCCCGGAGCGCCTCTCCGGGGTCGTCCGTCTAGCCCCCGAGGGCCTCTACCTCTTCGAGGAGGCGGTGTCCCTTCGCTACCAGGACGCCTGGGGCTTCTGGCAGAAGAATATCCACATCAGCTACATCCGTTGGCACTTTATAGACCTGGAAAGTACCCTGGAAACCCTGGATCGCCTCTTCCCCCTGGACGATTGGTGGCCTGAAGGGCGGCGCCGCCGGCACCTGTCGCGCGAGCTGCTGCAGCACTACGCGGGCTACCTGAGCCTGACCCACACCCCCCAGGACCGGGGGGCCTGGGCCTGGCTGCTGGTCTTCGACTGGGAGCGGGTGGAGAAGGTGCTGGATCAGGCGATAGCAGCCTGGCTGGGCAACGAGGAGGCATCCCAGGTCTTCCGCGAGCTCTTCCAGCCATGGGAGGTGTTCCAGCACGTAGGGGGCCTGGCCAGCTTCCTCCACGCCCATCGGCTCATGGCCCTGGACCGGGAACGCTTCAAGAAGGAGTGGCGCCGCTACCCCGGGGCTCTCCTCCTCTTCCTGGGTTTCAGCCCCCTGGGCTGGGAGGCGTACCGGGAGTTTTTGCACCGTGGCTTCGCCATACTGCAAGCCCAGAAGTGGGAGAAAAAGACGGCCCGCTGGCTCCAGGCCTACCCGCCGCTCGCCGATGGGGATGCGCGCCTCTCACGGCTCCTCCTGGCAGCCGGCATCCTCCAGGAGCCCAAAAGGGGGATACCCTGGGTCTGGCGGTCGGGGAACCGGGAGCTGCTCCTGGACTTCCTGAACGAGCACCCCCAGCTCTCCCCGCCTCAGGAGGCAGCGGTGGTCGCGGTCCTGCGGGCCTGGAAGCACTCGTGGGAGAGGGCCGAGTTGGTGCTGGCCCTCCTTAAGATGGCGGTGCGGGAGCCCGGGCGCTTCTCCTCTCTCGGGAAGAACCTCGGGCTGGCGGCCCTGGCCCGGCGGGTCTTTGACAGGCCCAGGCCGCTCTTCCCCAGCCCCTTTTCCAACGGCCAACTGATAGCGGAGGAACTCCTCTCCCCCGAGGCCCTGGAGGAGGAGGGCAAGGCCATGCGGCACTGCCTTGGGGAGGTGAACTGGGGGTCTGTCCTGCTGGGTGAGGAGCGGTTCTTCAGCCTCCGCGACGGGGCGGGCCAGCGGGTGGCCACCCTGTGCCTGGAGCGGGTCAGCGGGGCCTGGAAGGTGGCGGAGCTAGAGGGTCCAGGTAACGCCAGGGTGACCGAGGAAGTGGTCGCCTTCGCCAAAGAGCTGGCCAGAGCGGCCGGAACCGGCGCTCTCCGGCCTGCGGTCTGAAGGGGACAGCGCGCCCTTGCGGCCAGGCGCATACGCGCCGCTTCGTTATAGATAAGTTCGGGCTGGGAGCAGCCACACATCCTCTTGGTCTGCCAGGGGTGATGTTGGCCACCAGGGCATCAGTGGAAGAGGCTCCCAGCCACCCCTTCACCGCACTTACAGGGAGGTCCCAGCAGAGCCCGGGGCTGGGGCGGGTGCCCCGGCAGAAGGAGCCCTTATAGCATCCTCCAGGGATAGGAGTGATGGGCCAGCCCTGGTAGTCAATGCAGCGGCCCCCTGCGGGAGTTGCACTTGGAGCAGCAAATGTTCCTAGAAAACTTGAGAAACTGTCAGTGTGAAACACATCAGCCGCCAGGGAAAAACACTTTTTTTTGTAGCTGGAACCGCCCCTTTCATATACACCAAACGGCGTGGGCTCCATCTGCCCCCACTTTTTACCGCGCCCCATCGGCGTAGAATTCAGGCATGTCCGAGAGTACCGACAAACACAAGGAGATTGCCAAAGCCAGGGGCCCGGTCAACATCGCCATCGTAACGGTTTCCGACACCCGCACCCTCGAGACCGATACCAACTACCACTACCTGAGGCCCGAAATTGAGGCGCTGGGGCACAAAATTGTGGGCTACCGCATCATCAAGGACGAGCCCGACCAGGTGGCCCAGGCCCTCGAGGAGATGGTGGGCGCTGGAGCGCAGATTATCCTGTTCAACGGCGGCACCGGCATTGCCCCGCGCGACACCACCTACGACGTGCTGGCCCGCAAGATCGAGAAGCCCATGCCGGGGTTCGGCGAACTGTTTCGCATGCTCTCCTACAGCGAGGTGGGGGCCGCGGCCATGCTCTCGCGGGCCACCGCGGGCACCTATCGCAAGAAGGTGGTGATCTCCACACCCGGCTCCCCCAACGCCGTCCAGGTAGCCTGGGAGAAGCTGATCAAGCCGGAGCTGGAGCACCTGGCCTGGGAAGTTGCGCGGTAGTCAGGAAGCCCAGTTTTCCAGCAGGAGACCCTCTACCCGGGCAAACTCCTTCAGGTTGTTGGTCACCAGAACCGCACCAAGGCTCAAGGCATGGGCCGCAATAAGGGTGTCGAGTGGACCAATGGGCGTCCCTTGCAGTTCGAGTTTCCGCCGCACTTCGCCGTACTTCCAGGCTGCCCTCGCATCAAACGGGAGCACGACCAGGGGACGCAAAAAAATCTCTAAAACCACCCGGTTCTTGCTCGAGCGCCCTTTACTGATGCCATAGGCCAGCTCCCCTACTGTAATGCTTGAAACCCCAACCACCCCCAGGGGAAGCTCAATCAGTTTTTCGAGTACACCAGGAGGGCGTCGATTAATGATGTAGATGCAGATGTTGGTGTCTAAAATATGCGTCACCACGAACGCTTATCCACCTTTTTGGGTTGATTGCGCCTGATTTTGAAGCCGGGCTCGAGCTCGCCCAAGCCCTGATACCAGGCTTCCCAGACCTGTGCTGCAGAGGCTTCCTTCGGGATTAGCAGCAGCGCCGCCCCCAGCTGCTCGATGTATACCTCGCCCTCGCTCAGGCGAAACGACTTGGGCAACCGCACCGCCTGGCTGTTGCCGCTTTTGAAAACTTTTGCCACTGCACGCGCCATAATTTGAGTATATACACAATGGTATATACTTACAAGCCCAAAAGCCCCAAGACAGCCGGGCCCTTTTTCGGTTACCATACCCATCATGACCCTCAAGGGCCAGGGGTCTGGGCCCCTACCACCTCTGCTCGAGCAGTACGTCGAACTGCGGGACGCCTATCCCGATTATCTGTTGCTGTTTCAGGTGGGCGACTTTTACGAGGCTTTTGGTGAGGATGCCGAGAGGCTCTCGAGGGCCCTGAATCTGACCCTGACCCATAAAACCGCCAAAGACTTCACCACCCCTATGGCGGGCATTCCGGTGCGCTCGGTGGATGTGCACCTGGAAAAACTGCTAAAACAGGGCTTCCGGGTGGCCGTGGCCGACCAGATGGAGCTAGCCGAGGAGGCCGATAAGCTGGTGCGCCGCGAGGTGACCCAACTGCTCACCCCCGGCACGGTCATGCGCGAGAACCTGCTGAAGCCGGAGGCCAACTACCTGGCCGCTATAAGCACCGGCGACGGCTACGGTCTGGCCTTGCTGGACATCTCCACCGGCGAGTTTCGCGGCAGCGTGCTCTACAGCAAGAGCGCCCTTTACGACGAGCTCTTTCGCTTTCGGCCCGCCGAGGTGCTGCTGGCTCCGGAGCTCTACCACAACCCCGCTTTCCTGCAGGATTTCCAGCGGCGCTTTCCGGTGATGCTGTCGGAAGAGGGCTTCCAGGGTGAAACAGGAAAAGCCGCCCTGCAGGCACAATTCGACCCGCTACCCGCCGGGCTGGAGCACCCCGCGCTGCTGCGTTCAGCAGGTGCGGTGCTGGCCTACGCCCTGCGGGTGCAGGAGAACGGGCTCCCCCAGGTGCGTAGCTTTGTGCGCTACGACCCCAGCGCCTTCATGCAGCTCAGCGAGGCCACGCTGCGCACCCTGGAGATTTACGAGCCCAGTTCGGTGGGCGACCAAAGCGGGGAACGCACCCTGCTGGGGGTACTGGGCCTGACCCGCACCGCACCCGGGCGGCGCTTGCTCAGGGCCTGGCTGCGGCATCCGCTGGTAGAGGAAGCCCCCCTGCAAGCCCGGCTGGATGCCGTGGAGGCGCTGGTGCGCGATGGGGTGCTGCGAAGCGAAATACGCAAGGTGCTCTACCGCATGCACGACCTCGAGCGCCTGGCGGCCCGCCTGTTGGCCGGACGGGCCAGCCCCCGCGACCTTTCGGCCTTGCAACGTAGCTTATCGCTGTTGCCCGAGCTGGCCGAGTTGCTGGCTGGGGCGGGGCCGCTTATGGTCCTATCCGAGCGCCTGCCCTACCCGGTTGCGATCACCGAACACATCGCCGCTGCCCTGGTGGAAGACCCGCCGCTCAAGATTACCGATGGCGGCCTGATCCGAGAGGGTTTCGACCCCGAGCTGGACGAGCTGCGCCAGCGGGCCGAGGAAGGGCGAACCTGGATAGCCCGCCTGGAAAGCGAAGCGCGCGACAAGACCGGCATACCCAACCTGAAGGTGGGCTACAACGCGGTGTTTGGGTACTACCTCGAGGTCACCCGCCCCCACTACAGCCTGGTGCCCAAAGACTGGCGGCCCCTGCAGACCCTCAAAGACCGCATGCGCTTCAGTACCCCAGAGCTCAAGGAGCAGGAGCGCAAAATCTTGCAAGCCGAAACCGAGGCCATCAAGCGTGAGTACGCGGTGTTCCTGGAGCTGCGCCAGCAGGTGGCCCAGGCCGCCGACGAGGTGCGCCAGGCGGCCCAGGTTCTGGCCGAACTGGACGTGTACGCCGCGCTGGCCGAGGCTGCGGTGGAGTATGGCTACAGCCGCCCCCGCTTCTCACACGAGGGCCATCTACACATTGTGGCCGGGCGCCATCCGGTGGTAGAGCGCAGCAATTCATTTATCCCCAACGACCTTGCCATGAGCCCCTCGGCCCGGCTACTGGTTCTGACCGGGCCCAACATGGCCGGCAAGTCGACCTACCTGAGGCAGACCGCCCTGATTGCCCTGCTGGCCCAGATTGGCTCCTTCGTGCCCGCCGAGTCGGCCACCCTGCCCCTCTTCGACCGCATCTACACCCGCATTGGCGCCTCGGACGACATCGCCGGGGGCCGCAGTACCTTTATGGTGGAGATGGAGGAGCTCGCCAGCATCCTGCAAGGCGCCACGCGCAAAAGCCTGGTGCTGCTGGACGAGATTGGGCGCGGCACCAGCACCTACGACGGCCTGGCGCTGGCCTGGGCGGCCTGCGAATACCTGCACGACCAGGTGGGGGCCTACACCCTCTTTGCCACCCACTACTTCGAACTCACCGCCCTTCCCGAGCGGATGGCTGCTGCCCGCAATGCCCACGTGGCGGCCAGGGAGGAGGCCGGGGGGCTGGTGTTTTACCACCAGGTGTTGCCGGGGCCCGCCAGCAAAAGCTACGGGCTGGAAGTGGCCCGGCTGGCCGGGCTACCCCGGGAGGTTTTGCAGCGGGCCAGAACCGTACTGGCTGGGCTGGAGGCAGGCCAGAAGGGGCTGTCCAGAGATCTGCTGGAAGAACTGCTCCAGCTCGACCTGGCCCGTACCAGTCCGCTCGAGGCCCTTTTGTTCTTGCGCAAACTGCAGGACCAGCTCAAAGGCCTTGCTCCCCTGGTCGAAGCGGATCGTGTTTCACAGGTATGATTCGCAAACTTCCCCCTGAGCTCGTCCGCGAAATTGCTGCGGGTGAGGTGGTCTCTGGCCCGGCCGACGTGGTGCGCGAACTGCTGGAAAACGCCCTGGACGCAAGCGCAACCCGCCTTGTGATCGAGCTGTGGGGCGGGGGCCTGGACAGGATCGTGGTGAGCGATAACGGAACGGGTATCCCCAAAGAAGAGCTGGCCCTGGCCCTGGAACACCACACCACCAGCAAGCTCACCGACCTGCACAACATCCGCACCCTGGGCTTTCGTGGGGAGGGGCTGTGGGCCATCCGGCAGGCCGCCCAGGTACGGCTGACCTCGAGGCCCCCCCAGCAGCTCGGTGGAGCCACCTTAACGGCCTTGCAAGACCAGGTAGAACTACACGAACACCCCGCCCCTGCCGGAACCCGGGTCGAGGTTACCGCCCTCTTCGGCCACCTACCGGCCCGCCGGAACGCGCTCGAGGCCCCCGCCGCCGAGGCCCGCAAGGTGGTGCACCTGGTCTCGCGCTACCTGCTGCACCGCCCGGAAATTGCCCTGCGGCTGGTGGTGGATGGTGAAGAGAAAATTGCCCACGCGGGTGGTGGATTTGGCGAGGCAGCCAAGCTGCTCTGGGGCTCGGTGGTCGCCAATCGGCTGTTGCCACTGAGCGAAAGCGATGGCTCTCTTAGGCTTTCGGGTCTGCTCTCGCGCCCGGAGCTATCGCGCCCTCGGCGGGACAGGTTGTTGCTTGCGCTGAACGACCGCCCGGTGGAGTGGCCCGAGCCCTTGCTACAGGCGGTGCTGGCCGCCTACAAGGAGCTTTTGCCCGCGGGCCAGTTTCCGCTGGGGGTGCTGAATCTGTCCATCCCTGCTGAACACCTGCTGATCAACACCTCGCCCGACAAGTCGAGGGTTAAGCTAATTCGCCCCGAACCCATTCTGGAATTTGTCACACAGGCAGTGCAGGGTCTGCTTTCGGCCCATCCCCTGGCCCGTGCCCTGCCCGAACCCACCCCCCTGACCGGCCCCGCACCGGTACAGCGGGCTAGCTTTCCCCGCTTGCGCTACCTGGGCAGCTTTCGGGGGCTATACCTGTTGGCCGAGGCGGGGGACGAGCTTTATGTGGTAGACCAGCACGCCGCCCACGAGCGCATCCTCTACGAGGAGCTGTCACGTCGCTACCGCGAGGAGCCCCCCCTCGAGCTCCCCCACCCCGAGCTGGTCTCGCTCTCGCTGGGGGAGGAGCTAAACTTTGCCGAGCGGGCGCAGGAGCTCGAGCAGGCCGGGCTGTGCCTGGAGCCCTTTGGCCCCGGCAAATACCGCATTCGCACCATTCCGGCTTTTTTGACGGGACACCCTGCGCTCATCCCCGAGGTGGTAAAGGGCAGCCTGGGAGCGCCCAATTTTGGCGAAGCCTGGCGCAATGTGCTGGCCCGGCTGGCCTGTTTGCCCGCCATCAAGGCCGGGCATCCGCTGACGGGCGCCTCGGCCCAGGCCCTGCTGGATACCCTGGCCGAATGCGCGCTGCCCTGGGTCTGCCCCCACGGGCGGCCCACGGTGCTGGTGATGAGCGAGCTCGAACTGGCCCGGCGCTTTGGGCGGCGCGGGGTGAGGGCGGTGGAGCGCTTTAGGGTGGAGAAAACATAGTGTTGTATACCCTAGTTGAGTATGTTTGTAATCCGTTGTAACATGACGCTGTCACAAAACACATAGGCCCAAACATCTCGTTAGCTGGCCCAGAGGGTCTTGTTTTGGGGAGGAGACTCGGATGAGCGAAAAAGAAAAAGCACTACTTCAGGCTGAAATGAACCGCCGCGCCTTCTTGAAGAAAAGCGCCGCAGCCGGTGCTGCCGTGGGCATGATGGGGCTGGGTATGGCCCAGCAACAGCCCACCGCCGACCAGGTGGTACGCGGCAAGAACCCCAGGCTGATTGTGCTATCGTCCCGTCCGGTGGTGCTGGAGTCTACCCTGGAACTATTGGGCTCCGAGCGCATCACCAGCAAGGCCAACCTCTTCATCCGCAACAACATCGACCTGCCCGGCCTCAACACCACCGAGCCCAACATCCAACCCGGCTGGGAAGTAGAGATCACCGGCCTGATCGACAAGCCGTTCAAGATCACGGTAGATGAGCTTTCCAAACTGCCCCAGACCGAAGTCACCAGCGTGTTGCAGTGCTCCGGCAATGGCCGTAGCTTCTTCAACCCCCGTCCTTCAGGCAACCCCTGGACCTACGGCGGGGTGGGGCATGTCACCTGGCGCGGGGTGCTGCTCAAGACCCTGCTCGAGGCCAAAGGCGTAAAACTCGATCCAAAAGCCCGCTTCATCACCATGAACGCCTCCACCCAGGGCGGGGCTGCACCCTACGAAAAGAGCTTCCCCATCAGCGTGATGGACTACAGCAGTGCCATGCTGGCTTTGGGTATGAACGGTGAACCGCTGCCGGCGGTGCACGGTGGGCCGGTGCGGCTGGTGGCAGCGGGTACCTTTGGTACGGCCAACGTCAAGTGGATTGCCAAGCTCGAGTTCACCGCTACCGAGAGCCCCGGCAACGAACAGGTTCCCCGCTACCGGGTTCCGGTGCTGCCTGGGGTGAACCTGCCCATCCTGCCCACCCAGCCCGGCAGCCGCTACAACTACACCCTGGAGAACTCCCGCCCGAACTGGATGGCCAACATCAACTCCTTCATCCTGTCGCCGCTGGCCGGAGCCAGCGTCAAAGGCCGCCTGGTAGAGATCCGTGGGGTAGCCTGGAACGACGGCCTGGCCCCCCTCGAAACCGTAGAGGTCTCGGTGAATGGTGGCACCTCCTGGCGCAAGGCCATCATCGAACGCGACCACGGCAAGTTTGGCTGGTATCAGTGGGTCTCGCCCCAGCTACTGGCCCCCGGCGAATACGAGGTGATGGCCCGCGCCACCGACGCGGTAGGCCGCACCCAGCCCATGAACGGCAACATCTGGTGGAACGAGCGCGGCTACGAGTGGAACGGGATTATGCGGGTCAAGTTCAGGGTAACCTGAAATCCCCCAAAGCCTGCTCTTTTGACCGGCGCCATATACCTCTGGGTGCCGGTCGTGCGTTAACTCAAAACTTGCAGTTATGCGCCCTGGGGATTCCTTATGCACCGGGACCACTTGAAAGGGGCTGCTG
>NZ_JBEVAL010000059.1:0-15118 GCF_051297115.1 Meiothermus cerbereus
TAATGTCGCATAACTCACCCCCGTCCCTTATTTTCCACTGGGTGTCAAGTCCTTTTCCGAATTGGCGTTAAAGAGACCTTTTGCTAGGGCGCAGGGCCAGCGGCAGGTATCCCCCAATTGCCAGCGCGATGAGCACCGACCAGATGAGCAAGGCCGTACTGTAGTTGCTCAGCCCCAGCACCACCCCCATGCCCCACTGGAGCAAGAACACCCCCATAAAACCCATAAAGTTGATGGCGGTGACGGCCCGTCCGGTGAGTTCGGTGGGGAAGGTCAGGCGGGCCTGAGCCAGGCTGAGGATGTTAAAAGCGCCGGTAAAGCCCATCAGTGCGTAAGTTATGTAGATGCCCCAGAGCGGCATCTGGGGCCACAGGGCCAGCAGCAAGGGCCCCAGGGTGAAGGCGATACTGGCCGAGAGCAGCACCCGCGGCAGGCCCCAGCGGTCGGCCAGGGGGCCGCACAGCAAAAAGCCCAGCAGGGCGGCCAGCGAGAAGGTGAAGAGGATACTGCCCACCTCGAGGCTCCCCATACCCCGCACCTTGAACAAAAAGTCGCCGCCCCACAGGGTCTGCCAGGCCAAAAACCCACCCCCCAACATGAAGTTGAGCCAGCCCATGCGCCAGAACAGGCCGCTCTGCCAGATCAGGGTGGCGTTGCCGCCCTGGGCGCTGCGGGGTAGCGCCATGCCCCTGGGGGCGTTGCGTACCCCCAGCGCCACCACCAGGGCCACCAGCACAATCACCAGCGCGCCCCACTCGAACACCGCCCGCCAGCCTATTTGCTCCTTGAGCCAGGCCAGGGGGCTCGAGGCCGCAATGGCCCCCGAGGCGCCCAGGGCCACATACAGGCTGCTGATGCTGGCATAACGCTGGGCCGGAAACCACAGCGAAAAAGCCTTCAAAGCGCCCATCAACGCTGCCGCAAAGCCGATGCCCAGGAGCGCTCGCCCCAGCGAAAGGGTGAAGAAGTCCTGCGCCGAGGCGAAGACGAGGGCCCCCGTAGCCCCCAACAGCATGAGGGCCGGGTGCACGAAGCGTGGGCCGAAGCGGTCGAGCAGGGAGCCCAGGGGTAGTTGGGCTACAGCAAAGGTCAGGTAGAACAGGCTGGTCATCAGGCCCAGCTCTGCCGAAGTAAGGCCCAGGTCGCGCCTTAAATCGGGCGAGATAACCGCGTTGGTAGCACGGAAAAAGTAGGACAGAAAGTAGGCCAGAAGCAGAATTATGAAAACCCGAGAGGCAGCCGACATGTCCAGTATCCTACCCCTATGAAAGCCAATGTGACTTCTACACTATGGCTCGAGCTCCTGGGCGGCCTTCTGGTGGCGCTGGGGGTACTCCTGGCCTGGCTGGCCTTCACCCTGGCCCACCAGACCCTGGACCCCAACCTGGAGAAAAACCTGCTGCGCATCCGGCTCGACCTTCCGGGTTTTCTGGACGGGGTGGCCCGCCATCTTTCGGTCGCGGGGGCCTGGATGGCGGGGGTGGGGGCCGTGCTCTTTTTTGGGGCCAGCTACCTGGTGCTGGTCTTCCGGGTGGTGTTGGGCCTGGCCGCTTTGTTCGCCTTAGGGGTCTGGGTGTGGCTGGCGCTGGGTTAGTTGGCGGGGGCCACCCGGCAAAATGAACCCTCTGCCCTAAACAACCGGCCCTAAATGGGCTACCCTGGTTACATGGCCATCGTTACACCCCAAGCCATTCGCCAGGACTTCCCGCTTTTGTTGCACCACCCCGACCTGGTCTACCTCAACTCGGCGGCCACCAGCCAGAAGCCCGAAGTGGTAATTGAAGCTGTCGCGCGCTATTACCGCGAACTCAACGCCAGCGTGCACCGGGGGGCCTACACCCTTTCAGCCCAGGCCAGCGAGGCCTACGACCAGGCCCGCCGCACCCTGGCCCGCTTCATCGGGGCCGACGAGCGCGAGATTATTTTCGTGCGCAACACCACCGAGGCCCTTAACCTGGTGGCCTACGCCTGGGGCCTGCACAACCTGCGGCCCGGTGACGAAATTCTCCTGACCGAGATGGAGCACCACGCCAACCTGGTGCCCTGGCACCTGGTCTGCGAGCGCACCGGGGCCAGGATCAAAGCCATTCCGCTAGGGCCGGATGGCCGCCTGGAGCTAGCGGCCCTGGACTCGCTGCTCTCCCAGCGGGTTAAGCTGGTGAGCCTGATGCACGTCTCCAACGTGCTGGGCACCGTCAACCCGGTGGCCCAGATTGCCCAGGCGGCCAAAGCTGTGGGGGCCTTGGTGGTGGTGGACGGGGCCCAGTCGGCGCCCCACATGCCCATAGATGTGCGGGCTTTAGGAGCCGATTTCTACGCATTTTCCGGGCACAAGATGCTGGGGCCTACCGGCATAGGGGTGCTCTGGGGGCGCTACGAGGTGCTGGAAACCCTGGCCCCTTTTCTGGGCGGAGGCAGCATGATTCGGGAGGTCTTTGTCGACCGTTCCACCTACGCCCAGCCCCCCCAGCGCTTCGAGGCCGGAACCCCGGCAGTGGCCGAGGCGGTTGGGCTGGCTAAAGCGGTGGAATACCTGCAGAACCTGGGCATGGACAGGGTATGGCAACACGAGCTCGAGCTGGCCGCCTACGCCCTAAAGCGCCTGGACGAGGAACTGCCGGAGGTGCGTACCTTTGGCCCCCGCGGCCCCGACCGGGGCGGGGTGATCCCTTTTGTGCTGGGCGGTATCCATGCCCACGACGTGGCCACCGCCCTCGACCAGTACGGTATTGCCGTGCGGGCTGGACACCACTGTGCCCAACCCCTGCACCGCAAACTAGGGGTTCCTGCAACGGTGCGGGCCAGTTTTTATGTCTACACCACCACCGAAGACGTGGATCGCTTTATTGAGGCCCTGAAGAAAGTGCGGGACTTTTTCAAAGACTGGCTCTGAGAATGCCTGGCAAATGGATTTCCAGGAGATGGTATTACAATGGTTTTGATGAGCCTTTTGGATGAGCTGTACAAAGAGATCATCCTGCGCCACTACAAGTCGCCGCACAACTATGGGCCGCTGGAGACGGCCAACGTGCGGGTGATGGGCGACAACCCTTCCTGTGGCGATCAGATTGAGTTGCAGGTAGAGACCGATGGTGAGCAAATAGTCAACCTGCGCTTTCGTGGGCAGGGCTGTGCCATTTCGCAGGCTTCGGCCTCGCTGATGACCGACCTGGTCAAGGGCAAAACCTGGGAGCAGGCCCTGGCGCTGGAACAGCAGTTCAAGGCCATGATTGTGGACGGGGCTGCCCCCACCCCCGAGCTAGGCGACCTGGCCGCGCTGTCCGGGGTACACAAGCTAGCAGCCAGGGTCAAGTGTGCCACCCTGGCCTGGAATGCCCTGGAACAAGCGGCCCATCAAGCGGGTGCGGTGTCTCGAGCGCCAAACGCATAGCCCAGGCTGATCACCCTGGGCTTTTGCTGAGGTTCGTTTCTAACCAAGCAGGGTGCTGAAGTCGTTGAAATCGGCGCGAAAACCGCCGGGTACGCCCTTGGCGATGACCGAGACCGCGTCGTGGGAGTGCAGGCTTTCGAGGTGCGAGCAAGCCACCTGGAAGTCGTGGATCCGCCTGTCGGCCTCGAGCTGCTCGTAAAGCAGCCGGGCGGCATCCTCCACAAACTTCACGTAGGCCCCGTTCAGCTCGGCAAAGGCCTGTTCGTCCTCACGCTTGACCATGACCTGGGTCTCGGTCTTGAGGGCCTGGCGGGCGTGCTGAATCAGGTCTTCCAGGTGCACTGAGGTATCGGGGGCGACCTCCACCTTGATGCGGGCCTTGGAGCGCTGGCTGTGGGGAATGGCATACACCCCGCGGTGGTCGCGGGCGTGCTCGGCCAGCTCGGCCGAGCAGGGGCAGGCCGAGGAGTAGACGAAGTCCAGCTCTATAAAGCGCCGCAGGCTTCCGTTTTCTTCGATGGCGGCTTCGTAGCTGCCGCTGTAGTACTGGTAGCCTTCTAGGCCCGAACGCAGGGCCGATACCAGCATGGGGTAGTTGAAGGCCACCTTGACCCGGGCGGTCAGGCTGCCCAGCTCGCGGCGGTAGTCCTCTACCACCTGGGCCAGGGTATCCAGGCTGAAGACCGCGTCTTTGTGGGTATAAAAGCTGCGGATAATCCGGCTCATGTTGATGCCCTTGAGGTCGGCCTGGAGGGAAACCGTGCCGGTGACACGGGCCTCGAGGGTCAGGGCTTCACCTCTAGGGGTCGCAAACCTGAGCGGCAGCCGGAAGCCCGAGATGCCTACCTGCTGGATGGCCACGTTGGCCCCTTCGACCGAGTCCACAGTCTCGGTCATGTCGGGCAGGCTGGCTTTGTAGGCGGGGTCGGGCTGAAATTGATGGTCGTAATGGCGGGTAATGATGGGTTCCGCGCCGTCGGTATTGCGAAACAGGTAGGCTTTTTTGCCGCCGTTTTTGTCGAGTTTGGAGGGGGGAATATCGAGGATTTGCTTATTGTCGTAGCTAAGCAAGGGTGTCTCCTTTTTCGTCAGCAACCTCGAGCAGTCTGACGGGTGTTTCAAGCGAAGGGAACCTCTTGAGTAGCATCCTGAACCACTTCCCTTCATCCCGGTTCAGGAACCAATGTCAGTTTAGAACAACTGCATGGCTACAGCATGCCACCTTATACATAAACTGAACGTAACCTGGACACTTGTTTTTCCTGGGGTATGTGTGCAGGGGCGCGAACCACAGCAGTAAAATCCCGTCCCGCAGGGGTCTTGGATCTGAATGCTAGAGATTCCACCCACCCGCAACCTCCACAACCTGACCGGTGAGGTAGCCGCTATTTTCTTCCACAAAAAACTGAACCGCTCGAGCCAGCTCCTCCAGATTAGCCAGGCGACCCATAGGAATTTCGGCCAGCGGCTTGGAGATCGAGTTTTCGGCCACCCCCGGTGAGACCACGTTCACCGTGATGCCCCGGGGTGCAAGGCGCTGGGCCAGCGACTTGCTGTAGATAATCAGGCCAGTTTTGGCGATAACGTAGGGCGTAATATCCGGGCGGGCCAGCAGGTTCTGCGCCCCGGCGAACCCGATGTTAACCACCCGCCCATAGCCGCTCTGGCTCAGGTAGGGGAGGGCAGCCTGGGTCAGATAAAACGGCGCGTTGAGGTTGGAGTCGATCATCCGCTGCCATTCTTCGGGGGAGACCTCGTCAATGGGTTTTTTGAGGTAGTCGCCTACGTTGTTGACCAGCACCTGCAGGCCCCCCAGCTGCTCGGCCACCGCAGCGACGAGCGCCTGTGCTTGATGAGGCTCGGTAACGTCGGCTTGTGCCTTGATGGCCCGAACCCCCAGCCGCTCGGCTTCCTGGCGGGTTTGTTCGGCCTCGAGGGCACTGGTGTGGTAGTGCACGGCCACATCAAAACCCCGCTGGGCCAGCGCCAGCACGATGGCCCGCCCAATCCCCTTGGCCGAGCCGGTAACCAGGGCCACTTTGCTCATGCTGCCCCCTGGCCCATGTACGCCTCCAGCAGGGTGCGGGTGATGCGGTTCAGGGGATAGCTGAGCGCTTCTTCTGGGCGAACCCAGGCCCACTCCACAATTTCTTCGTTGGGGTGGATTTCTTCACTTGAACACTGAGCAAAGTAGTTGACGAACAAAAAGTGCATGGGTTTGTAAAACTGTGGGTCAAACACCCCCTCCAGCAACAGGGCATAGCGGATGTTGAAGAGCTCGAGGCCGACCTCTTCCCGGAACTCTCGCCGCAATGCCGCTTCCAGGGACTCGCCCCACTCAATCTTGCCCCCCGGCACGCCCCATAAGCCCTGCCATTTGCTGGTTTTGACTATCAGTACTTTGCCTGAGGGGCTGCCAACCAGGGCGCCCACGGTGGGGATAGGGTATTGATACTCCATAAACGCTGCAATCAGATTACAGCCAATGCTAAGAGTAAAAGGTGCTCGAGGCTAGCGTGAGCGGCTGACGCCGAGCCTCTCGGCGAAGCCTTCGAGGGCTTTTTCGATGCGTGCCACCCGACGCTTGTCTGGCTCTTGCTCCCAGAAGACTCGCCTCACCTCCAGTTGTTTGTTCTTTCTGTCCAGACGGGCATCTAAACGCCCCACGAGGTGCTCGCCCTCCAGGATGGGCAAAACATACGGGCCATAAGTGCGTCTATGCTCGGGTACGTAGATTTCCCATTTGTAGTCGAAGCCCCACAAATCCAGAACGCGTTCGCGCCGCCAAAGTAGGTTATCGAGTGGGGAGAGGAAGTAGACCCTGGGCGAGACTATGGCATTTTGCAGAGCCGCCAGAAGCGGGATTAACTGAGACCAAAGATAATAAGTCCGCCGGAGTTTTGCATCCTTAATATCGAGTGGAACAATATGCCCGGCTTTGCTTAGCCGTGCGAGTTCGCTTTTGCGCTCCCCCACGGACCAGTTGTGCCAGCCAAGGCGTGGATCTGAAGCATCTACCACGCCATATGCACGGATGAACTTGAGCAACAAACCCTGCCTTGATTCCGCGCTTTCGGCCCCCCCGCGACGGACAGTTGTGGGCAACCAATCGCTTGTCAGGGCAAAATATCGTTCCTCATTTGCGCGCTGAGCGACCACAAGCTCCCCAGCTTCCCATAGGTGCTCGATGGCCTGTGAAGTGGCCTTATGGGTGAATCCCCAGTAGCCAAGGACTCGCTTACCGGTATCGAGAAGCCGAGCAGGCAGTGGATCTTTTTGGGTTAGCCGCTCTTTGATATAGGCCACGGCCTGGAAGATTTCCGTATTGTAAGCATCTGTATTGTGTCGGTGGCGGCTTTGGAGGGTATGCTCGAGTCTCCAGTGTTCACGTCGCCACTCGAACAGAGGCCAGTCCTCGATGGGCATAACGCAGCGGGCTTGTGCCCAATATTCAAAAACCAGCTTTTGCGGGTATAAAGCTTCCAGAAAAGCCGTTTTGTAGTCTTCAACGCGATTCAAAAATACCAGATGATGATTGCGTTCCACCACAGCTACCGGATCGAGCTGAACGGCTTCCAATTTCTTGAGTACCTCGAGCGTGCCCGACACTCCCTGGTAAAGTTCGTTCCAGGGCACCCCCTCGGTGAATGCGCCTTGTCCACCGCGCCAGCGAAGCAAACCCTGCTGAGCCAGGATCAGCTTTCGCAAGGTTGAGGTTGTGGTAGCAATAGGCTGCATGGTTGCTGTGGGTTCAAGGATTATGAAGGGCGTGCTAGTTCTTCAACTCCTTATAGACCGCATAAACCCGCCCACCTTTGGGGTAGGCCTCGAGGCCATACAGCACCCTATGGTTGGGCAAAGTGGTCTTGGCTTTTTGCGGCAAGCCGGTTTCGAACGCTATAACTAAGGGGTCATCTCGGCGGAAGCCGGTGCCACGGCTCACCCGGTCGAAGATGCGCGGATGCCTGGCGCTGAAATAGACCCGCAGGGGTTTGTTGCCGGCCATCAGCACAATGGAGGGAACGGGGCCGCGCTCGGCCAGCGCAATGATGACCACTTCTTCCGATACCTGATGCAGCTCGGCCAGTTCGGGCACCAGCTTTGGGCTCTGGCCTTTTTTGGCAATGGCAGCTTCTACCACCTGACCGGGAAGCAGCATCTCGGCAGCCCCCAGGTTGCACAGGGCCTCGAGCTCTCTTTCCAGCTCCTGGCCTTGGTAGGCTTCGTGCAGGTCGGAGAGCAGGTCGTCGTCCTGTTGAATCAAGACGTGCATTACCTCGTGCGCCAGGGTAAAACGCTGGCGCCGGGGGGGCGAGTCCTGGTCAATCAGAATATGATTCTGTCCCGGTACCAGCGCCCCAAACCGGCCCTCCGGCAGCTTGCCGTAGGAGAGGCTCGCACCAATGCCCCCGGCCAGGCGCTCGGGCGTGAGGGGGGCGTGGGCTTTGCGGAAGTCCTGCGCCAGTTCGATTACCCTGGGTCTGAGGTCTAGCGGCATTTTTCTCCTAACGGTATTCTCCCGCTATAGGCATAGCGCCAGGCTACTTGATGGCTACAAATATCGAAACCCGCTGGGTATTTTCGTACACTTCATAATCGAAAGTATAGGCCCTTGTCGGGGTACTGGGCTGCTGGAAATAGGCCCGGATTTGCTGCCAGGCTTGCCTGACCAATTCTGGCCTGGAACCCAGCACCGTAAACATCAAGTACCGTCCCCCCGGAATGCTGAGCCCGCTCAGGCCGGGTGGGACATCGTCCTGTCCCAGTACCTGGTAGCCCAGCAGCACCGAGAAAGGGCCCTGCTCGCTTTCGTAGCTGTGGTAAACCACAAAGGGCTTTCCTTTGGCCAGGCGCTTAGGTATCTGCAGCTCGAGCTCCCCGCTTTCGATTTTGCTCCAGAGCGGAGGAATCCGGGCGGTCTGGGGGTTTTGCTCCAGGGCCAGGCTGGTGCGAACTGCATAACCCGCCACAAAAAAGCCAGACTCCTTGGTACGTACAGGTTGCTCCATAACCCTATTATGGCCGGCTGTAAGCTAAACGATTGCACTGAGCTGGCACACGCAACTGCACCAGGGGGTCAGATAGCAAGCGAGTCGGGTCAAAAAAAAGATGATGACAGGAAGCCATCATCTTTCGGATTGGTTTCAATCTGGCGTTTTAGGCCAAAAACCGCTTTAGCCTTCCAGCACCCGCTTGAGGTGCAGGAAAATTTCGTACCAGTCGCGCTTAGACTCCGGACGCTTGCCCCGCAGCTCGATGCGGGCCAGGGTGCGCTGCCACTCGGGTGTAATTTCTGCCCCAAGCTGGGGGTCGGCGATGAGTTCGGCCAGTCCCTTCGGCAACGAGGCTTCGGTGCGCTCGCCGTAGAAGTCTACCGGGGCCAGCAGGTCGTTGACCGAGACGTTGTAGGAGTTGGCCAGGGTTTGCAGGGTGTCGAGGGAAGGGTTGGTACGGCCCCGCTCGAGGTCGGACAGGTAGGGCACGGAAAGCCCACTTTTCAGGGATAAATCTTTTAGACGCCAACCCTGTTGGGTGCGCAGTTCGCGAAGACGTTCAGCTAGTGTCATGTTTCTGACGGTAGCATAAAAGTTTTATACGGTCAAGACGTAATGTCCCCTTATGGGTATTGCGTTATGCAGATAGATTATGCTAATATCATAACGGGAGGCGGACGTATGAACATCAGCGAAATTGTTTGGAAGTCCGTGGGGCGTGGTGCGGTACACCCCAGCGAAGTGCTTAATGTCCTTATTGAACTGGACAACCGCAAGGGCCAGATTGGGTTGTGGGCCCTGGAAAACGAGCTGCGCGCCAAAATACCCCTGCTTCGCCCCACGGCCCAGCCCCTGGCTAAAGCCTGGCTCGAGGCCACCATCCAGTACCGCACGACCTACTACCCCGAGGGCCGCCTGTCTCGGATGTTTAACCGCTTTAGTCTGCCCGAACGAGAATCCTTTCCAATTGCAAGCTAGCGTGTGGTTTTTTTGCCGGAAGCAGAATCTGCTCAGCCGGGTGGGGTGATTATGTTTTCTGCCTTTTTTTGGGAAATAGAAGCCAGGTATCGGCAACAACGCTTACTCGAGGAAACCGTGGGGATTGGCCCCACCGTTCCAAAAGCTGTACAGGAGGCCCGCATGATGCAACTCGCTCAGCAAGCCCAGGTTTCGGTGGTGGAGAATACCTGCTGTGTATCCGCTTATATCTTCGTTTCATGCGCCCAGCCTAAGCGCATTGTGCGGGCCCTGAGCCGCCTGCCAGGGGTGGTCAAGGCCGATGCCTTGCTGGGAGCTTCCGAGGCGGTGCTGGTGGTGGAGCAGCACAACTTCGAAGCGCTGCAAACCCTTCTGACCGAGGTGCAGTCTACCCCAGGGGTCAAGAAGATTTCGGTAAAGCTGGCGGCCTAGAAAGCCGACTAAATCTGACCTCGCAACAGGCCGACGGGTCTGTGCGACGCGCAAGGAGATGCAAAATGCCCACCATCGTACCCAACCTATGGTTCGATAAAGAAGCCAAAGAAGCCGCCGCTTTCTATTGCAGTGCAATTCCAGATTCCAAAATAAATAGCTCGGTTGTCCTGCGTGATACGCCCTCGGGCGACTGCGACCTGGTCTCGTTTGAGCTGGCGGGCCAGCCCTTTATGGCCATCAGCGCGGGGCCGTTGTTCAAGTTTAACCCCTCCACCTCGTTTATCCTCAACTTTGACCCTTCCCAGGGGCGTACCCCTCAAGACCTCGAGGCCCTGTGGAACCAGCTCCTGCCGGGAGGCAGCGTGCTGATGCCGCTGGCCGCATACCCCTTTGCCCCCCTCTTCGGCTGGGTGCAAGACCGGTATGGGCTTTCCTGGCAGCTCATCCTCTCCAATCCTAGCGGTGAAGCGCGTCCTTTCATCACCCCCGCGCTGCTGTTTGTGGGTGAGGTGTGTGGCAGGGCCGAGGAAGCTCAGGACTTCTATGTATCGGTGTTCGCCAATGCGCGGCGGGGAACAGCCATGCGGTATCCGGCGGGCGCGGAGCCCGAGCGAGAAGGCACCCTGATGTATAGCGATTTCATGTTGGAGGGCCAGTGGTTTGCCGCCATGGACAGCGCCCAGCCGCACAACTTTGCCTTCAACGAAGCCATCTCGTTCATGGTTTATTGCGACTCCCAGGCCGAGATTGACCATTACTGGACCCAGCTCTCGGCGGTACCGGAAGCAGAACAGTGCGGTTGGCTCAAGGACAAATACGGCCTGAGCTGGCAAATTGTGCCAAGGGCCCTGGGGCGCATGCTGCAAGACCCCGACCCAGATCGGGTAAACCGGGTTAACCAGGCCGTGCTTCAGATGAAAAAGCTCGACTTGGCCGAGTTGCAAAGGGCCTACGCTTGATGTGAACCCCACCTGAAGCTTTCTGTTTGGGTCAAAACCAACTGGATGTAAGTGCAGCGCTTGACGGCACTTCAGGTGGTGGCCCAGCAGAAAGAACGAATCAAGAACCTTTCTTATGAGCGGTTTGTGAACCCGTTTAGCAAACCGGGGCGATCTGCAGGTCATCCCCCACTTTTGAGGTAGCCTATGCAGGTGAAGATGCTGGCGTGTATCCCAGTCGTACCCAGCCGCGACGTGCAGGAGTCGCTGCGGTTTTATCAGACCTATCTGGGCTTCCAGGACCCCTTTACCTGGGGCGAGAACCCGGTCGAGTACGGCGGGTTGAGCCGGGATGGGCTGCGGCTGCACTTCTACCTCGAGCCCAACCCCCAGGTGGGCCAGAACTATGTCTTGCGGCTGGAGGTAGACGAGGTAGATTTGCTCTATGTGGCCTGCGAGGCGGCGGGCCTTGTGCATCCCAACGGCAAGCTGGAAAACAAGCCCTGGGGTACGCGCGAGTTTACCGTCCTCGACCCTTCAGGTGTGGCCATTCGGGTCTACCAGGAGCTCACGGGATAACCCGCTCTTTGGGGGCCTCGAGCAAAGCCTTGCCGAGGGCTTCGCCGGGTTTGCCCTCGCCCCGGTAGGCTTCGGGTTCTTTTTCAATCCAGACGTAGCCCTTGCTGTGAAACTGCAGGCTGCGGAAGCCCTGGGCGAAGGTGGCTTCGATGAGCTGGCCCAGTGAGCCCACCTCGAGGCCCTTTTCTTGCAGCGCCTCGAGCAATTCAGGCGGTAGATCGGGCTCGAAGCCCTGCTGTGCGGAAAGCTGCTGGTAGGCGGGCTCGCGCTGCTCCATGGTGCCGCCTTGGGCAAAGTACCGCTCCAACACCCTGTACCAGTCGCCGCTCTTGGTGATGGGGGCCATTGCGGTGTAGGCCTGCTCGAGGGCTTCCGGGCTATAGTCGTGGTACTGGTTTTCGTGCACCACCAGCCCGCGGGGCAGGCGTGGGCGGGGGGCGGGGGTTTCGTCGGGCACACCCACACACAGCCCGGCCACCGGCACCACCCCCTGCGGCAGTCCACACAGCGCCCTAATTTCCCTTATGCCGTTCAGCACCCCTCCAATCCACACAATGCCGTAGCCCAGACTCTCGGCCATGGTGGCCAGGGCGCTTCCGGCCAGTACGGCATCGGTAATGGCAAAGTGCAGCGCGGTGCGGGGCCAGCGCCCAAACACCCCGCCCCGGTGCTCGACCAGCCGGCGCAGGCGGTAGACGTCGGCCAGAATCAAAAAGAACTCGGCGCAGGTCTCGATGTGGGGGTTGCTGCCGGAGTGGCTACTTACCTTGCGCCTTAGCTCGGGGTCGCTGATGCGCAGCAGGCTGTACATCTGGGCGGTGGCGTCGGTGGGGGCTCGCTGGGCGGCAAAGAGAATTTTGTCCAGGTCGCCTTCGCGTAAGGGCTCGGGTTTGAACTTGCGCACGCTGGCGCGCTGTCGGTACAGGGTGTAAAGGTCGTTCACAGGGTTAGCCTATCGTCTGGCAGTGGGTTTAACTGTGGCGCCGCTCTTAAGGCTTCTTTTCCATGCAGATGCTCAAGGGGTCTTCAAAGTAGGGGCCAAAGGGGGGGATGCGCCGAAAGCCGAAACTCCGATACAAGGCGATGGCTTCGGTCTGGAACACCCCGGTCTCGAGGCGAAGCACCTGGATGCCGTGCTCGGCGGCGTAGGCTTCCAGATGGGCCAGCAGTTGTTTTCCCACACCCCGACCGCGAAATTCCGGGCGCACGTACATGCGCTTGATTTCGGCGTATTCGCTGCCAAAAAGCTGCACCCCACCACAGCCTGCCGCCTGCTCCTCGAGGTATGCCACAAAAAACGCGACCCTTTGCTGGATTAGCTTTTCTACGCTGTAGCCGTGGCGGCTTTGCGGGGGGTAGTGGGGTTTCAGGACTGCATCCAGCTCTGCGATCAGGGCGCTAGCCACAGCGCTGTCGGGTCGCTCGGACTGGATGCGTAGGTGCATGCCCTAGCTTAGCGCTTCGATGCCGGGGAGGGTACCGAGCTCCAAGAGCTCGAGGCTGGCCCCCCCGCCGGTGGACACGTGGCTGAACTTATCCGCCACACCTAGCTTGTTGGCCGCCGCTACCGAGTCACCCCCGCCAATTACAGTAAAAGCCCCTTCCAGCCGGGCAATGGCCTCGCCCACGGCCAGGGTTCCCTTGGCAAAGTCGTCAATTTCAAAAACGCCCATGGGCCCGTTCCACAACACAGTCTTGGCGCCTTGTAGAGCTTGGGCAAAAGCATTAGCGCTCTCAGGCCCGATGTCCAGCCCCATCCAGTCGGGTTCAATGGCATGGGCGGGCATGATGCGGGTAGGGGCCCCCGCCTCGATTTTTTGCGCGGCCACCACATCGGTGGGCAGTAGCAGTGTTACCCCCAGGTCGGCGGCTTTTTTGAGCAGATTGCGGGCCAGATCCAGTTTGTCGTCCTCCACCAGGCTCTTACCCACCTGCCCCCCCTGGGCCTTGATGAAGGTGAAGGCCATGGCCCCACCGATCACCATGCCGGTTACCCTGGGCAAGAGGTTCTCGATCACCCCAATCTTGTCCGAGACCTTGGCCCCGCCCAGCACCACCCAGTAGGGCTTTTCGGGGTTGTGTAGCACCCTGCCGATGCTTTCAACCTCCTTTTCCATCAGGAAGCCCGCATAGCTCGGCAAAAACTGGGCCACGCCGGTTACCGAGGCATGGGCCCGGTGGGCCGAACCGAAGGCGTCGAGCACAAAGGCATCGCCCAGACGTGCGAACTTTCTTGCCAGGGCTTCGTCGTTTTTCTCTTCGCCGGGCTCGAAGCGCACATTGTCCAGCAGAATTACCGATCCAGGGGGGGCAGCCTGGACACGCTTTAGGGTCGCATCGCTGGCAGGTGTGAGTTCGGGTGAGCCCCCAACGAAAATAACCGGCTTGCCCAGGTGCTTTTCCAGCACCGGGGCTACGGGGGCCAGGCTGCTGGCCTCTTCGAATCCACCCTTGGGACGCCCCAGGTGCGAGAACAGTATCAGCGTAGCGCCCTGTTCCAAGAGGTGTTTTAGCGTCGGGATGGCCGCCACCACCCGGGTCTCGTCCTTGACCTTGCCTTCCTTGATGGGCACGTTGAAATCAACGCGCACCAGCACGCGCTTGCCGGCTGCATTGAAGTCTTTTAGTGTTCGCACGGTTTACCTCCTGGCAAACCCCCTCTCCCGGGCAGGAGAGGGGTGGGGTGAGGGAAATACTCACAGCCTCTTGCCGATGTACTCGGCCAGGTCGGCCACGCGGCAGCTATAGCCCCACTCGTTGTCGTACCAGCTCACCACCTTGACCAGGTTGCCCACCACCAGGGTGTCGAGGGCGCTAAAAATGGAGGAGTGGGGGTCGCCCTTGAGGTCGCTGCTGACCAGGGGTTCCTCGGTGTAGGCCAGGATGCCCTTCATGGGGCCTTCGGCAGCTCTCTTCATGGCGGCGTTGATCTCTTCCTTGCTGGCTTCTTTGTTCAGAACAGCGGTGAAGTCCACCACCGAGACCGTGCTGGTGGGCACGCGGAAGGCCATCCCGCCGAATTTGCCCTTCAGCTCAGGTATCACCAGCCCCACCGCTTTGGCCGCGCCGGTCTCGCTGGGCACGATGTTGAGGGCCGCCGCGCGGGCATCGCGGGGGTCGTCCTTTACCGCGTCCACCAGGCTTTGGCTGGCGGTGTAGGCGTGCACGGTGGTCAGAATGCCCTTTTCGATGCCAAAGTTATCGTTGAGCACCTTGGCTACCGGGGCCAGGCCGTTGGTGGTGCAGCTGGCGTTGGAGATGACGTGGTGCTGGGTGGGGTCGTACATGTGTTCGTTGACCCCCATCACCACCGTGAGCATCTCGCCCTTGCCGGGGGCGCTGATGATCACTTTCTTGGCGCCGGCCTTGAGGTGGGCTTCGGCGGCCTCGAGCTTGGTAAAGCGCCCGGTGGACTCAATCACAATATCGGCCCCAATCTCACCCCAGGGTAGGTTGGCCGGGTCTTTTTCCTCGTATACCCGGATGGTCTTGCCGTTCACGGTGATGTTTTTTTCGTCGTAACTGACGGTTCCGGGAAAGCGGCCGTAGTTGGAGTCGTATTTGAAGAGATGGGCCAGAATGGCGTTGTCCGAAAGGTCGTTGATGCCCACCACTTCCACGCCGCGCTCCTGCAGAATCCGGAACACCTGGCGGCCAATACGCCCGAAACCGTTGATGCCTACTTTCATATAGTCCTCCTGTTGGGGTTAAACGCCGGATAGCTTCCGCGCTCCGCTGGATACTATAACCCAAGTTGCTACCTACAAAACGCTGGCCAGACGCTTGAAGTTGTGGGCAAAGAT
>NZ_JBEVAL010000060.1:0-15009 GCF_051297115.1 Meiothermus cerbereus
CGCCTGCTGGGGGTGGAGCGATATTACCTGCTGGAGTGAAGGGGGGTGCGGAATGTGGGTTTTAAGACAGTCTCTGAGATAACTGCCGTTTGCCAGACCTGGCCGGGAGTTGGTTAGGCTTCGGTCTTCTGTCGCTCGGCAATCACTTTTTGTGCCAGGTTGGGGGGTACCTCGGCGTAGTGGGAGAACTCGAGGCTATACGCACCGGTTCCCTGGGTAAGCCCCGAGAGGGTGCGGCTGTACTCGAGCACTTCCACCAGAGGGGCTTCCGCACTAACCACCGCCAGGGCGCCCTCCTGATCCATGCCCAGGATGCGGCCCCGGCGCGACTGCATGTCCGATAGAATATCGCCTACTTTATCCTGGGGTACAAAAATCTTGAGGGTGTAGATGGGCTCCAGTAAGGTTGGGCTGGCCTGGGCCACTACGTTTCTGAAAGCCAGTTGGGCGGCTAGCTGGAAGGCCATGTCGGAGCTGTCCACGTCGTGGTAGGAGCCATGGTAGACCACCGCCCGAAAACCAATGACCGGATAACCGGCCAAGGGCCCGCTTTTGGCGGCTTCCTTGATGCCCATCTCCACCGATTCCATGTATTTGGTGGGAATCACCCCGCCGGTTATCTCCCAGACGAACTCGTAGTCGGGGTGGGGTTCCAGCCTGAGCCACACATCGCCATACTGCCCGTGCCCGCCGGTTTGTTTTTTGTGCTTGCCCTGCCCCTCGGCCTTCTTGCGGATGGTCTCACGGTAGGGAATCTTGGGAGGCCGGGTGATGATTTTTACCCCGTAGTCGGCCAGGCGTTCTTTGGCGGTCTCGAGGTGCAGGTCACCCATGCCCCACAGGATTTGTTCGCCGGTTTCGGGGTTGCGCTCGAACTTCAGGCTGGGGTCTTCTTCCAGCAGTTTGCGCAAGGCATCGCCTAGCTTGGCCTCGTCGCTGCGTGACTCGGGGGCAATGGCCACCATCGCCACCGGGTCGGGTAAGCGGGCCGAGGGGAACTCGGGGCGCTGCCCTTGCCAAAGCTCCATGCCTTTGTGCAGGTTGTCGGCTTTTGGCAGGGCCAGAATGGTTCCGGCCTCAGCCTCCTCGAGCTCGACCAGGTCTTTGCCCTTGGCGGTGTAGATATGGGCCAGCCGAACCGTGCCATTGTCCGACTGGAGGGTGTCGCCCACCTTGACCTTGCCCCGGTACAACCGCGCAAAGGCCACCTGTCCCATAAAGGGGTCGACCTGCACCTTGAACACCTTGGCCGCAGGGCTGCCCTGGCCCCAGCGCTCTTCGGGGGAGGGGAGGGCCTCGAGGAACAGGTCGAGCAGCATATCCAGCCCGATGAGCGCACCCGAGGAGCCAATGGCTACCGGAAACACCTGGCCTTTGCGCACGGCCTCATGGAAAGCCCGCGAAAGGGCCACTTCTTCTACCTCCCCGCCCTCGAGGTACTTCTCCAGGAGCGCTTCATCGGTCTCGATAATGGCCTCACGGGCTTCGCTGCGGTATTTTTCGACCTGGGCCTTCTGGTCTTCGGGAATGCTGGTTACCACCGGGCGGCCTTTGTCGTAGCGGAAGGCGCGGTCGTGCAGCACATCGATCAAACCGACCCACTGCCCGTTTTCGTATAGTGGCAGGTGGGCCGGGATGATGTGCCCGAGGGTGGAGCGCAGGTCCTCGAGCAGGGCAAAGAAGTCGCCCCCCTTCTCCAGCTTGCTCACCACCACCATGCGCGGCAGCTCCAGGCGTTCGGCTACCGTCCAGGCCCGCTCAGTTCCAATCTGTACGCCAGTTTCGGCAGATACCACCACCACCGCCGAATCGGCGGCCTCTAGTGCTCCGCGAATTTCGCCCACAAAATCGGTATAGCCTGGGGCATCGAGCAGGTAAATTCGATGCCCCTGGTAGGTTAGGGGCAACACCGCCGTTCGAACCGAGATTCGGTGCGTTTTTTCCTCTGGTGTGTAGTCCGAGGTGGTGTTGCCCTCTTCTACCTTGCCCATACGATCCTTGCCCCCGGTGAAGTATAGAAGCGCTTCTCCGAGGGTGGTTTTTCCGCTGCCGCTGTGCCCCACGAGGGCTACAGTGCGAATCATGGTTAACCTCCTTGCGGTTCTTAGTATATAGGCAGGGGGGAGACAAAAATCCCACAACCCCTGGGGCCCCAACAAAAAGCACCGACATCTCTTATTGGGTGCTGTTTGCAAAATCTCCGCAAAACCGCCATCTGTGCTAGACTCGCTTTTTGCTACGGGGGCTAGTGTTAAGATGCCTAAAGCCCCACTGCACTTAGGGAGCCTTCCATGATCGAGTTTGCCACCAAGGCCTTTGTGACCTTTTTTGTGCTGATAGACCCCATCGGCCTGATACCACTTTTTTTGGGTCTGGTGGGCACGCGTAGCTATCAGGAGCAAAAGAGAATTGCGCTGCGCGCGACCGTGGTGGCGGGCCTTCTGGTGCTGGGTTTTGCTGTGGTGGGTGGGGCCATTTTGCGCCACCTGGGCATTAGCCTCGAGGCCCTCAAGGTGGCAGGGGGGCTGCTTTTATTCAAGATTGCCCTGGACATGATTAATGCCGAGCTCGAGCGCGAGACCGACGAAGAGCACGCCGAGTCGCAAGCTCGACCCGACATCTCGGTTTTTCCCCTGGCCATTCCACTGATTGCCGGGCCCGGTACCCTGGCCAGCGTGCTGATCCTGACCGGGTCGGCCCCGGCGGGGATTTGGGGCTTCGTGGTGGTACTGGCTATGGCGGCGCTGGTTTTGCTTATAACCTACTGGTCGCTCAGGGCCGCGCTCAAGTTCTCGAGCTCGCTGGGACGCACCGGCATCAATGTAATTACCCGTATTCTGGGGATCTTGCTGGCAGCCCTGGCGGTGCAGTACGTGGCCGATGGGGTGCGGGTCTTGCTAAAGCTCGAGTGAGTCCCGCACGCGACGCTTGTCGGCGTACATTGCCGCATCAGCTAGCTGGAGAGCCTCTGTTAGCGGCATGGTGGGGCGGATGGCCACGGCGCCGGCGCTAACTTCTACCTGAATACCCGCGCGCACCCGCTGCACTGCCTCCGGCACTTCATCGAGCGGCAAGGCCAGGTGCAGGCTCACAAACTCGTCGCCACCAATGCGAAAAACCAGATCCTCCTGACGAAAAGTGCTGCGTAGTGCGGTAGCTAGAGCCTTGATGGCCTGATCGCCCGCAGCATGGCCGTGCTGATCGTTGACCCGCTTGAGGCCGTCCATATCCCAGTAAATCAGCGTGAGGGGCAGACCAAGTCGCTCGGCCTGGGCTTTTAGTTTTGGGAAACCCTCTTCCAGGGCATGCCGGTTGCCCAGCCCGGTCAGGGCGTCGCTGAGGGCCAGCCCGGACAGGTGGCGGCGGGTCAGCAAGCCATAAAGCACGGTGGCCGCCTGAAGGGCAAAGGTCTGGGCAATGGCCATGCTCTCAGGCGAGAAGGCCTCGGTGGAGCTGAACGAATCCAGGTTAAGGGTGCCCATTACCTGGCCTTGCAGCACGATTGGAACTGTGATGGTGGCTTTTAGCTGCGAAAGCTTGCCGGCTTGATGGAACATCTCCAGCTCATGGGGAACTTGCTGCTGGGTTCGCTCGTGGATGTGCGGGGCGACCAGCAGCCGGGGCCGGCCCAGCAGCCAGGCCTCCTCTCCCAGGCCATACCAGGCCAGTTCCTGCTGGTAGTCGAGGGCGTGCTGCATCAAGCTCGGGTCAAAGCCAATCTGGGCTACGAAGCGAAACCGCCCGTTTTCCAGCAGGGTCAGGCTGCCAGCCTCGGCCCCCGGCACCACTTCGACGGCTGTCTTGAGAACCCGAGCGAGGATGTCTTCGAATTTTTCTTCCTGGGTCAGCAGGCTGGAGAGCACCTCCAGCGAGGTGGCGTAGGCCAGGGCCTGGTTGTAGGCCTGGGTAACCTCGTGCAAAATGCACAGTTGTCCGTTTTTATAAGGCGCCAGACTAACCTGGAACCAGCGCCCTTGTTTTCCCGCAAGACCCCAAAGCCCTGGCCGAAAGCTGTCTTGTGGGTGGTCTGCAGGCTCGAGCGTACCAAAGCTCCGCACCACAGGTTGAAACCAGCTTTGCAAGGGTTTGCCTACTGGGCTGGGGTCAGGAATTAACGCCACGGCTGCCGGGTTGCACCAACCCACCAGTCCCTTCTCATCCAGCCAGACCACTGGCTCGGGAAGCTGGTTCAGCCAGTGCAGTATGTCTGGCGCAGGGAAGAGGGTGGGTGTGCTCATATTGGGGGGCTATGCGGGAATTTTGTGGTTGCAGCCTGGGGCAGTTCCGGTTTAGGTGACTGCACCCAGCAGTAGTTCGCGGGCGTGCTCGAGGGCTGCTTCGGAGTAGCTGCCCGAGAGCATTCGGGCTAGTTCGCGTATCCGCTCCTCGTCCTGTACTGGCTGCACCTGTACTCCTGTAGGGTGTTTGACCACCCTGTAGTGGTTTTGGGCCCGTGCCGCGATCTGCGGGAGGTGGGTCACTACCAGAACCTGGCGCTCACGGGCCAGCCGGGCCAACCGCTCGGCCACCTGCCAGGCTGCTTCGCCTCCCACCCCAGCGTCCACCTCGTCGAAAACCACCGTTTCGGCCTCGCTGCCGGTCAGCAGGGCCAGGGCCAGCATTACCCGCGACAGCTCGCCGCCCGAGGCAGCCTTTTCCAGCGGGGCCAGGCCCAGGCCGGGGTTGGCGGAAAAAAGTAGCTGAATCTCCTCGAGCCCATCGGGGCCCGGATGCTCCAGCGGCGTCAGGCTCACTTTAAACTCCGCTACCGGCATGCCCAGGGCCCGGATTTCTTCGCTGACTTTGCGCGAGAGGCTGTCTGCTGCACGGGAACGGGCCTGCGAAAGCTGCCGGCCCGCCTCCAGAAGGGTGTGCCAGGCACTTTCTTTCTGGGCATAAAGCTGGCTCAGGCGGTCTTCGGCCCCCTCGAGCTCCACCAGCTCCCGCCGGGCGGCCTCGGCGAACCCCAGAATGGCCGGAATGCCCTCGCCATATTTGCGCCCGAGCTTCTCGATAAGGGCCAGGCGGGCCTCCACTTCGTCGAGGCGTCGGGGGTCGGCCTCGAGGTTCTCCAGGTAGTCTTCTAGCTCGCGGCTTACCGCCCGCAGCGTGTCCAGGGCGCCCTCGAGGTCGCGACCCAGGTTTTCTAGTTGAGCGTCAAAGCGGCCCGCTGCTTTTATCTCCCTCGAGGCCAGGGTGACCAGCCCCAAAGCATCCCCCTCCCCACTCAGCACCCCAACGGCTGCCGAGACCCGCTCACGCAGGGTCTCGAGGTGGCGCAAGCGCTCGGCTTCTTGCGTCAGCTGCTCTTCCTCGCCCACCACCAGCCGGGCCTGGTCTATCTCTGCAGTTTGAAAGCGCAAAATATCCAGTTTGCGCTCACGCTCGCGCGCAGCGGCTTCCAGACGCTCAGTCTCGCTTAAGATGGACTGGTAGTGTGCGTAGGCGCTTTGGTAGCGCTCCAGCAAACCCGGCTCGACCTGCGAATCGAGCAGCCTGCGCTGGGCTTTTCGGCTGAAGAGGGTCAGGGCTGCGTGCTGGGCGTGGATGGTCAGGTGCTGGGCCGTTTCCTCGCTCAGCTCTCTGAGGCTCACCACCTCGCCCTCGATGCGGGCGGTGCTGCGGCCCTGCGCAACCTTGCGCGAGAGGCTCTTGCCATTAATAAAGGCCGTTACCAGCAGGGTGTCGGCCCCAGGGCGCATCAAGCCCTCGGCCTTTTCGCCCAGCAATAGCGATAGGGCATCCACCAGCACACTCTTACCCGCGCCGGTTTCGCCTGTGAGCACGGTCAGTCCGGGGCTAAACTCCAGCGCCACCTGCTCCAGTACCGCTAAGTTTTGCACCTCAAGGCGTTCCAGCATACTTGAAAATCAGGGTACCATATTGGTTTTGTTGATATCAGAACGGGGCCGGGGTTTGTAGAGCACCCTTCATATCATTAGAGCCTCTACCTAAGTCTGTGAAGGGTGCGATAACGCCATAGCCTTCGCTACAAACCCCGGCTGATGTGTTTGGTGAGGGCGAGGTCGAAGCCGGCTGTTTGGGCGCCTTCCCTGTAGCAGTTGGGGCAGGGGTTCCAATGTGCCCGCGGGGTTGCTGACATGGGGTGCGGGCGCGGAGCCCGGCTGTTGATATCCTCAGGTCAGGAGCTCTTCGAACTCTTCCTGCAGGGCTTGGGCGGCTTGAATGGTGCGACCCACCACCAGAATTGAATCCTCGCCCGCAATGGTGCCCACAATATCATCGCGCCGGAGTCGGTCAATCAAGAGCGCGATGCCCGAAGCATGGCCCTCCGATACCTTGAGCACCACGATGTTCTCTCCTCGGTCTACGTCCCGCACAAAGGTGGGAAAAATGCGCCGAAGCTCTTCCAAGACATCTTCGCTGAGCTCGAGGTGGGCCAGGGCGTATTTGTGTTTCCCTCGCCCAAGCGGAACCCGTACCAGACGCATTTCGCTGATGTCCCTGCTCACGGTGGCCTGGGTTACGTCGTAGTTCATCTTTCGTAGCCGCTCCACCAGCTCGGCCTGGGTGGAAATACTCTCCCGGCTGATAATTTCCTGGATGGCCCGATGCCGCTGTTCTTTGCTTGCCATAGCGACTCCCTGAGTACCGATTTGAGATTATACGGGGTAAGTATGCCATGTTACAAGGAAAAGAGCGATTCTAAAGCTTTATTTTTTAGTTTTCGATTTTATGTTATATGCATGAAGATGCGGGCCGCTCGAGGCCAGCCCGCATGCACTGTAATGGAAAAAAGGACTAGTCCGCTGGTTCGGTGACTTCACGCGGATACATCTGGTCGAGGAACTTGGCCAGACGATCTTCGGCAATTAAATTCTCACCGATTACAAGCCGCCTGCTCTTGAGCTCCTGCATGGCCCAGGTAACTGCGTTGGGGTCGGGTTTTTCGCCCTCCAGGGTACGCATGCGTGGGTACTCTTCGGGGCTGAGCACCGTGTTCTTGAAGTTGTAGCGCAAAAGCTGCTGGGCTCGCTTGGCCGTTACCACAGTTAGGCGGTACTTGGAATCGGTAAGGGCTAGAAGGGTGTCAATGCCAGGTTCTGCCATAGGTATACCTCTGCAACTAAGTTCTGATTGTACAACATAGTTGGGCGATTTTATTTGCCCACTTCGCCGGCCGCACGCCGTATGCGCTCGAGCTCATCGAGCTCGCTTTCCAGGGCGGGGTCTTTCGAAAGGGCGCGCGCAATGGCCTCGGTCATGCGAGGCTGTAGCAGCCGCTCGGCCTGTATGATGGCGGCAAAATCGGAGACGGCCTTGTCGAGCTGGTCGTTGACCAGCACATACTTGAACCGATCGGCCATGCGGATTTCTTCTTGTGCCCGCTGCAGCCGCTTGGCGATTTTGCTCAGGCTGTCGGTGCCGCGCACCAGCAACCTGCGCCGCAACTCGGAAAGGGAAGGCGGAATAATGAAGACCAGGATTGCCTCCGGCATGGTTTGCTTGACCTGCAAAGCACCCTGAACTTCTATCTCCAGCAAAACATCCTGCTCCCTGTTCAGGGCCTCCTCAACCGGCTCCCTGGGGGTGCCGTAGTAGTCGTCTACGTACTGCGCCCACTCCAAAAAACCGTTTTGCGCTATTTTGCTTTCAAACTCGGCCTTGCTGACAAAGTAGTAGTCCACCCCGTGGCGCTCCCCCGGCCTGGGCGGGCGGGTGGTCATGGAGATGGAATAGTACATGCGGTGATATTCCAGCAGCCTTCCACGGATGGTGCCTTTGCCCACCCCCGAAGCCCCGGTCATGACAAACAGATTCCCACGCGGCATAGCTGTGGCATCCTATCAGAGCTAGGGGTTTGGCGCTACTTAACCTGAAGCGCTTAGAGATAATACAATCCCAATCATAAAAAGAGCCGCCCTGGGTTTATTTTTCCCGCTGGAAAACTTGAAAACATGCGTTTGCGCTAAGTTAGCCTATGGTGCCATCCTTTGGCAGGCCTGGCGCAGACAAGCGTGCCACCCCGCTTTGCGACGAAGAAAGCGTATCACTGCGGTGAGACACGTTTGCTTTTCACCTCTCGTTTTTGTGCAGTTACACTTGAGTTCTGGCCGATAAGGTTTAGACTAACCCCTGGCAATGTGCAAACGTTTTCTTGTAGGAGTTTGAATGACACCAGAGTGGGTCAAAGACGCGGTTTTTTACCAGATTTTTCCGGATCGCTTTCACATAGGGCAAGGGCCTGCGGGCCATCCTGCGCCGGTACAGGGTGCTTTTGAAGCCTGGGATGCGCCACCCACCCTGCGTGGCTTTAAAGGGGGCAACCTCTGGGGGGTTATCGAGAAGCTCGACTACATCCAGCAGCAGGGCTTCAATGCGCTTTACTTCTGCCCAATTTTTGCCTCAACCGCTAACCACCGCTACCACACCAGCGACTACTTCCAGGTAGACCCCATTCTGGGGGGTAATGCGGCTTTGCAGAAGCTGGTGGAAGAGGCCCATCGGCGCGGTATAAGGGTGGTGCTGGACGGGGTTTTTAATCACTGTGGGCGGGCCCATTTTGCTTTTCAGCACGTTATGGAAAACGAGGCGGCCTCGCCTTACCGCGAGTGGTTCCATATCCAAAAATTTCCCCTGAACGCCTATTCCAAGCATGCCAATTACGCAGCCTGGTGGAACAACCCCGAGCTGCCCAAGTTCAATACTTCCAACCCCGAGTGCCGCGCGTATCTGCTCTCGGTGGCGGAATACTGGCTTCAATATGGCATAGACGGCTGGCGGCTGGATGTGCCCAACGAGATTGACGACGACGAGTTCTGGCGGGAGTTCCGCCGCAGGGTCAAGGCCCAAAACCCAGAGGCCTATATTGTGGGCGAGATCTGGGATGACGCCAGCCGCTGGTTAAAAGGCGACCAGTTCGACGCGGTGATGAACTACCCCTTGGGGCGGGCCATTCTGGGTTTTGTGGGCGCAGAGGTGCTGGACAGGGATCTGGCGGCCAGGAGCGGGCTGGGGCGTTTGGAAAGCCTGGGGGCCATGGCCTGCCACCACCGCCTCGAGGACCTCTTCCGGCGCTACGACTGGGAGGTCGTGACCGCCCAGATGAACATTATGACCTCGCACGACACCCCGCGCATCTTCAGCCTCCTGCGGGGTCAGCTCGAGCGGGTGCAGCTGGCTTTTGCCATGCTCTTCACCCTACCTGGCGCACCCACGGTCTATTACGGCGACGAAATAGGCATGGCTGGAGGCCACGATCCCGACAACCGCCGGGGCATGATCTGGGATGAGGTGCGCTGGCACAAACCCCTGCAGCAAACCATTCAGCAGATGTTGGCCCTGCGCCAGTCGAGGCCGGCGCTGCGGCGGGGGCGCTACCAGTACCTTTATGCCCAGGACGCCCACCTGGCCTTTGCCCGTACTTTTGAGCAGTCCAGCCTGGTGGTGACCATTAACGCTTCGTCCGAACCCTGGCGCATCAACATCCCGTTACACGGGTTGTGGCCGCGGGGTGAGCAGGCCATAGACTTGCTGTCGGGCAAAACGGGTCGTAGTGTGGGGGGGTACCTCGAGGATGGAATTCTGGAGCCTTTTAGCCTGGCTGTGTGGCAGACCCTCGAGTAACACAACAGAGCGCTCTTCACAAACCACTGAGCTGCTCACAACTTGATTGCTCTTTCCGGCACAGCACAGTTGCCTCCGGGAAGGGAGGCCACGTCTGTGAAGGGTGCGATAACCCGACCCCGGACAGATGTCAGCGCTGGCCGCAGCCAGTGAGGCAGCTTTCTGTTCTCAACAGACAAATCCCAAAGTAGAGCCACTACTTATGGTATATATTCACAAAAGAGCCCCTATATCTCTGACCGCGCATCTTGATTTTTCTCTGCCGGCAGCTTTATTATGTTGACATCCAAATTCCGCAAATGTCGGTTGGCCCCTTGCCAGGATTACACAACAGGTAGTAGTATCGAGCGCGGAAACCCCCATATCTAGTGCCACACGGCGTGGCTGGGGGAGTTCTTGCCCAACATTGGAGGAGTCCATGAATAGCTTTAAACCCGCACTTTTTGACGACCATGCCCAGGCAATTGCCAAACGCCAATACATGCAGCCTGGTGATGGGGATATATATGGGATGTTTCGTCGGGTGGCTACCTGGGTGGCCTCGGCCGAAAAGTCTGAACAAGATAAACAATACTGGAGCGAGCAGTTTTACCAGCTGATGGCCTCCAAGCGCTTCTGCCCGGGGGGGCGGGTGCTGGCGGGTGCGGGAACCCAGCACGGCAATGTCCTCAACTGTTTTGTGCAGGGGGCGACCGAACATGACCCCAGCAGCTTTGAAGGCATCATGGAAGTGGCCACCAAGCTGGCCCTGGTGACCAAGGTGGGTGGGGGCAACGGGGTTAACTTAGACCCCTACGTTTCCCGTAAAAACGCCGGTCCACGCGGAACCGTGCGTGGCTTTGCCTACATTGCCGCCGACCATGCCGACGTCGAAGACTTCATTAAGGGCAAGATGCGTCCCCCCATCAACCCCGATGGCGAAAAGGAAAGCATTACCGTGCGCAACTGGACGCGGGTGGTCTATGGCCTGCTGAAGCCCGAGCTGGCGGCGCTGGCCCGGCGCAACGGGGTGATGACCGTGCGGGAAAAGCCTGCCGATGTGCTGGTCGTGCCCGACGATATGCGCGGCATCATCGAGGCTGCCAAAGCCGCCCTGAGTCTGGCCGTGAAGGGCCAGGAACCCCACGTGGACTTTAGCAGCCTGCGCCCTGAAGGCGCGCCCATCAAGGGCAGCGGCGGAACCAGCAGCGGCCCGGTGAGCTTTTTGGTGGAAATTTTCGATAACTTTTTGGAGTGGGCCAACCTCGGGGCGGAAAAAGCAGGCCCGGTGGCCACCTTGCGCTACGTGTATGCGCCGGTGCTGCGGGTGGTGAGGCAGGGGGGGTGCCTGCATCCCGACACCCTGGTCCACACCGACAGGGGAACATTACGCTTGCGCGAGCTCGTGGATCCCTATAGCCGGGGATGGCAACGGCACACGCTCTCGGTGGCCACCGACGAGGGCTGGAAGGCCAGTCCTGAGGGGTACAACAATGGGATTGCCGAAACCCTCAAAGTTGTCTTGGAGAACAACCTGGAAATTCAGGGCACACCCAACCACAAGCTGAAGGTGTTGCGCCCCGACGGTCGGCGGGAGTGGGTACCGCTGGAGGAGATCAAACCCGGCGACTGGGTTATCCAGGTGCTGGATCAGCATACGGGTACCCCGATCACCCTGGCCCCACTGGCCGAAACCCACTTCAACGCCAGGCCCATCCGTACCCCAGAGGTGCTGGACGAGCGGCTGGCCTTCTTCCTGGGCTACTTGTGGGGCGATGGTTTCGTGAGCGACGACCGGATCGGCTTTGCTGTAGCCGAGGACTCGCCCATGATCGCCGAGACCCCCGAGCTTTTCCAGGAGCTCTTCGGCCTCGAGGTCAGGCTGGAGCGCAAACCCGAGGACAAAAGCGTGATTTTTGTTACCCGCAGCGCCCCTATGATCGAATGGCTGCGCCAGAATGGGCTCCTCAAAGGCAAGGCGACCGAGCTTGAGCTTCCTCGCCCTATTCGCCAGTCCACGCGTCCAGTCCTCGGCGCTTTCCTGCAGGGGCTCTTCGAGGCGGATGGAGCCATCACGGCGGGCTATCCGATGCTTACGACCGCCTCAAAGCGGCTTGCCCAGGACGTGCTGGTCGCCCTCGGTGGCCTCGGCATCCCTGCCAAGATCATGCGCTACAACCCGCTGCCGGGCCGATTCTCCAAGCGGGAGCACTACCGAGTGCGGGTGATGACGGCCAAGGGCCTGGAGCGCTATCTGGAAAGGGTGGGGGTAATGCCGGGCTCACGCTTCGAAGCGCTCCGCGCCTTCAAGCCAGATACGAGGCGGGAGTCATCGTGGCCTTTCCCCCATGCCCAAGCGTTGCTCGAACCGGTGCTCTCAGCCACCCTTCAGGGGCGCAAAGGTTCTCCCTCAACGCACACCGGCATCCGCAAAACCCTCTCCCGCTACATTCGCGGTGAGCGTAGCCTGACTGCAACGGGCTACGTTTCCTTACGAGAAGACCCGCTGGTGGGCTCTACCCTCCCGGAATTTGATTTCGGCGAGTACTATGTCCAGGTGCGCTCCGTTCAGCCCGGCGGGCACATCCTGACCTTAGACCTCTCCGTCGAGGAGAACCACACCTACCTGGCCAATGGTCTGGTCAGCCACAACACCCGCCGGGGGGCCGGCATGGCTACCATCGCCATTGACCACCCCGACCTGCTGGACTTCCTGACCGCTAAAGACCTCGACCGTGAGGCCAGCGAGGGCGATATCTCTACTTTTAACATCTCGATTCTGGTTACCGAGGCTTTCTGGCAAACCCTGCAAGCCGATGGGCTGTGGGCGGTAGAGCCTTCGGAAGTGCCGGGCAAGTACTACCCCTACCCGGTGCAGGGGCCCTACACCGGTACTCTGCCCGATCTGCCCGAGCGCGCCCAGGATGGCGCCCGCCCCATTCCGGTCTACGACGGCAAAGTGCCGGCCAAGTGGCTCTGGCACGAGATCGCCTGGCATGCCTGGGCCACCGGCGAGCCGGGTCTGATCTTTATAGATCGGGTCAATGAACTTTCGGCGCTCAAGAACCTGGGAGAAAAGTTTGTGATAAAAAGCACAAACCCCTGCGGGGAAATTCCGCTCACCGTGGGTGAGCCCTGCGACCTGGGGGCCATTAATCTGGCTGCTTATGTGGAAAACGGGAACGATCCCCTATCGGGACAGCCTTCGGCTGTACACCAAGGCGAGTTCAACTTTGCTGAGTTCCGCAAGGACGTTCGCACCGCCATTCGCTTCCTGGACAACGTGCTGGATGTGAACGTATTTGCCCTCGAGGACAACCGCATCGCCAGCCAGACCCTGCGCCGGCTGGGCCTGGGGGTGATGGGCCTGGCCGACATGCTCATCAAGATGGGCCTGCCCTACTCCTCGGAGGCGGGCCGCCGGGTGGTGGCCCAGGTGATGAACGTGATGCGCGAAGAGGCCATTGCCGAGTCGGAGCGGCTGGGCCAGGAGCGGGGGGTGTTCCCGCTTTACGAGCAAAACCGCGCCGCTTTCGAGGCGCTGGGGATACGCCCACGGCGCAACGTGGCGGTGCTGACGGTGGCCCCCACCGGAACCACCAGCATGCTGATGGGGGTCTCGAGCGGCATCGAGCCAATGTTCTCGCCCTTTATGTGGCGGCGCATCGGGGGGGAGTACAAGGCCCTGCTGCACCCCTTGTTCGTAGAGATGATGGAGCAGTTCCCGGCAAGCGGGCCCTTCGAGAAAGACGGGGCCTGGAACTGGGACGCCATTATCGAAGCCATTCAGGCCAACCACGGCAGCGTGAAAGGCCTGGAGGGTATCCCCAGCGCCATTGCTTCGGTGTTTGAGGGGGCCCACGACGTGCCCCCGCTCGACCATGTGCGGATGCAGGGCGTGGTGCAGACCGCTTTCGATGCTGAGGGTTACGCGGCCAACTCACTTTCCAAGACCATCAACCTACCCAACCAGGCCACGGTGGAAGATGTAGAGGCAGCCTACACCGAGGCCTATATGACCGGCTGTAAGGGCATCACGGTCTACCGCGACGGCAGCCGCGAGTATCAGGTGCTCTCGGTTAGCAAGGAAGAAAAGAAAGAAGAGAAGGCCGAGGGTAATAGCAAAGAGACCGTGGTAGTGCAGCCAGCGCTGCTGGATGTTCCGCCCAGCACGGCCTCGAGCCGCCCAGAAGGAGAACGCACGGCCCGTCCCATCTTCGAGCGCACTGGCCGGCTGGTGGGCTACACCGATATGGTCAAGCTCACTGCAGCCGACGGCACCCGCCGGGGCTTTTTGGTGACGGTAAACATGCAGGGCGAGCACCCGGTGGAGGTGATTCTTACTTCGGGCAAGGCCGGTGATGAAGCCAACGCCGACAGCGAAGCCCTGGGCCGCATCATCTCCAAGGCCCTGCAATACGGGGTGCCGGTAGCCGAGCTGGTCAAAACCTTGCGGGGCATTAACGGCGGCCTGTACGGCAGCTACCAGGGCCGCTTTGTAACCAGCAAGGCCGACCTGATTGCGGTCGCGCTGGAAACCACCAGCAAAATCCAGATTGCCGAGGCCGAGCGTAAAGCCGCCCAGATGCCTGCGGATGAGGCCATGGTGCCCCAGGCCATGCAGCGGGCCATGACTGCGCCCATCCAGAAGATATCGGTGCAGACGCAATCGCCCGTCGGTGGCAAGACCGGCCTCGGTAAGTGCCCGGAGTGTGGTGACGATAACCTGGTACGCGAGGAAGGCTGCACCAAGTGCTATAGCTGCGGTTACAGCAAGTGTGGTTAGAGAGAAGAGGGGGTGTGGGGGAGCTATAATCCCCCGGTTCTCGCCTCGCCACGGCGAGGCGACGGGGATACATGGACTCCCCCACGTCCGCCGGTGGCGGACATAGCATAGTGAGCGGCGGATGTGTGGTAAAATCCTCTTGGGGACAGCGTTCCCCGTGCACCTTGAAACTTGGAGTAGGGGGTTCCATCGGGTAGTCCGATGGGTAAAACTCCAAACGAACACCCGTGGCATCCGCCCCGCCTTGGCGGGGCGGGAAGCATTGCGCTCGCCTGCCGATACGGAGACGATTTCTTCGCCGCGAAGCGGGGTGTCAAGGTTTTTCTGGGCTCGGACGGAGCCTGCGGGGATGGGTACGGCGTGGGCCGTCCCGTGAGAACCGCGAAGCCCCGTTCTTCAGAACGGGGAGTCGTCACGCGAAAAATATGTATTTTCACCGCAACATCCCCAGGGTCGTACCCGTTTGTCCTGGTTGCCTCGAGCTTTGAGCTTGGGGCAATGGGCTATTGCAGTCGGTTGTGATGACGCAGCTACGGGGAGGAGGTCTTTGCTAATTTTGCTGTTTCTATGCCACTTATTCTAAATTGGCTGGGTTGACCCCACATTCCGCACCCCCCTTCACTCCAGCAGGTAATATCGCTCCACCCCCAGCAGGC
>NZ_JBEVAL010000061.1:0-14791 GCF_051297115.1 Meiothermus cerbereus
AGCCCAGCTGATGATGCCGCTGTTGCTGGCCCCGGTTACCTCGAAGCCGACGATGTCGACATAGCTGCCGCGCACGTCGATGCCAAAGAGGGCGCCCTGGGCGTTGAGTTTGGCGCCCCAACGGGATTCGGAGGCGATGGTGATGCGCTGAGAGGCAGTACCGGAGACGGTGACCTGCACGGACCCGTGGTAGTTGCCCGGGAGCACCCGCAGGACGTCGCCGGGCTTGAGCCGCTGAACAGCATAGGCCAGGCTGGCCCAGGGGCGCTCGCGGGAGCCATCGTTGGTGTTGCTGCCGCCAGGGCCCACGTAGTAGGTGGGGCCGCTGGGCAGGCTGAACAAACCATACGAGGTATCTGGTCTGGGGTTCAGGGGGGTGTATTGAGAGCCAGTAATGCAGGCTGCCAACAAAATGACCAGGAGCGCCATCGCCCACTTGAGGGCAATCTGCCTTGCGGGTAACCAGAGGGTAAACGTTCGTTTTCTCATAAACACCAAAGCAATTCCTGGAGCAAATTCACTAGGTACACCAAATATAGCCGATTCTGCGCTTGTGCAACCCGAACCTGGCTTCCGGTATCTGGCGATATTTGCTGGAGCCGGACTACTGGGCTACACGCAAGGCTTTAGCGGGAACACCCAACCTGGCTACCCGTGCTTGGACTCCCCCACGCGCTTTACCCAGTAGAGCCAGATAGCCGATCCCGTATGGCCAGCAGAATAAACCCGAGCAAGAGTATGGAGATAGCGGCAATTGCTGCTGTGAGCAAGGGGCGGGGCCAGATGGCCTCGGTGGGTACTTCGGCCTGTGCCAGCAGCGAAAGCTGGCCGGTGGCGCTGTTTTCCAGAGAACGCACAATGCCCAGTTCGCGCTCGAGGCCAGCCCGTAGTTCCCGCAGCACAGCCTGGTCGGTGCGGTTGGTGGCCTGGGCAAGCTGGATGTCCACCCAGCGAATCCGGTTTTCCAGCGAAATGCTGGCGCGCTTGAAGTTGTCTCGGATCAGGGCTTCCTCCCAGCTGCGCAGGGCTTCGGCCCAGGTGTTGGCCAGGGCTGCAGCTCGGCGGGGGTCAGTATCGCGGGCACTCAGCACAAAAACCGTCGAGCTCGAGCCCACCGTCTCGATTGAGCGGATTCGCAATTTTTCCCGAACCTTTGCGGCTTCTTTTGGCAATATGCCAGGAAAACGCCGGTTCATCTGCTCGAGCACCAGGGTGCCGTAGGCGGCTTCGCGGTAGGCCGCGGCAGCCAGAGGTCGGAACTGGGGGGAGCTGGTGGTGGAACCCAGCTCAACCGGCTGGGCCGAAAGCAGCCGGGCAGAAGCTTCGTAAACACGCGGTTGGAAAGTGCTCAGAAGGTAAGCTGCGGCTGCGGCCACCACCGCAAGCCCCAGCAATCCCCACAAGTAACGGCTGAAGCTCAGGAGCAAACGGTCGAAATCGGTCATGCTGGACATACTTCTCATCATGTTTCCTCGGGTTTTGGCTAAACGGTAATAACACGCCGGGAAACCCAACCCGGTTGGCCTGCTGGTGGATTCAGCCTAACCGCATTGGCCCAGGAACGCTAGCGGAAATAACCCGGTTGTTCCTACGATAACCCATTCCGCAAGCGTTTAACGCTCGAGGTTACGCAGAATAACCGGCGGGCTGGGTCAGGCTGTGTACCATAAGGGTTGGTATAGCAGGTATACACGTAGCCGCAAACCCCCATACCGCCCAGTATGACCCGTATCAAAGGTTTTTTTACCCAGACGTCCTTTACGCGTAGCGCGGCCTTGCTGGCCAGCAGTACGGTATTGGGCCAGGGCTTGGTCATCCTGGTACAGCCCCTTCTGACGCGCATCTATAAGCCAGAAGACTTTGGCTGGTGGGCTTTGTATGGCTCAATCCTTTCCCTGGCGGCTGTGGTAATCAACCTTCGCTACGAGCAGGCCATTCAGCTACCAAAGGAGGAACCGGAGGCCCGCAGGCTATTGCTGATTGCGGTGGGCACGGGCCTGGGTCTGAGCCTGCTAATAGGTGCAGCTTTTTGGTTCCTTCGGGATACGTTTTCAGTTTGGCTGGGTGTCCCAATCCCCGGTTGGTTTGCGGCCCTGGTGGGCGTGGGGCTGGCTTGCATCGCCCTTATGCAGTCGGGCAGCATGTGGGCCTTGCGCTTGCAGCGCTTTGGCGTGCTGGCCCAGACCAAGTTTCAGCAAGGGCTCTGGCAGGCTCTGGCCCAGGTGGGCCTGGGGCTACTGGTTAAGGGGCCGGCTGGGCTACTCCTGGGCGATGTGCTGGGGCGCCTGGGGGGTGTGCAGGCCTTGTTGCGCTTGTTGCCCCGTAGCCTCGAGGGTGTCAGCTGGCTTTCCTTGCGCCAGACGGCCCGTCGCTACCGTAGCTTTCTTGTGTTTGGTAGCAGTGCTGCCTTGCTGACCGCGGCCAGCTTTCACCTGCCTTTTATTGTGCTGACGGCTTTTTTTGGCACTGCTGCAATGGGGCAGTTTGGCCTCAGCTACCGCATTACCACCATTCCCGTTACCCTGGTGGCCCAGTCCATTGGGCAGGTCTTTTTTTCCCGGGCCGCGGCAGCCCGCGAGACCCCCGAGCTGGCCCGGCTCACCACCCAGACCGCTACCATGCTGCTGGCGGTGGGGTTGCCTGTATTTGGGGCTTTGTTTGTGGTAGCACCCCAGGCCTTTCCCCTAATTTTTGGCTCCGAGTGGCAGGAAGCGGGGGTTTACGCCCGGCTGCTGGTGCCTTACTTGCTGCTTTCTATGGTGGCGCAACCCCTGTCTACCTTGCTGACCGTGCGGGAGTGGCAGCGGGCCTTGCTGGTTTTTACCATTGTCGAGCTGGCCTTGCGCATGGGGGCCATTTACTGGGGCATAACCACAAAGCAGATCTACTGGGCGGTTTTTTTGTTTGCTGCCAGCAGCGCCCTGGTGGCTGGGATGTCGCTGGTGCTGTTCTTCCGGGCAGCGGGGGTGCGCTGGGCTAATTTTTGCTCTGGCTTACGCCGGTTTATCTGGCTCAACCTGCCTTTTTTGCTGTTGCTGTGGGGGCTCACCCATTGGATTGCTGGCTGGACCCTCCTGGGAGTAACGGTTTTGTGGGGCGCGGTTGTGTTGCTGATTACCGCTAAAGAGCTCAGGAAGGAAGGTTTGGTATGAGATTGGTTGCGCCACTAACGGCGGCTTTGCTATTGCCCTTATGGTCTTGGTTGGTTGCCCCACAGATTTTGCTTTACCTTTATGCTTTTAGTCTCCCGCTCGAGGGCGTTTTTGCTTTGGAGGGTGTGTTTACCCTATCCAAGGCGCTGATGGGCCTGTTTTTGCTTTCTCTGGTTTTCCAAATCCGACGCCCGAAAATCGCCTGGTTTCCGGCCCTGGTGCTTACCTGGCGGCTAATTCCGCGGCTGCGGATTTCTGTGCTGGCCGTGGCCCTGATGCTCTGGCTTTTTCTGAGCTATTTTTGGTCGGTAGAACCGTCGGCAACCTGGGACAAGATCCAGGCCTGGGCGCAGCAGCTGGTGGGGGCCCTGGCCATAGCTTTTTTCATCATGGCGCGGCCCAGAACCATCCAGCCCGTTTTGTTTTCCTACTCGCTGGGGGCCGGTATCGCTGCGGTTCAGGGTATCGCCAACTACCTGCAAAATCCTTTGAGCCGCACTACATTTACCGGGGCAGCCGACGCGGCCGATTTTGCGGCGGTGGTCTTGCTGGGTTCTTTGGTGGCGGTGGGCTTGTGGCTGACCACAAAAAGCCCCTGGATGCGCTGGTATAGCATATCCTGCTTTGCAGTCTGTACCCTGGCGGTGGTGCTTTCCGGCACCCGCAGCGCCTGGGTAGCCATTGTGGTTACGCTGGCCTTGGTGATTCTGCCGCGTCTGGGCTGGCAGCGGTTTCTTACGCTGGGCCTGGCGTCTGGGCTGGTGGGCCTGGTGCTGTTTCAGCTGCCAGCGGTCAACCAGTTTCTGACCTCCCGCATTACCTCTGCGACCGAGGACGGAGGGGCCGGTCGGACGGCAATCTGGACGGTTGGATGGCAGATTGCGCAACAAAACCTCGTCTTTGGGCATGGCCTGGGAACCTTTACGGTTTTGTTTGGGCAGGGCGTCGCCGCTGAATCCGACCTCGAGTCCATCGATACCTACTACATCACCGATGGTCGGGGGGCGCACAACATCTACCTCGAGCTCGTCAGCGAGGTGGGGCTTATAGGGCTGGGCATTTTTCTGGCCTGGATGTGGGTCTTGCTTCAGGTGAGTTTGCGGCAATCGGTGCACCCCGACCTGATTCTGATTCTTAAGGCCTGTTTGCTGGCCTACTTAATCCAAGGGGCGTTTTTGGGCATTTTAGAACGCAAATACCTGTGGCTGACCATCGCGCTTTTGCACGGTCTGGCCATGATGGTTCGGGGTAACATTTATGCGCCTGCTGTTCCTAAGCCCTGACTTCCCTTCCGAAGTCAACCCGTCGGCGTGCATTTTTGTGCAGACCCAGGCCCTCGAGCTGCAGCGCCTGGGGGCACAGGTCGATGTGTATGCCCCCATCCCTATGGTGCTGCCGGGAATGGCCCGGCTCAAACCAGCCTGGCAAGCCTACGCCCAGATTCCCACCCATTACCAGGTGGAAGGCCTAAAGGTAGCCCGCCCGCGCTACCCAGCCTTTCCGGGCGAGAACTTTTGGGGCTGGCCGCACCACCTCAAAGCCCTCAGGCTGCGGCCCTACCAGGGGCGCAACTACGACCTGATTCACGCCCACTTTGCCCACCCGGAGGGCACTTTAGGGCTTTGGCTGCAGCGCCGCTGGAAAAAGCCCCTGGTGATTACGCTGCATGGCGATGATGCCAACACCTACCCTTACCAGAGCCCACGTTACATGCGCTACTTCAAGCGGGCCCTGGCCCAGGCCGACCTGATCCTGGCGGTGAGCGAGGCCATTCGTCGGCAAACCCAACCCCTCACCAGCCGCCCGGTGATTACCCACCGGGTGGGGCTAAAGCTTCCCCCACGCCACCTCAGGCCCGACAAGCAGGCTTTGCGGGCCGAGCTGGGCCTGCCCCCCGACAAGTTCGTGCTGTTGTTTGTGGGAACCCTCTGGAAGTACAAAGGCGTGGGGGAGCTGGCCCAGGCCCTGCACCAGCTCGACGATGAAACGCTTCTGGCGGTGTTTATCGGCGAGGGGCCCCTGCGCGGGCAGATGGTGAGCACCTCGCGTACCGCCATTCGCTGCTTGGGGCAGCAGCCTAACCCGGTGGTTCGGGCGCACATGGCCGCTGCCGATGCGCTGATACTGCCCTCCTACCGCGAAGGGCTGCCCACGGTGGTGGTCGAGGCCGGGGCAGCGGGTTTACCGGTTATCGCCAGCACCCAGGGCGGCATACCCGAACTCATCAGCCAGGAGACCGGCTTTCCCCTCGAGGAAATCAGCCCTGAGGCCATCCTGCAAGCCCTGGCCCAGCTTCGCAGTAACCCCACACAGGCCCAGGAGCGTGCCGAAAGGTTGCAGGCGCACGTCTACCAGCATTACGACGCCAGCCAGAACGCCAGAACCCTGTTAAGCTACTACCAGCGCCTCATCGAAGGCCAGCCAGTCACCTCAGCCAGGGATGGTGTTTAGCTCTTTTATGGAAAAGCCTCATCAGACACAACCCGCTTACCGACCCAAGGCCCTTTTGCGGCAGGGATGGTACAGGTTCTACTCCGACTTTTTGTTGCCCAACCGAACGGCCGAACTGCGCGGGCTGCTCGAGCGGGCCCTGGCCCAGGGCTACGAGGTGCACTCCATCGCCTCTATCTGGGAAAAGATCAAGTCGGGGGGTTTAGGGCAGGGCCTGTACCTGGTTTTGCGCCTGGACATCGATACCGATTTGCGCACCACACGGGCTTTGTGGCAGGTGATGCGCGAGATGAAGGTCAGGGGCTCGTTTTACTTCAGGCTGTCCACGCTTGATGTGGGTCTGATGCAAGAGATTCACGCCTCAGGCAGCGAGGCCAGCTACCACTACGAGGAAATAGCCACCTATGCCAAGCGCCACCGCCTGAAAAGCCGCGCCGAGGTCGAGGCCCGCATGCCAGCCATCCGGGCTTTGTTTGCAGAAAACTACCGCAGGGTGAAGGCCCTGACCGGCCTGCCGCTGCACACCGTGGCCTCGCACGGCGACTGGATCAACCGCCGACTGGGGATAACCAACCTCGAGCTGCTGCAAGACCCGTCCTTGCGCGAGGCCCTGGGTATCGAGCTCGAGGCCTACGACCAGGCCCTGCACCGCCATTACGCCCGGCGCTACTCCGACGGCGCATACCCCGGCCTCTGGCTGGACGGCGACCCCCTAGAGGCGCTGGAAAACCGACTCTCCGTTGTGGAAATTTTGATGCATCCCCGGCACTGGGCGGCCAACGTGCCGGTCAACCTGCTGGACAATATCCAGCGTATCGGCGAAGAGTTGCTCTACCACAGCCTGCCTGCGCGCTAAATTGCCCGCCGTGGCACTCTTCAGGCGGCACATCTGTGCGTTTTGACCGTACCGGATGGGGGGTGTGCTCCGGTCGCAAAGCCAAACGCTTGCTGGGGTGGGGGTGGGCCCTTGTTGAGTAGGCTGTTTTTGAGGCATCTGGGCCAAGCCAAAACCCCGTTCGGTGTGATTCCGCACGTTAATGCAGTGTTACCTTTTGGCGGAGCTGCGGGTGTCTCAACCTGGGGCCAGCACAGTTCTAAAGGGCACACCTCGTTGCTACCAGGCGGGTGCAAAGCACTGGGCTCACCGGTACGGGCCTGCGTTAAGGCCTGGCGTAATGCGCGTTTCTTAGGATTGTTTGACGTTTGTAAAACCCTGCCTTGGGGCTACACTCGAACTCTAGGATCACCGAGATCCAAACTCAAGGAGGTACTGCATGACCCATCGCTGGTTACTACTACTTTTAACTGCCCTGTTCCTTGCTGCGTGCGGAGGAGGTGGGGCGCCCACCATTAACTCCATCGAGGTGACCCCTGCCACGGCCAGCAAGCAGGTGGGCCAGACCCAGCAGTTTACCGCGGTGGCCAAGGACGCCAGCGGCAACCCCATCTCTGGCGTGACCTTTAGCTGGAGCTCGAGCAACACCAGCGTGGCCACGGTGGACAACGACGGCCTGGCCACCGCCGTAGCCCAAGGTACGGCCACCATCACCGCCAGCGCGGGGGGCAAGAGCGGCACTGCCACCCTGACCGTGACCCCCATTCCTACCTTTACCGTGGGTGGTGAGGTGCGCTACCTGAACGGCAGCGGCCTGGTGCTGGCCCTGGGCACCCAGACCAAGACCATCGGCGCCAACGGCCCCTTCACCTTCGACACCCCTGTACCCGACGGCACCTATACCTTTAGCGTACAGACCCAGCCTACTAACCCACCTCAGAACTGCACCGTTACACCTAATAGCGTGACGGTGAGCGGGGCCAACGTAACCAACCTGGTGGTGGCGTGCAGCCCCTACACCAAGTGGCTGGCCTCTGTCGAGACGGACATGGGCAACGCCATCACCACCGACGCCAGCGGCAACGTGATTGTGGTGGGCCAGTCCAGAGGAGTGCTGAGCGAAAGGATTGGTCCGCTGGCCCTGAACTACCCGGACGTGGTGGTGGCCAAGTATGCCCCCAACGGCGCCCGGCTGTGGGTCAAGCAGTTCACCGTGGGCGACCCCGACACCTCGCCCAACGCGGAGTCGCAGGCCAAAGGGGTGGCCACCGATGCGGACGGCAACATCTACGTGGTGGGCAATGCGTATGTTTCGGCCAGTGGGGCCTCCAAGGGCTTTATTCTGAAGCTGAGCCCCAGCGGTGCCCGGCTGTCCTCGGTCAAACTGGATGAAGCCACCCCGAATGTGGAAAACGGCCTCACCGGCGTAACCGTGGTGGGCAGTGACGTGTACGTGGGCGGCTACACCGCTGGTACGGTTCCAGGTGGAACCAACGCAGGCGGGGAAGACGCCGCACTGTACAAGTACAGCACCAGCCTGAGCCTGCAATGGGCGCGGCAGTTCGGCTCCCCCGGCAAGGACCACATTACAGCCATCGGTGTGGACTCGGCGGGAGATGTCTACGCCGCTGGCTTTGCCAGTGGAGCACTGCCGGGCCAGACGCTCCTGGGCGATACCGACGCCTTTGTGGTCAAGCACAACAGCAGCGGAACGCAGCAGTGGTTGAGCCAATTCGGTACCATCGTGGGTGGCGATTCCGCCAACGCCCTGGCAGTGGTGGGCTCGGACGTGTACGTTGCGGGCTACGTGGCTGGGCCATACGAGCCGGGCTTCAACTACAACGGCGGCACCGACCTGTTCGTGACCAAGTTTACCAGCGCTGGCAACGAAACCTGGCGCCGCCAGTACAGTCCCACCGATCCGGCCAAGATCGACCCCTACGGCATCGCAGCCGATGCCAGCGGCAACGTGTACATCGTGGGGGAAGTCAACGCCTCGGTGGACGGCATCCAGACCCACAATGGGGGCCAAGACATCTTCATCCTGCAGTACCTGGCCGACGGCACCGTGGGCTGGGCCCGCCAGCAAGGCAGTGCCCAGGACGAGATCGCCCTGGCCGTTACCCTGCGCGGCAGCGACCTCTACCTGACCGGCTGGAGCAAGGGCGCCCTGGACGATTACACCAACGCTGGCCTGGAGGACATCTTCGTGCTGAAGTACGATACCTCCGGCGACAAGAAGTAGCGCAGGGCCCATGCGGGGGCTTGGGGGAGTTCCCTCGAGCCCCCTTTCCTTTTTGAGGGGTCGTTATAGGTTTCGTTACGCGGGAGTTGCGTGCCATTAATGAACCAACACCCAGCGTAACGCCGCATATGCTGCCCTTAGCAGGGGGGAATTTTGCCGAATAACGCTACCATAACGATGCTTGGACTAAACTTTGTGGCATATTTTCGCAGGCAACGCCCCTAAAGGAGCACATAGATGCTAAAAGAACCGTTCAGCACCATGCCTTTTGCTCCATGGCCATATTTTGAACCCGACGAGATTGAGGCTGCTGTAAAGGTGCTTCAGTCTGGCAAGGTGAACTACTGGACAGGCCAGGAGGGCCGCCTCTTCGAGCGCGAGTTTGCCGATTATGTGGGAACCAAGTACGCCATTGCCCTGCACAACGGCACGGTGGCGCTCGAGCTGGCCCTCTACGCCATGGGGGTGGGCGAAGGCGACGAGGTTGTTACCACCCCGCGCACCTTTATTGCCTCGGCCAGCGCCGCGGTGATGCGGGGGGCCCGGCCCATCATGGCCGATATTGACCGCGACAGCGGCCTGATTACCGCCGAGAGCATCGAGCGGGTTATCACCCCTCGAACCAAGGCCATCATTGTGGTACACCTGGCCGGCTGGCCGGCGGATATGGACGCCATTATGGAGCTGGCCCGCAAGCACAACCTGTGGGTTATCGAAGACTGCGCCCAGGCCCACGGGGCCAGGTACAAAGGCCGCAGCGTGGGTTCGATTGGTCACGCCGGGGCCTGGTCTTTTTGCCAGGACAAAATCCTGACTACCGGCGGTGAGGGTGGTATGCTTACCCTTAACCACGACGAGCTGTGGCACAAAGCCTGGAGCTTCAAAGACCACGGCAAAAGCTACGACGCGGTTTATAACCGCCAGCACCCGCCGGGATTCCGCTGGCTGCACGAGGACTTCGGTACCAACTGGCGGATGCTCGAGGTGCAGTCGGCCATTGGCCGGGTGATCCTGCGCAAGCTGGACGGCTGGGTGCAAAAGCGCCGCGCCAACGCCCACTACCTGAGCGAGCGTTTCCGCCAGATTCCGGCCCTGCGGGTGCCCGAGGTGCCCGCCCACCTGTACCACGCCTACTACAAGTACTACGTGTACGTGCGCCCCGAGATGCTCAAGCCCGGCTGGAGCCGTGACCGCATCATGCAGGCCGTGAGCGAACTGGGCATTCCTTGCATGAGCGGGAGCTGTAGTGAGATTTACCTCGAGAAAGCCTTTGCCAAGCGGGGCTGGCAACCGGCTGAACGGCTGCCGGTGGCCCGGGAACTGGGCGAAACCTCGCTGATGTTCCTGGTGCACCCCACCCTTGGCCCTGCCCATATGCAGGCCGCCGCCGACGCGGTCGAACAGGTGATGGAACAGGCTTCAATCTAAGGGGGGAAGCAGGGCATGGTTTATTTGAAGGAGTTGCGTTTGACCGCCGATGTGGTCTTGCGAATTTTGGCAGACCAGCTCATGGTGGCCGCTAGTTTTGCTGTGGCCATGGTGATTCACCTGCTGTGGGCCTACCGCGGCGCAGCCGATGCTGTGCTGCTGGGGGCATATGCCAACATTTACGGGAAAAACGTGGGCATTCTGCTGGCTATTACGTTTTTGGTCTTCACGGCCAGTGGGTTTTACACCAGGGGCCGTGCCTACCAGAGCCGCTACAAGATGCTGGTGGTGGCCCAGGCGGTTATGCTGGCCTACCTCATTTTTGGTTTTGCCGTATTCATGCTACCGCTGGTAGACCCCCCGCGCTCGGTGCTGTTCGGCAGCGGCTTCTTCACCCTGGTTCTTACCCTGGCCTCGAGGGCCTGGGTACACTACTGGGATAGTGTCGAGGCCCGGCGCAAGGCCAAGGCCAACCCCATTCCCCCTCTAGCCGCCGACGACCGCACCATTTTGGTGATTGGTGGGGCGGGCTATATTGGCTCCGGGCTGCTGCCCAGGCTGCTCGAGCGGGGCTACCGGGTGTGCCTGCTGGACCTGCTCTTGTTTGGCAAAGAGCCCATCGCCCACGTGTTGCACCATCCCAACCTCGAGATCATTCAGGCCGACTTCCGCCAGGTGGACAAGGTGGTGGAGGCTATGCGGGGGGTGGATACGGTGGTGCACCTGGGGGGCCTGGTGGGCGACCCGGCCTGCGCCCTCGACGAAAACCTCACCACCGAGATCAACCTGGTGGCCACCCGCACCATCGCCGAGATTGCCAAAGGGATGCACGTCCGCCGGTTCATCTTCGCCAGTACCTGCTCGGTATATGGGGCCAGCGACCAGACTCTCAACGAGCGCAGCAACCTCAACCCGGTCTCGCTCTATGCGCGCAGCAAAATTGCTTCCGAACAGGTGCTGCACCAACTGCAAAGCGACGACTTTTCGGTGGTCATCCTGCGCTTTGGCACCATCTATGGCCTCTCGGGGCGCACAAGATTCGACCTGGTGGTCAACCTGCTTACGGCCAAAGCCGTAATGGAGAAGAAAATCACCGTTTTTGGGGGCGATCAGTGGCGGCCTTTCGTGCACGTGGATGACGCGGCGCGCGCGGTTATGCTGGCAGTGGAGGCCCCCAAGGAGCACGTGCATAACCAGACCTTTAATGTGGGCAGCAACGAGGGCAACATGACCTTAGGCATGGTGGGTGAGCTGGTTAAGAAACTGGTTCCCGATGCCGAACTGATCGACTCGGGGCGCGACGGTGACCGGCGCAACTACCGCGTAGACTTCTCCAAAATTCGCAATATGCTGGGTTTTGAGCCACAATGGACGGTGGAACAGGGCATCCAGCAAGTTATAGAGGCGCTGTACAGTGGCAAGGTGCGCGACTATAAAGCGGCCATGTATTCCAACGTCAAGTACCTCACCGAGGGGGCTGCCTCGGATGCCGTGAAACAGTACTACCTGGGCTGGGAGAAAAGCCTGATCGAACAAACCCACCCGCAAAACACCAGCGAGGAGACCCCACCGGCTATTCCACAGGCCTGAAGCCATCTATTTAGGGAGGATTTTGGAGGTAGTGTGGTGAGTGTTAGACCCTGGATGCAACGCGCAGCAATGCTTTTGGCCACAGGGCTTTTTTTGGCTTGCAACACCACCCCCAAACCCCCCACCGCCCCCACCAACTTCCAGGCCATTGCAAACGACACACCCGAGGTGGTGCTTCGCTGGGATGCGGTAACGGGGGCTTCGGTGTATGTGCTCGAGCGCAAGGTGGGCAGCGCCGAGTTTGTTCTGCTGCCTGGCGTAACAACCCCCCAGTACACCGATAGCAGCGTCGAATACAGCACCCACTACACCTACCGCCTGACTGCCCGCAACAACGGTGGCAGCAGCCCGCCGGTTACCCTCGAGGTCACCACCCCTGAAGCGCCAGGCTTTGTCGTCATGGATCCCCTGGTCAGCCCCGACCACGGCCTTGACGTGGAATACTTCGACAACCCCGACCTGACCGGCCTGTACTTCCGCCGCATCGAGTCCGGCGTCAACCGCACCTTTTCCGGCCAGCCCCCCCTGCCCGGCATGGGGGCCGATACCTTCAGCATCCGCTGGAGCGGCCTGATCACCCCACCGGCAAGCGACACCTACACCTTTGTGGTGTTGGCCGACGATGGGGTGCGGCTATGGTTCAACAACCAGCTACTTATAGACCGCTGGACCGATCAGGACTTCACGCACCACACCGCCCAGGTAAGCCTAACTGGGGGGCAGGCCTACCCCATCAGGCTGGAGTACTACAACCGCGACCCCCACGGGGCGGTTATACTGCGCTGGTCGCGCCCTGGTCGAGAGGCAACCCTGGTACCCCCCAGCGCCTTCCAGCGCCACGAAAAGGCCCGCATCGGCTACTTTGGCCCCAAACTGCCCTGGCCCACCGTGGCCACCCACGCCGCCCTGCTGCCCGATGGCCGGGTCATGACCTTCCACGGCCTCGACCCCGTAGGCAAGGGCCAGGGGGACAACTACCGCGACTACAGCAAACACAACCTCACCCAAGTGTTTGTTTGGACCCCCGGCACCCCCACCAACAGCCAGGCCCGCTACGACAACCGCCGTACCGACCTCTTCTGCGCGGGCTACGTGCTGGCGGCTGACGGCAAACTCTATGTGGCCGGCGGCAACCTGGGCTACGACTACAGCGCCAGCGGAGATGAATACGGTTTTGAAGCAGGCCACACCCACACCAACATCTTCGACCCCAGCTCTAACACCTGGAGCGCAGGCCCCGACATGCCCAAAGGCCGCTGGTACCCCAGCGTGATTACCCTGCCCAACGAGGAGATGCTAATCATTGGGGGAAATGCCGACCAGCACAACGGCAACGGCATCAACGACGACAAAAACTACATTGCCGATGTCTGGAACCCTATTACCAACACCCTGCGCCGCCTGACCACGGCCAACTCATTTGGGAAGGCCATTGAGCACTTTTATCCCTGGGTGCATGTGGCCCCCAACGGCCAGGTTTTCCTCTCCGGAAGTTACAAATACTGGTATTACCTCGATACCAGCGGCACGGGTAGCTGGTACAACCCCTCCGGATTGAATTTGCCGCAAATCTACAACCGCTATTACGGCTCCTCGGTGATGTACCAGCCGGGCAAGATTCTGGTGCTGGGCGGTGGCTGGGTAGGGTTCTCTGGCCCACAAGGGGGCGAAACGGCTCAGGTCATCGAGCTGAGCACCAGCAACCAGAACGCTAGCGTGCGGAATGTGGCCCCTATGGCCCACAAGCGCACCCACCTGAACGCCACCCTGATGCCCGATGGGCGCATCTTTGTGAACGGCGGCAACGAGGATGGGAAGAACTTCGACAACCAAACGGCGGTCTACCAAAGCGAAATCTGGTCGCCCAGAACCGAGACCTTCAAGCGGGCCGCCGAGGCCCAGTGCCCCCGCACCTACCACTCCACCGCCCTGCTGCTGCTCGACGGCACCATCATCACCATGGGCGGCGGGGCCACCAGTACGGACGACCCGCCTAGCGCGCCCGAGTGCGATAAAACCGCGGGTAACAATCAGAAGTTCAACCAGCTCAACGCCGAGATCTACTACCCGCCCTACCTGCACAACGCCGACGGCAGCCTGGCTACCCGCCCGCGCATCCTATTCGCGCCGGAGCGGGTGAGCTACGGCCAGAGATTTAGCCTGACCACCGACGTGCCTGCCTCGGTGGTGGATCGGGTAACCATAGTGGCCTTTGGCGCGGTAACCCACGCCTTCAACATGGGCCAGCGTTTCCTCGAGCTGAGCTTTACCCGTACCGGCCCCAACAGCCTTGAGGTAACCGCTCCGGCCAGCGCCAACCTGGCCACCCCCGGCTTCTACCAGCTCTATGTGCTGGATGGCCGGGGGGTGCCTTCGGAAGCTAAAGTGTTGCGATTAAGGGCTACGGGTCTCCCTTAGCGCACTTCAAACGGACCCAGGTCGAGGGTGGCCCCCTGGAGGCGGGGCCGGGCCTGGAAGTCAATTGCAGGGGCCCGTTCGCTAATGCCCTTATCGATGGCCGGGCTGTCGTTGCTCAGACGGTAGTCGCCGCTGCCGTCGGGCTTATAGTTCACAAAACCGGGGTCGAGGCTCAGGCTACCCTGTTGGCTGCTGGTCTGCAAGCGCCAGTTGGTGGTGTTGTTCCAGGCCAGGTTGTTAATAAAACGATTAACCCCGGTGTTGCCTTCCTCGCTGATGCCGCGGGGGTTGCCCACCACGATGTTGTTGGCTACCAGGAAGTTTTCGGCCCTGTTGCCGCGGGTGTTGTCGCCTGAGCCCACCGAAATACCGCCATAGAGGTTGGAGAAGGAAAGGTTGTTGCTGATGGTAACGGCGGTGGCCGCATGCCAGGAGGTAATGCCGAAGCCACGGGCCCGGTAGGTGATGTTGTTCTGTACCATGCCGCGGGGGGCACCCTGGTAGATGCCGTGGATGCGGGTACAAAAGCCAGCTGAAAGGTCGCCGATGTCGTGCACCAGGTTGCCCAGCATGACCCCATCGGAGGAGTCGGGTGAGCTCATGTTGACGCCCGCCCCGCCGTTGGTGTCGCACTGGGCCCTGATGCCGTAGACGTGGTTGAAGAGAAAGCGG
>NZ_JBEVAL010000062.1:0-14466 GCF_051297115.1 Meiothermus cerbereus
TCATGAGACCGCGGTGCGCCTTCTGGGGGCACAGCGATATTACCTGCTGGAGTGAGGGGGGTGCGGAATGTCGGTCTAGAACTTCCATGAGCAAAAAAGGAGGGGCTGTTCGCCCCTCCTGACATATTGGGTAGGTTTACTTCCGCAAAAGCCGCACCACCTCCACCAGTTGCGCGGGTGTGGGGGGCTCGAGGTCGGCCTGGCACTGGGCCAGGTAGGCCTCGAGTATCTCCTCCCCAACCGATTCCAGCGCACTCTTCACCCCGCTCAACAAGGTCAGAATTTCCCGGCACTCCCGGTCTTCCTGCACCATTTTTTGCAGACCACGCACCTGCCCCTCCAGACGGCGCAGCCGGTGGATAATCCGGGTTCTGTCGTTGGGGCCAAAGTTGGCGTTTGGGGTTGGTTCAGAAGAGGTGGGCATGGGAAACCCTCTATTACCGGGTGATGGGATATCCGCGGGACATCCAGGCCTGGATTCCCCCGTGCACCAGGTTAAGGTTGTTGTAGCCTTTGCCCATCAGGTACTGCACCGCCACCCCGCTGCGGTTCTGGGTGTTGCAGTGGATGTAGACCAGCCGATCCTTGGGCACCCGGTTCCACCAGCGGTCAATCTCCTGGAGCGGCCAGTTGACCGCGCCCTTAACGTGACCCTGGGCAAACTCCTGGGGGGTACGCACATCAATCACAAACACCTTAGGGTTGGACAAAGCCGCCTTGAGGTCGTCTACCGTGACGATTCTGGGCTGGGCCAGGCCCCAGGAGAAAAAAGCCAAGAGCAGGAGAGCTGCTATCCTCATGCCACCACCCCGGCGCTGGCCTTAATGGCTGCCTCCACAAAAGCCCGGTCAGGCTGTCCGCCCAGGATGCGCTGCTGGGTGGCCCCAGTGATGATGGTGTCGGGCACCCCTGAGATGTTGTAGCGCCTGGAGAGCATGGGGAACTCGCTGGCTTCCACCCCTTCGGCGATGATGTGGGGGTTGTGGTAGGCCAGCTTGTAGGTCGCCAGCACAGCCTGCGGGCAGTAGGGGCAGGTGGGGGTTACGAAGGCCTGCATACGCACCGGCGAGGCAACCTTTTGCAGGTCGGCCTGCGACTTTTCGCCCAGCTTGGTTTCGCCCGTGCCCAGCATCAGCAGGGTTTCGATCAGGGTGCTGAACTCGTAGCCGGCCGGCAGCCCCAAAAAGCGGATGTTGTGGCGCTGTGAGCCTTTCTCCCGCAGCAAAATGGTGGGTGCATAGCTCAGACCCAGGGCCTGGGCCTCGGGGTCGGCGTGCAGCGAGCGCTGTTCCAGGCTCAGATTGGGGTTCAGGGCCACCACTTCCTTAAGCAGACCCAGGGTTTCGTCCTGTAGCCCCACTTCCTGTCCGGGCAGCTCGAGGCCCGAGGTCGTAAAGACCACCACCTCCACTGGGGTTTGGATGGGGGCCAGCATTTCGCGCACCTGGGCTTGAATTTTCTCGTCTAAAAACATGGTTTCTCCTTTGGCGTGGGGCCATGTATACCCCCACCGGTATGTTCAGTATACCCCCTGGGGATATATTTCGCAAGGGCATTTGACCTCTAAACTGAGGGCATGTGGGACTGGTTGAAAAAACTGCTGGGGCTGGGGGCAAGGGTGCCCCGCATCTCGCCCAAAGAAGCCCAGGAAAAGCTCAAGCAGGGGGCCGTACTGATTGATGTGCGTACCCCCCTCGAGCGCAAACTAAGCAAAATTCCCGGCTCGCAGGGCCTCCCCCTGGCCGAGCTGGCCAAGCGCTGGGAAAGCCTGCCCAAAGACAAGCCCATCATCTGCCAGTGCGAAAGCGGCAGCCGCAGTCAGCAAGCCGCCGAGTTTCTGGCCGAGAAGGGCCTCGAGGTCTACAACTTAGCCGGTGGCATCTCGGCCTGGCAGGCCGCCGGATTACCTGTCAAAAAGGGCGACATTCAACGCTAACCACCACAACCCCGCAAGCCCAAAAATCCATTAACCCCGTACAGGAAGGCAATCCCCTTACGGGGCTTTTTGTTTGCGACAGTAAGCCTGTGAACCAGCTTGTCAATGTCCCGTTTGCGCTGGTTGCAATCCCCTTACGGGGCTTTTTGTTTGCGACACAGGTCGAAGGCTTACCTGAACCCGCTAAAGACACGCGTTGCAATCCCCTTACGGGGCTTTTTGTTTGCGACCCGAAAAATCCGGCAAAGCGCGGCGCAGCCCTGCCCAGGTTGCAATCCCCTTACGGGGCTTTTTGTTTGCGACAAAGGGGTCTTAGATTCATTGGGCTAGGTGCGCTCGAGAGAATTGCAATCCCCTTACGGGGCTTTTTGTTTGCGACCCCATCACCCACACTTCCCTCGAGCAAACCTACCACCACAGATTGCAATCCCCTTACGGGGCTTTTTGTTTGCGACAGCATACCCCGTTAATCGCCGTCCTGTAAAGGGCTCTTAAAGGGGGTATTTATGAGAAAACCGAGTTATCCACAGGCAACCTGTGGATAAGTGGGTAAAAAGTGGAAGTTTTTGCGATGAATGCTTACAAACCCACACCTTTAGATTTTTTGTGTGGTGGGTTTGCGATAGCTATCGCACGTCTGGGCTTTCAAGGTGCATCGTTGAGATGGCCGACACAAGCATTATAGCATTTTGCGCAAAACATAATGGGTCATTTTTGGAAATTGCTTCCATATCGTTCTGGTGGGCGTTGGTGTGGGCTTTTTTGGGCGAGGGGGTGCGGTTGCGACAGCGTTTTTGGGCACAAAATGGTATGTAACGCTTTTTGTAACGGGAGCGGTGCGCGGGGTGCTCTCCTTGACAACCGCCCAAAGCCCGACTAACCTAATGTTTGCCTGCCGGGATGGTGGAACTGGTAGACACACTATCTTGAGGGGGTAGCGAGCGCAAGCTCATGCGGGTTCAAGTCCCGCTCCCGGCACCAGATACAAAACCAGGCTTTTTTTGGCGCGGCCCGTAGGCTGCGCTGGGTTTTTTTGTGGTTTATAAACAGTTTATCTGGCATAGCCGGGTCAGCAGCTAGGTGTAGGGGCTGCTGCTGGCGCTGAGTCCCAAGTCGCTGTTGGAGCAAAGCCGACGCCACCTTACGCACCTGTGGGTCACCTGATAGCTGAGCGTGCCGCAGACTCGGTCTGTTCAAGCCCCTAACTCATTACCTCTTCCGGGTGGTGCTTGTTCCAGTAGCGCACCAGCCCATCCACGCTCATCCAGGAGGGGTCGGCAAACTCGTACTCCTGCACCTCATCCTGCGAAAGCCCCGCAGCCCGCAGGGTAGCGGCCACGTAAGCCTCGAACTCGAGCACCATCTGCTCGCGGGTGAGGCCGGACTTGAGTTTTTGCTTGATCCAGTCGGCCCATTCCAGCAAGCGGGCCTCGAGGGCTTCTAGGTGCGGCCCCACATCTTCAACTGGGCCAAAGTGGGTCAGGTAAATCTGGCGCAGGTTCAGCCGACGCAGCCGGGCCAGGGATTCACGCCACAGCTCAATGTGTATTTCCGGCGGGGGGCAGGGGGGCAGCACCGGGCCGCGGCCAATCTTGACCCCGGTTACGTCGCCGCCAATCAGCGCATCGCCAATCAGGTAGGCGTGGTGGTGGTAGGCGTGGCCGGGGGTCTCGAGGGCCTGGACCTGCACCTCGCCGACCTGGATCACCTGGCCGTCCTGCACAATCTCAATCTGACCCTCCGGCACGTGGCCCATCTGGCCCCATAGGGTTTCCATCTGGTCGCCGTAGATGCGGCTGGCCGAGGCCCAGAGCTTGCTGGGGTCAGCCAGGTGCGGCGCCCCTTTAGGATGCACGTAAATGGTTGCGCCCCGCTCGGCCATGCGCCAGGCCGCGCCGGCGTGGTCGAGGTGGATGTGGGTCACGAAGACGTGTTTGACGTCGGAGGCGGCATAGCCCAGGGTGTTGAGGCCATCCAGCAACACCGAAAAGCGCGACTCGGGGCCGGTCTCGAAGAGCACGGGCCCCTCTTTGGTTTCCAGCACAAACGAGGCAATCACCCTGGGGGCCCGGTCGTGAAGGTCGAGGATGTGAATCACAAGCCCATTGTACCGAGCCTTAGTTCCAGATGTCTTTAAAGCCGTCCAGAATCCGGGCAATGTGCCGGGCGGCGTTGTGAAAGTCTTGGATGCGCACGTTTTCGTTGGGGGCGTGGGTGCGGTTGGTGATGCCAAAGCCCACCCCGGCGTCGATGACCGGAATGTTCAGGGGCCGGGCAAAGGCATACACCGGCGAGCTACCCCCGGTCAGGGGGATGAGCTGGTAGGGCTTCTGATAAACCTCTTCAGCCGTGCGGGCCGCAAGCTGTACCAGGGGGTGATGAGGGTCGGCGCGGGCCGGGAACATATAGTCGGCGTGGGTAATCTGTACGTCGGTGAAGCCCTCGGCATCGAGGTGGGCACGCAGCTTTTGCAGGATGTCGGTGGGATCCTGGTCGGGCACTAAGCGGAAGTCGAGCTTGGCCGAGGCCCGGGCCGGAATGACGGTCTTGCTGCCCAAGCCCTGGTAGCCGGTGGTGATGCCTTGGATATTGCAGGTGGGGTTGAAGACCGCTTTTCGGAGCTCAAAGCCGCTCAGGTTGTTCACGAAACCACGCACCCCAAAGGTCTGGCGCAGGTAGGGCTCGAGGTCGGGCAGGTTGTGCAAAAGCTCGAGGTCGAACTCGGAGATGGGCCGCACGTCGTCGTAAAAACCAGGAATCAGAATGTGCTCGTTCTCGTCCTTCAAGGAGGCCAGCACCCGCACCATCCGCCAGGCCGCGCTGGGTAGGATGTGGGCGCTGCCAGAGTGGGCATCGCGCGAGAGGGTCTCGACCTCGAGCTCCACCGCCAGAATCCCCCGCCGGCCCAGGGAGGTTCCGGGCCGCTCCTCGAAGTCGATGCCCCCCTCTTCCCAGATGGCCCCATCGCAGCGGAGCAGCTCCAGGTGATCCTGCACAAACTTTGCAATGCCGGGGCTGCCCACCTCCTCGTTGCCTTCGACCACAAAAAGCACCGTGCAGGGCAGCTCTCCCCCATGCGCGGCCCGCACCGCGTCCACCGCGGCCAGGCGGGCCATAAACTCGCCCTTGTCGTCCTTGGCCCCACGGGCAAAAAGCTTGCCATCGCGGATTTGCGGCTCAAAAGGGGGCGAGTCCCACAGCTCCAGCGGCTCGGGGGGCTGCACGTCGTAGTGGTTGTAGAAAAGCAGGGTGCGCTGGGAGTGGCCCTGGGCCCGGCCCACGATCACCGGGTTGCCGTAGCCCTCGATTTTCCAGGTCTGAAAGCGGTGCCGTTGCAAGATTTGCTCCACCAGGTCGGCACATTCAAGCACACCCTGACCTGTGGCCGAGACGCTGGGCTGGGCGCAGAGCCGGATGGTTTCTTGCAGGTAGGCCTCGAGGTTTTCCTCCAGGTAGCGGTCTATAGCGCTGGACATAGCTAGAATATACCCCGCAGCCTCCGTCTAGTGGCGCTGTAGCCCGCCCTCACTGCGGGGCGGACGAGGTCTTGTGGTGCCAGAACTGCTCGCGCAGCCTGGACTTGAGGAACTTGCCCGTGCTGGTGCGGGGAATTTCGTCCAGGAACACATAGGCATCGGGCAGCCACCACCTGGCAAAGCGGGCCGCCAAAAACTGGGCCAGCTCCTCCGGGGTTACGTGCTGCCCTTCCTTGAGCACAATGGCCGCCAGGGGGCGCTCGTCCCATTTGGGGTCGGCGATGGCAATCACCGCGGCCTCCTTTACCGCCGGGTGGGCCATCAGGGCGTTCTCGAGGTCAATCGAGCTAATCCACTCGCCCCCCGACTTAATCAGGTCTTTGGTGCGGTCGGCGATGCGGATGTAGCCCTCGGGGTCTATCGCCACCACGTCGCCGGTGCGGAACCAGCCATCCTGGGTCCACTTGTCGGACTCCTCCTCCAGGTTGTGGTAGCTTTTGGCCACCCAGGGCCCCCGCACCTGCAATTCTCCCAGCGACTGCCCATCCCAAAGCACCTCGCCCTGCTCGCCCACCGCCCGAATCTCCACCCAGGGGGTGGGCAGGCCCTGCAACGCCCGGTAGCAGTACTCGAGCTCCGGGTCGCCGCGCAGGTGGCGCTTGAGCCGGCTGACGGTGCCCAGCGGGCTCATCTCGGTCATGCCCCAGGCGTGCAGCACGGTGTGGCCAAAGCGGTCGAAGGCCCGGATCATGGCCTCGGGGGCCGCGCTGCCCCCCACCACCATCTCCATGGGTTTTAGCTGCCAACGGGCCGGCTCCTTCTCCAAAGCCTGCAGCACCCCCAGCCAGATGGTGGGCACCCCGGCGGTCTTGGTAACCCCTTCCGACTCGAACAGCTCCAGCAGGCTTACCGGGTCGAGGTGTGGCCCCGGCAGCACCAGCTTGCAGCCCACCATTACCCCCGTGTAAGGCAGCCCCCAGGCCAGCACGTGGAACATGGGCACCACCGGCAGCAGCACATCCTGGCCGCCCAGGTTCAGGGCGTCGGGCAGGGCCGAAGCCAGGCTGTGCAGGGCAATCGAACGGTGGGCGTAGACCACCCCTTTGGGCTTTCCGGTGGTACCGGAGGTGTAGCACATGGCGGCGGCCTCGAGCTCGTTTAGCTCGGGGTAAACAAAATTCTCCTCCCCCGAGGCCAGAAAGTCTTCGTAGTTCAAAAGGCCCTCCGGCAGCGGCTGGCCCGAAAGAGGCACCACAATCACCCCGTCCAGCCTGACCTGCTCCCGCACAGCCTCAAAAAGCTTCAGAAGCACGTCGTCCACAATCAAAAACCTGTCCTGGGCATGGTTGATGATGTAGGCGATGTCCGAGGGGTGGAGCCTGAGGTTCAGCGGGTGCAGCACCCCACCCGCCAGCGGCACACCAAAGTAGGCCTCGAGGTGGGCATAGGTGTTCCAGGAAAGGGTGGCCACCCGATCGCCTTTTTGCAGGCCAGCCTTTTGCAGCGCCGAGGCCAGTTTGCGCGAACGCTTATAGAAATCGCCATAGGTGTAGCGATGCAGCGACTTATCGGGCAGCCGGGTCACGATTTCTTCTTTAGGAAAAAGCTTTCCGGCCCGCTGCAAAAGGTGCGGAAGGGTCAGGGGGAAATCCATCATGGTGGACAGCATAGGCGCCTCCTTTGCTTTTGCTTTGGCTCGATTTTACGGCCCGCAATGGGTTTTGTCTGCTGGGTTCAGCAAGCCCCAGGTCTCCGCGATAGCGCGCTTCATAGTCCTTGAGCAGAGCGCTTCAGATGGGGTTCATATGAAACCCTCCCCGAAGACCCGGGGAGGGTGCGGCCAGCTGTGCAATCCCTCAGAACACAAAGAACGCCGGCACGAACTCGTAAGCGTTGCCGGAACGCCGCACGTAACCCACCCCTGGCCAGGCAAAGTGGTAGCCCACCACCATAATCCGCTCTGCCGCCGCAGCCTGCCACAGCCGGGCCCGGGTGGCCACCGCCTGCTGGGGGTTGGCATCAAAGCCCAGGTAGTGATCGGGGAAGCGCAGGGAGAGGATATGGTGCCCCCCCGCGTCGCCCAGGTGCCACAGCGTCCGCCCAGCCGAGCTCACCTGCACGGCCAGGTGCCCCACGGTGTGGCCGGAGGTATCCACCGCAGTTACGCCGGGGGCAATCTCGGCGCCGGGGCGCACAAGGGTAAAGCGTTCGCGCAGGGCAACCAGGCTGGCCGGCGGGGTGGCCTGGGAGAGCCAGAACTGCAGCTCGGCTTCGCCCATGACGTGCTGGGCATTGGCAAAAACCGGCTGTCCCTCGCGCAGCAGGCCGCCAATATGGTCGCCGTGGCCGTGGGTGATGAAGACGGTGTTGATATCGGCAGGCCGCAGGCCCGCGTTGGCCAGATGAGCCAGAAGCTGCCCGGCCTGGCCCCGGCCGGTGTCGATGAGAATCTTGGCCCGCCCGGTATCGATGACCATGGGGTTGAAATTGTTGATGAACTGGGTGGGCTCGAGGAAGTTTTCACGCAGGGCCGCCTCGAACTCGGCCTGTTTGCCGGGGGTCGCACCCCAGTTGGGAAAGGCATTGCCGGGTGGGGTCTGACCATCGCTCAGCACCGTAAGGGTAAAATCGCCCAGCTTGAAACGGTAATAGCCGGCGCCATTGGGCATGGCGGGTGTCTGCTGGGCCATTGCGGGCATGGTACCAGCCACAGCCACCGCACCGGTAGTGCCCAGCAGCTTAAGGGCTTGGCGACGAGACACTTTGGTCATATGGGCCTCCTCAGGGTTTTCTCATTTTAGTTGACGAAATAAAGTACATAAAAAACCATAGTTCAGGGAGCTGGCTCGAAATTGGGCTCATCTCACATTGCACCCAGTTTCGCCTCTACGCTCCCCTGCAGCCAGCCGCCGTTTTGCCCCCGCCTGGAGGTGGGCCAGACGCAAGGGCTCGAGTAAGCGGGTCTTCCCCGTCAGCAAGCGCACAAAAGCCAGGCTTTCTGCCAGGCCCACCCGGTGGCCGGGCGAGACCACCAGGGGCCGAACCCCGGTGCGGCTACGGTACACCCAGCCAATCTGGGTTTCGCCGTCCATCAGCCGCACTGCCGAGCCTGCCTCCAGGGGCAGCGCTCCCTCTGGCCGGCCAAACAGCAAGGTTTTGGCAACCCCAATGCTCGGCAGGTTCAGGTGCACCCCCAGGTGGGCGGCAATGCCCAAGCGCCTGGGGTGGGCGATGCCCTGACCATCGACCAGCAACACCTCGGGGGCATGGGATAGCTGGGCCAGGGCCGCCAGGTAAAGGGGCGCCTCGCGGAAGGACAGGTAACCGGGAATATAGGGGAATAGCTCGGCCTCGTCCATCTGGGCAGCGGTGACCTCGAGCGCCGCCCCCTGGGCCTTATCCCACAGCACCGCCACCGCCACCGAAGGGCCTTTATGTCTGGAAAAGCGGGTGGGGTGCGAGGCGTCGAGGGCCGCGATGTAGCGGGCCGGGCTAGGGTTACCTTCCAATACCACCGCTTCGGCAAGGGCTTTTTGCAGGGCCCTGGCCTCTGCCAGGTTTCTGGGCCGAACAAAGTGATGGGCCTTCATGTTGTACATCGAAACAAAACTTCCAAACCCGCCCGCCAGATATGCTACAATCGGCCCTTGGTGTAGGTTCGCCAATGCTTAACCCTGGTCTTACCTTATGGGGGTACAAAGAGTTCAGTGGGAGATGCTGCTGCAAAAAAGGCCGGGCAAGCCCCGACCCTAAAAAAGTTGGCGCACCCGACAGGACTCGAACCTGTGACCTTTCGCTCCGGAGGCGAACGCTCTATCCACTGAGCTACGGGTGCATAAGCACAAAGAAGGGTAGCACCGCATAGAGGAGGCAGTCAAGTGTTTGGAATCAACAAAAAGGTAATTGCGGTCATTTTCGGGGTTCTGGCCCTGGCCTTTGTGGTGGGTTCGGTTTTGCTGTTCACGCCCCAGGGCCAGCGCAACACCCAGGGCAAAATCGAGCTAACCGTCAACGGGCGTCCGGTTTATGAACTCGAGCTGGCTCGAGCCCAGCAAAACGACCCCATTTTGAGCACCAACCCCCAGGGGCTTTTGAAAAAGCTGGCTGAAATCAACTTTGGCGACCGGCTAATCGTAATCACGGCGCTGACACAGGACACCGCCCGGGTCAGGGTCTCGAGCGGGGAGCTAAAAAAAGAAATCGATACCATCAAAGAGCGCTTTGGTCTGCAAAAGAAAGAAGACTACGACCGCTTCTTGACCCAGGTCGGCTATACCGACTCGCAGCTTCGCAACGAGCTGCGCGACCAGATTCGCATCAACAAACGCATAGAGGAAATCCAGAATAAAGCCGAGCCGACCGAAGAGGAGATGCGGCTTTACTTCGAACTTAACCGCGAGCAGTACAAGAACGAAGAGCGGGTACAGGCCCGCCAGATTGTGTTAGACGACAAGGCCACCGCCGAAAAAATCTACGCCGAAGTTTCTGCGCCCGGCGCCGACTTCGCCGCCATTGCCAAAGCCAACTCCAAGCTCAATGCCGAGCAGGGTGGGGCCCTGGGGGCGGCGGCTGGCAAGGGCGAACCCGGCCCGGTTACCAGGGTGGTTTTCCCCAACGCCGTGGCCGATGCGGTCTTCAAGCTGCGCGACGGGCAAATCAGCAAGCCCATCGAGGCCGGGGGCCGCTTCTACATCGTGAAGGTAGAAAAATACCTCCCGGCGGGCGATGTGCAGTTTGAAGAGGTAAAGGATCGGGTCAAGGAAGATGCCAAGCGCATCAAGGGCAACGGGGCTCTGGAAGCCTACCTCGAGGGGCTGCGCGCCAAGGCCAACGTCAAGTTTGCCCAGGAGGCCACCTTCAAGTTTGAGAATCCGGTGGTCGCCAAAGTAGGCGATGCCGAAATCAAGCTTTCCGAAGTAACCCAGGTGGTGTTTGCCAACCCGCAGGTGCCCCAGCTGGTGCAGCAGGGCCTGGGTGAGCTGGCGGTGCAGTTCTTCATGCCGCAGACGCTCGAGCAGCTCATCAATCGGGAAGTGATTTACCAGGCGGCCAAGCAGCTGAACCAGCCTTTCTTTGGTTCAAAATCCGATATTGCCAACCAGGCCCAGCAGTGGAAAACCCGCGATATTACCGTCACTGAAGCCGAGGTACGCAAGTACTACGACTCCAACCTGGCCAACTTCACCATTCCGGCCTCGGCCAAGGTGCAGGCGGTCAACTTCAAGAAGGAAGACAAAGCCAAGGCTGAGGCTTTCCGGGCCGCGGCCCTCAAAGGCGGTAAGCTCGAGGACCTGGCCAAGGCCAACAGCGGAACCGTGGAGGACTTCGGGGTGGTCAACCCTGGCACCATGCCCCCAGTACCCAACCGGCTGGTCTTCCTGACCCGCGGCACCTTCCCCAAGGGGTCGCTGGGCGAAGTGAGCGAGGTGGTGAAGCTCGAGGACGGAAGCTTCCAGGTGCTCCTCGTCAACGACCGCAAGGCTGAAGTCCTGCGCCCCTTCGAGGAGGTCAAAGAGCAGGCCCGTCAGCAGGTGCTGGCTACCCGCCGGGCCGAGGCCGCCCAGAAATGGGTCGAGGAGGTACGCAAGGCTGCCAAGGTGGAAAACAACCTACAAAAGGTGCTCACTGCCCTGACCCCCAAGGAAGAATCCAAGCAGGAAGAGCCTAAAACCGACCCGAACCCACCCAGCAGCAACCCCTCTACCCCAGCCAATCCTCCAGCCAACCGCTGACCCAGCCGGTTGCTGGCCCTCCCCGTATTGGGGAGGGTTTTTTCTTGTTCTGCCGCATCGCGGTCTTCGCGCGCATGCTTCTGCAAATGGCCCAAAGCATGTAAACTCTACTGCGGTATGGAACGCACCTACATCATGGTCAAACCCGACGGCGTGCGCCGGGGCCTCACCGGCGAAATCATCCACCGCATCGAGCGCAAAGGTTTCAAGATTGTGGCGATGAAGAAAATGCTCATCCCCCGCGCGACTGCCGAAATCCATTACGGCGAGCACCAGGGCAAGCCCTTTTTTGAGGGGCTGGTTAACTTCATCACCAGTGGGCCGGTGGTGGCCATGGTGGTCGAAGGTCCTGGGGCCATTGCCGAGATGCGCCGCCTGATGGGGGCCACCCGCCCCTGGGAAGCCGCACCCGGTACCATCCGCGCCGACTTTGCCACCACCGTGGACGAGAACATCATCCACGGCTCGGATAGCCCCGAAAGCGCCGCCCGCGAGATCGGGATCTTCTTCAAGCCCGAAGAAATTATCGGCTAACGGCGGCGGCGGCGCTTGCCCTTTCCGGCGGTGGTGGGTTCGGGCAGGCCCTTGATGCGGGCCTCGAGGCTGCGCATCTGGTCACGCAAGGACGCGGCCTTCTCGAAGTCGAGGGCCTCGGAGGCCGCCCACATCTCGGTCTCGAGCTGCTCCAAAAGGCTTTTCAGCACCACAGGGTCGTCCAGGACAGCCTCCGCGGCCTCGGCCTGGTAGTCTTCGGGCTTGACCACCCTGCGCACCGATTTCTGGATGGTGGCGGGGGTGATGCCGTGCGCGGCGTTGTAGGCCTCCTGGATGGCCCGGCGGCGGTTGGTCTCCTCGATGGCCGCCCGCATCGAATCCGAAACGGTATCGGCATAAAGGATGACCTCGCCCCCCACGTTGCGGGCCGCCCGGCCAATGGTCTGAATCAGCGAGCGCTCCGAACGCAAAAAGCCCTGTTTGTCGGCGTCCAGGATAGCCACCAGCGAGACCTCGGGCAGGTCGAGGCCCTCGCGCAGCAGGTTGATGCCCACCAGGGCATCGAAGTAGCCCAGCCGCAGGTCGCGCAGCAGGGCCTGGCGCTCAAAGGCGTCGAGCTCGTGGTGCAGGTAACGGGCCCGCACCCCGTGCTCCACCAGGTAGGCCGTCAGCTCCTCGGCCATGCGCACCGTCAGCACCGTCACCAGGGTGCGCTCGCCCCGGCCTGCACGGGTGCGAATGGCCCCCATCAGGTCTTCGATCTGGCCGGTGGTGGGTTTGACCACCACCTGGGGGTCCAAGAGGCCGGTGGGGCGAATGATCTGCTCCACCACCCGGCCCGAGACTTCCAGCTCGTAGGGGCCTGGGGTGGCCGAGACAAACACCACCTGCCCCACCCGCTGCAAAAACTCGTTGAACTTGAGCGGGCGGTTATCGAGGGCGCTGGGCAGCCGAAAGCCGTAGTCCACCAGGGTTTTCTTGCGCATGTAGTCGCCGTTGTACATCCCCCGGAGCTGGGGGGCCGTCACGTGTGACTCGTCCAGGAAGACCAGGTAGTCCTCGGGGAAGTAGTCCAGCAAGGTGTAGGGCGGCTCGCCGGGGGCCTTGCCCGACAAAAAGCGGCTGTAGTTCTCGATGCCGGGGCAGGTGCCCATCACTTCCAGCATCTCGAGGTCGTAGAGGGTGCGCTCCTTGAGCCGCTGGGCCTCCAGCAGCTTGCCCTCGGCCTCAAACACCCTAAGGCGCTCCTCCAGCTCCTTACGGATCTCCGGGATGGCCTGCTTCAGGCGCCACTCCGGGGTGGCGTAGTGGCTGGCCCCCAGCAGCACAAAGCCCGGCAGGTCCTTGAGCCGCTCGCCCGTCACCGGGTGCACCACCGTCACGCGGTCAATGGTGTCGCCAAACAGCTCGATGCGGATGGGCTCCTGCTCGTAGGCCGGCCAGACCTCGAGCACCTCGCCTTTAGCCCGAAAGCGCCCAGCCTCGAGCTGCAAATCGCCCCGCTCGTACTGCAGGTCCACCAGCCGCTCGATCAGGGCCTCGCGGGGAAGCTCCTGCCCCACCTCCACAATCAGGCTCATGTTCTTGTAGTCTTCGGGGCTGCCCAGGCCATAGATGGCCGAGACCGAAGCCACCACAATCACGTCGCGCCGGGTCAGCAGGCTGCGGGTGGTGGAGTGGCGCAGCCGCTCGATCTCGGGGTTGATGGCGGCGTCTTTCTCGATAAACAAATCGCGCCCCGGCACATAGGCCTCGGGCTGGTAGTAGTCGTAGTAGCTGATGAAAAACTCCACCGCGTTCTGGGGGAAAAGCTCGCGGAACTCGGCGGCCAGTTGCGCGGCCAGCACCTTGTTGGGGGCCATCACCAGCGCCGGGCGCTGCAGCGTTTCGATAACCCGGGCCATGGTCACGGTCTTGCCCGTGCCGGTTGCGCCCAGCAGGGTTACAAAACGCTCCCCATCGCGCAGGGCCTCCGCGAGACCGGCAACGGCCTGGGGCTGGTCGCCCTTGGGGTCGGGGCCTTGGTAACGAAACATCAGGTCTTTAGCATACCGAAAACCCTTTACATTCTGCCTATATCAGAATACAATCCCCTACCAAAAGGTTTCCACCCCGAAGTCCTTAATTTTGCGGTCATCGGTCAGCAGCAAGGCCGCTTCTACCTGGCTTTGGGCCGCCAGGATGCGGTCGAAAGGGTCTTTGTGATCGGTAGGCAGTTGGGGAGCGAGCACCACATGCGCCCCCTCAATGCAGAGTTCTTCTGCCAGAAATACCCGCAGGTAGGCTCGGTAGTTCTTGAGGAAATCCCCACCCAGCGCCAGCTTTCCCAGCTTGTGCTTGATGGCAATCTCCCACAGCGAGGCTGTGCTGACCAGGCGCGTGTTCTTGGGATTCTCCAGCAGTTGCCGGATGCCAACCGGCAACTTATGGGGTTCATACAAGGCCCAAAGCAGGGTGTGGGTATCCAGGAGCAGCTTCAAGCCTCCCACGCGGCCAGCTCCTCCTCGGGCAGCGGCTCGAAGAAGGCGTCCTCCACAGTGCCCTTCAAGAAGCCCAGCGGCACCTTATCCACCGGCTCGAGCGGAACCAGCTTGGCGTAGGGTTTGCCGTACTTGGAAATCACCACCTCCTCGCCTGCATGGGCATGCTCGAGCAGTTCGGAAAAGTGCTGCTTGGCTTGATGCACGGTGACGATCTTCATATTTTTATCCTACATATTTAGGTCAATTTTACAAGCCTTCTCGGTGTCAGCCCTGGGGTGTGTCCTGAAAATAGGCAAACAGCCTAAACTGTGGGAATGAGCGAAATGCGGGAACGGATGCATCAG
>NZ_JBEVAL010000063.1:0-14419 GCF_051297115.1 Meiothermus cerbereus
GCGCCTCCTGTTGGCGCAGTTTGGGGAAATGTGGCTGGTGGCTTTTCCGAATTGGGGTTATCAAAGTAGTATCATTCAAAACAACCGCTCCTTTACCGTGTCTCAGGCAGAAACACCTTACAGGAGCGGCCTGCTTTTGCCTACTCAGGGTTTTGTCGTGACTTTGCGGAAATGTGCAGAGGGCCCTTGTAATTGCATACTTGTCCCAGGTATCCTTAAGCATTTCAATAGCTACAGCGGGTTCTGTCCTTCAACCCTGCAGACCTGCTCTAAAGCGATACGGAGGTTTGGGATGCAGCGAATCGCAATTTCCGGCAAGGGCGGCAGCGGCAAGACCACCATCGCGGGGACGCTGGCGCGGCTGGCGGGTCGGCGGCTGGGCCACGTGCTGGCGGTGGACGGCGACCCCAACCCCAACCTCGGGCGGGCCATGGGGGTGCAACACGACGGCGTGTGGCCGCTGCTGCCCACCAATCTGATGAAGGTTGAGGAGATCGAGGGCAAGCGGGTCTCGAGGCTGGCCCTGCCGGTGCAGCAGATCCTCACCGAGCACACTGTGCCGGGGCCGGATGGGGTGCACCTGCTGGCCCTAGGCGAGGTGGACGAGCCCGGCAAGGGCTGTCTGTGCAGCCGCCACGGGATGGTGCGGGAGATTGTGGGGGCGGCGGTGGAGGAGTCCAACCAGGTCGTGATCCTGGACATGGAAGCCTCCCTCGAGCACATGCGGCGGGGCACCGTGCGCCATGTGGACAAGCTGCTGGTGGTGACCGAGCCCTACTACCGTGCCCTGGAGTCCGCAGGCCGCCTCATCAAGTTGGCACAGGAAATGGGCATCAAGCAAATCTACGGTGTCGCCAACAAGGTGCGCACCCCTGCGGAAGAAGAAGTGGTGGTGAGCTACTTCAAGAGCCTCGAGATTCCAGTGATTGCCGTCATTCCCTTCGACGAGGCGGTAACGGCAGCCGACCTCGAAGGCAAACCCGTGCTCGACTACAATCCCCAGGCCCCTTCGATGCGGGCGGTGGCGGGGATGCTGGACAGGCTGATGGCCTAGGAGGGCGCGATGGTCAAGGAACCCACCACCAACAGCTCTACGGGCGGGCCGACCCCGCTCTCGGTAATTGCCGACGTGCTCACCGGGCTGCCCAAAAAGTACAAGGAAGTCCACGCCTTCTGGATGGCCGGGATGAGCTGCGACGGCTGCACCATCGGGGTCTCGGGGGCCACCAAGCCCTCGGTCGAAGACCTGCTGACCGGGCGCTTGCCGGGCCTGCCCAAGATCATCCTGCACCACCCGGTGCTGGCGGTGACGGTCGGGCACGACTTCATGGAGCCCTTCTACAAGGCCTGGCGGGGCGAGCTTGACGCGCCGTACGTGATTTTGCTGGAAGGCTCCGCCCCCGACGAGGTGCTCAACAACAACACCGGCGGCTACTGGTCGGGGCTGGGGGCCGAGGACGCCAGCGGCAACCACGACCCCTGGAACTCCCAGCCGGTACCCACCATGGAGTGGGTGCGGCGCCTGGCACCGGGGGCTGCCGCCGCGATTGCGGTGGGCACCTGCGCCACCTGGGGGGGCATCCCCGCCGCTGCCGGGAACCCCACCAACTCGATGGGGCTGATGGACTACCTGGGCAAGGAGTACCGCAGCGTGCTGGGCCTGCCGGTCATCAACATCCCCGGCTGCTCGCCGCTGGGCGACAACATCACCGAGACCATCGTCGCCGTGCTGATGTTCCTGCAAGGTATGGGGCCGCTGCCGGAGTTCGACGAGCTGGGCCGCCCGGCCTGGCTGTTCCGCGAGACCGTGCACCGGGGCTGTACCCGTGCGGGCTACTACGAGGAGGGCACCTTCGCCAAGGAGTATGGCGACCGCGAGTGCCTGGTGGAGGTGGGCTGTTGGGGGCCGGTGGTGCAGTGCAACATCGTCTCCCGTGGGGCCATCAACAACTCCGGCGGCTGCATGAAGGCCGGGGGCATCTGCATCGGCTGCACCATGCCGGGCTTCCCCGACAAGTTCGCCCCCTTCTACACCGAGCCGCCGGGGGCCAAGTTCTCCGGGATGATCTCGAGGGGCACGGGCACCTTCGTCTCCACCCTGCGCCGCCTCTCACAGCGCCAGGCCAACCTGACCGAGCGCTGGAAGAAGACCGGGGTGCCCTCGGGCTGGGGCGAGGTCGCGCCGCAGAGTCCGGTGGACAAGATTTACAGCTTCTTCTACGAGAAGGTTCAGTACTGGGGCTCGCAGAAGCCCGGTAGTCGGAAAGTCTAAGTTGCGCCAGGGTGATTATGCGAAACGACAGTTCAACACAAAGTCGTTCCTGGCGCAATTCCCCAAGGTGTTGGGGGGAATTTCCTCGAAAAGGCGCTATGAAGACTTCTAGGAGGCCACGATGATCTGGTTTGCACTGGCAATGCTGATCGTGGTGGTGGTGGCGGCCCTGCTGATCTGGATTCTAATCGAGGCCAGCGGGATTCGCAAGGCCGTCGTCCGCGCCCTGGGTGCGGCGGGCGCGGTGGAGCAAAACACCAAAGTGTTGTGGAAGATCCCCGAACTCAACCAACTGCTCGACACCGGCTATGGCGTGGTGGCCTCGATCGCCGACAAGGCCCACCAGGCCGCCGAGGCGGTTGACCCCAGGGGGGGGAAAGCATGATTACCTGGCTTGGACTTTTGGTCATCGGGCTGGCGGTGGTTGGGGTGGTGGGCTGGCTGCTCAACGCCATCCTGCGCGAGGCCCAGACCATCGAGAAGGGTGCGGGCGCGATCTGGGACGGCGGCAAGCGGGTGGCCAACAACACCGTTCATGTGCCCGACCTGATCCGCACCAACCACTACGTGGGCAAGATTCTGGCCGGGGTGCCGGGGCTGCACGGCGACCTCGAGCGTATCCGCAAACACGCCGAGACCTGCCCCGGCTGCCCACAGTGCGTGATGGGGGGTAAGCTATGAACACCTTTTTAGCCCTACTAACGCTCTTACTCTTTGCGCTGTTCTCGGGTGTTCTGGTCTACTTTCTAACCCGCATCGCGCAAACCCTCGAGGCCATCGGCTCCCGTGAGCCCTCCACCATCGGGCGGCGCAGCGCCTATCCTAGCTACCTCGCCCGCATCGCGCTGGGCGTGAGCGCCATCGAAAAAGAAGTCTCGGCCCTCGGCCCTGAGGCCACCAAGCTCAACGAGAGCCTGGGCAAGCTGGCGGGCGGATTGGAAGCCCTCAAGGCCTCGGTAGGCGGCACCATCAAGGCCGTGGAAAAGCAGGGAGGTGCCTGATGGAGGGCGCTTATCTGATTTGGGGCATCGGGCTGGTGATCGCCTACCTGGCGGTGCCGCTGTTGCTGTGGCTGCTGCTGCGGATTTGGCGGGCGGCCTGGAAGATCGAATATTACGCCAGGGTTACTCGGCAATCCACGCAGAAAATTGTGCAGCACTTAGAGAACATCCCCGCCCTCAACACCACCGAGGCCGGGTTACAGGGCGCGAACGCGCTGGGCAAGGACGTGGCCGCCGGGGTCGAAGCCCTGACTGCCCTGCTGGCCCGTCGCGCAGGAGGTAAACCATGAGTATCCACTCCATCCTGACGATTGTGTGGGTCGCGGCGGTGGTGCTGGTACTGGCGGTGGCGGTTATCGGCACCGGTATAGCGTTGCGCCGTGCGAGGTTGCACCTCGAAGGCGTGGCCGACGACCTAGAAAAAGTCGCCGAGCAAGCCAAGCCCCTCGAGTCCAAGCTGGCCTCCATCTTCGGCGAGTTGCAGGGCGTGGTGGGTTCACTCATTCGCGTGGACGCGGGGCTGGGCAAGATTCTCGAGGTCATTGGCGCTCTGGTGCGCAAGTAGGAGGAAGTCACATGTGTTTTCAATATCTCCCCATCGAGTTCGACGCATCGGGCAAGGCCCGGCTCAAAGATGATGTGCGCGACCCCTACGGCTATCAGGTCGCCGACCTGGGGGCCAACGAGGACAAGCTCAAGGAACTCCTAGCCCGCAACGGCTTTATCAAGTCGGTAGATTACGACCCAGTGACCCGCGTGGCCGGGGCGCTGGCCTTCCACAGCGTGGTGGACTTGGAGAACCGCACGGTGCTCTCGGCCAACTCGATGGCAACCATCTTCCGAGGCTACGAGGTGATCCTCAAGGGGCGCGACCCTCGAGACGCGATCTTTATTTCCTCCCGCGCCTGTGGGGTGTGCGGTGGGGTTCACGCCACGGTAAGCGCCGAGGCTCTCGAGATGGCCTTTGACATCCGCCCACCCAAGCTGGGGATTCTGCTCCGCAACCTGTTGCTGGGCCTCGAGTACCTCTACGATCACCCACTGCACCTCTTCCTGCTGGCGGGGCCGGACTACTCGGAGTCGCTGGTGCGGGCCACCAACCCCGGCCTGTGGGACAAGGCCCGCAAGACCCTGGCCCCCAGGGCCGAGCACCACGGCTACGGCACCATGGCCGAGCTGCTCACCGACATGAATCCGCTCACCGGCAGTCTCTACCTCGAGGCCCTGCACATGACCCGCGTGGCCCGCGAAGCCTACGTGGTGATCGGCGGCAAGTACCCCCACCCCGAGACGGTGGTACCTGGCGGGATCAGCGCCACGGTCAGCCTCCAGATGATGAACGAGGTCTACCAGCGCCTCCAGCAGTTCTTCGACTACTCCAAGAAGGTGGTGGCGATCTGGGAGGACATCACCCAGTTCTTCTACGAGGCCGACCCCAAGTACCGCCAGTGCGGCACCCGCCCCGCCAACCTGATTGACACCGGCGTCTGGGACGACCCCGAGACCTACGACGCTAGCTACAAGAACATCGAGACCTGGGGCGACCGCCGGTGGTCGGTGCCTGGCGTGATCATCGGCGGCCAGCAGGTGACCACCAGCCTGCAAAACATCAACATCGGCCTCGAGGAGTTCGTCGAGCGCTCCTACTACCACGACGCGGCCGGCAACCGCTTCCCCACCGACCCCCTGGGCGCGCCGCTCTCGCCCAACCACCCCTGGAACCGCGAGACCAAGCCCCGCCCCGGCCCCCAGAACTGGAAAGACCGCTACTCCTGGAGCACCACCCCCCGCTGGGATCGGCAGTCCTGCGAGGCCGGAGCCTACGCCCGCGTCTGGAACGCCGCCGCCGCCAACAAGCTGCCCTACCGCCGTTTCATCGACCCCACTGGCCAGAGCCTCAAGGTGTTGGTGCCCGAGGGCAAGCGCCCGGAGCAGGTGCTCGAGTGGCACATCCCGCAGGTCTGGAATGCCTTCGAGCGCAACCTAGCGCGGGCCTACTGCATCCCCTTCAGCGCGATGGCGGCGATGGACAACTGGCTGATGGCGATGGAATGCCTCAAGCAGGGCGACACCGACGTAGCCACCCCCTTCGAGATCCCGCGCAAAGGCACGCACGTGGGGGCGGGCTTCTGGGGCGCGGGCCGGGGCTTCCTGACCCATCACATCGTGGCCGACAACGGGGCCATCACCAACTATCAAATTTGCACCCCTTCCACCATTAATGCTGCTCCCCGCGACCCCTGGGGCCACCCCAGCCCCTACGAGGAGTCGGTGATGAACACCCCGATTTTGGAGGAGTTCGACAAGCCCGACAACTACACCGGCATAGACATCCTCCGCGTCATCCGCAGCTTCGACCCCTGCATGCCCTGCACCACCCACATCATGGTGGACAAGCACGACTTAGTGATTACTCGAGAGGTGAACACATGCGGGTGCGGGGTTTAGGGATTTGAGGTCTGAAAGGCCAATGAATACCCTTCTCGACTACATAGGCTCGTTCATAAATGCTGTGGCTGCTGGGGAAGTTGAGGCGTACAACGAGTTCAGTTTGCAGCATGAGTTAGGCATATTTCTTCGTTGTAGTTTGCCCGCTTACAAAGTTCAATTCGAGCGTAATGTCAACTTCTTTTCTCCAACTCGTTCGGCCTTCACGAAAAGGGAAATTGATATATCCGTTTTTTCTAAGGACAGGAAAGAGCTGAGGTACGCTATCGAGTTGAAGTACCCACGCAACGGACAATACCCCGAGCAAATGTTTAGCTTCTGCAAAGATGTAGCGTTTGCCGAAGAGCTGAGAAAACTGGGGTTTCAACGGACTGCCTTGATGATCTTTGCTGATGATCCCTTGTTCTACCAAGGTTCATCTGAGGGTATATATGGCTTCTTTCGAGCTGGTAAACCTCTTCATGGTCGAGTTCAAAAACCGACTGGAACAAAGTATTCCGAAGCATCAATAGTTGGCACATACACAATAAAGTGGCAACCAATTGTAGGCCCTCTGAAATACACCATCATTGAGGTTGGGGATGGTCAGTAAAATCAACCCTAAGCCCAAAACCCTCCTCGCCGGGGTCGGGCACCGCTTCTGGCGCGACCGCTCTGCGGGGCCGGAGTTCTGCGACCGGCTGGCGAAGCTCGAGTGGCCCCCCCACGTCACCGTGGCCGACTACAGCTTCGGCGCGATCCCGATGATGTACCAACTTCAGGACGATGGCTACCATCGCGCACTCTTCGTGGCCTCAGAGGCCAGGGGCCGCGAACCGGGGACGCTGCGGCTCTACCGCGCCGACCCCGAGCTGCCCAAAACAGTTGACGTGTTCCAGGAGTACATGAACGAGGCAGGCTCGGGGGTGATCGCTATCGAGCTGCTGTTGGTGATCGCCAAGCAGTTCGGTGCTCTGCCCGCCGAGACCTGGGTGCTCGAGATCGAACCCGTAGAGCCCAACGGCCCGGACGGTCTCACACCCGAAGTACAGGCCTTGTACCCTAAAGTAGAGACAATAGCGCGGGCTTTTGTGCAAGGTGAACTGCCTGCCGAACTGGTGGAGGAACACGCCGAGTTCGGGCTGCAACGGCCCTTCACCCCGCGCAAGGTGGAGGTACGCCCATGACCCTCGAGGAACTCCGGCTGCGTGACGAGATTTTGCAGGTGCTCTACTGGCTCAAGGGCGAGAACCTGGGCGAGACCGCCACGGCCCAGCAGGTCTCGGTGCTGGTGGGTGCGGGGCCGGAGCAGATCGGGAAGGTTTTCGAGATGATGAAGCTCGAGGGCCTGCTGATCGGGATAGGCGAGGCCGCCGTGCAGCTCACCGAGCTGGGCCACAAGGAGGGCGGGCGGCGCTTCAACGACGCCTTCGCCGACCTGACCCACTCTGCCCACGGAGCCTGCGGCCCCGACTGCGAAGACTGCATGATCAACGGCCCCGAGAACTGCCGGCACCACAACCGCAAGCCGGACTGGATGTGAGCCCAGGATGTCGACTGAAGTCTCGCTGGACGAACTGGTAGCCGAGCTGAATGCGCGGATTCAGAACCTCGAGGCCCTGCCCTTCCCACAGGTGCGCGAGGAGGTCTTCGCGGTGCTGCAGATCACCGACTACATCCACCGTGCCGGGGTGGAGCGGCTGGGCGAGCGGCTGACCAAGGCGGGGCTGCTCGAGGAGGTGTTGCAAGACCCGGCGGTGAACCTGCTCTTCACCCTCTACAACCAGAACCCCCACGACCAGGCCTCGCTGGCCGAGCAGGCCCTCGAGCTGGTGCGCCCCTACATGCAGTCCCACGGCGGCGAGGTCGAGGTGCTGGCAGTCGAGGACGGCGTGGTTCACGTCCGGCTGCAAGGCTCCTGCAAGACCTGCGCGGCCTCGGCGGCGACGCTCAAGAACGGGATCGAGGTCGCGCTGCGGAATGGCCTACCGGAGTTCAAAGGCTTGGTTGTCCACGAGCCGGAGCCGGATGAGCCGATCCCCGGCCTGATCGAGTTGCCGATGGCGGGCATGGGTGCGCCCATCCCCACCACCGTGCATGCTCCTGTCTTCACCCAGGTCGCGGAGTTTTCCGGCCTCTCCCAGACCCACGTCACCCCGGTTCTCGCGGGCGACAAGGAGGTGATCCTGGTGCGGCTGGGCGCGGAGGTCTACGCCTTCGACTGCACCTGCCCCGGTTGCAAGATGCCCCTCAACGAGGCCAAACTTTCTAGCAATGTGATTGTCTGCACTTGGCAGAACTGCGCCTACGATGCCCGCAACGGGCAGCGGGTGGACGGGGTGGAGGGGGCCTCGCTGCGGATCTACCCGGTGAGCGTGCAGGGCAACCGGGTGCTGTTGGCGACTGACTTGCAGGCGCGGGAGTTGTTCTCGAGATGATCCTAGTGGTGGGCTTCGGCAACCTGCTGCACCGCGACGACGCTTTCGGGGTGCGGCTGTTGGAACGGTTGCGTGACAATCCCAAACTGCCCTCGGAGGTCAAACTCCTGGACGCGGGCATCGGCGGGATGCACTTCGTGCAGGAGTTGTTTAGCAGCTACCGGGCGGTGGTGATTCTGGACGCGGTGGAGGGGGAAACGCCGGGGACGGTGCGGATACTCGAGGCCAGCGTCACCGACCCCCGCACCCTGCCCCCCAGGGTCGAGCGTGACATGCTGGCTGACCTGCACTACGCCGAGCCGGGCCGGGCCATGGCGATGGCCAAGGCGCTGGACAAGCTGCCGCCGAGGGCCTACATCGTGGGCTGCGTGCCCGCCATGATTGACCTAGGCATCGGGATGTCGCCGGAGGTCGAGCAGGCTCTGCCCGTTGCCGAAATCAAGCTGATGGAGTTGCTGACAAACCTGTTAAGAGTCGAGGAGGTTGGGGGATGATTTCATTGCTCGAGCAAGGCATGGGGGTCACGGCGGAGGAGAAGATCAAGGCCATCGCTCCGCTGGTCGAATACTTCGAGACCGAGATGGGCGTGGGCGCAGGTCGCCTGATGCTGGCGACCAACTTCTTGCGCGACGCACGGGAGATGCAGCCCGCTCTGACCCCCGAGGCCAGGGCAGCCCTCGAGCAGGCCGAGGCCTTAGTAGTGAGCATCATGATTCGTTTCCTGGGCACGCGGCAGGAAGAAACTGAAGGCTGTGAGGAAAGTTGCGGTTGTATCGAAGACATCAAACAACAAGCACAGGCTTGGTTAGACAAAGCCAAAAATCGGTCGTAGAAAAAACGAACCCCAACGATCGGTGCACTTCCTTTGCTTGGCCCAATCTCGATTTTTTCCCACCACCTTCCCTGCAAACCCGAGAAATTCTATGACCCCTTTTGCCAGAGCCCTGCAGCGTACACGCAAAGAGCATGGTTGGAGCCAGGAAAATCTGGCTCGCAAACTCGACCTCTCCCAGGCCACCGTTTCGTTTTGGGAGAGCGGTGTGGAGTATCCTAGCTTCAAGCATCTCGCCGCCCTGGTGGCGCTGGTGCCCGAAGTGCTGCCCTACGCGCATGAAGAGGAGTTGGAACTAATTCGCCGGTTGCTGAGGGCCGAAAAGCTGGCTTTTGGTGGGGGGTGCAGTTGCCAAGGTTGTAGCTGCTCTTGATATGCTAAATTTATAAGTTAACTAATGTTTACGCAAGCTGCCTCTTCAGCCACCTCCGCCCAACAAAGGAACGGCCGAGCCAAAAAGCGGATCTGGTCTTATATGTTGGCGATCGGGACGTTGGTGATGCTATGGCAAGTCGCAGCCTGGAGCCTTCCGAGTTTTCTTCTGCCTGATCCTGCACGGGTGTTGCGCCAGGTTCCCGAGGTAATCTCAGCGGGTGCATTCTGGAATACGCTGCTTACCAGCCTCGGGCGGTTGTTTACGGCCCTAGCTGCCGCTAGCGCTCTAGGTATCGGGATGCTCTTTCTGGGAGCAGCTATCCCGGCTCTGCGCAGCTATTTTCGTGCACTGATGGCACTGTTGCAGTCGGTTCCGCCAATAGCCTGGTTTCCTTTATTGTTGTTGTGGTTTGGGTTTGGTGCCCTACCCATTGTGATTGTAGTGACGTTGGCAGCCCTGTTTCCCCTGGCAATTGCCGGACTGAATGCCCTCGAGCAGGTCGAACCACGCTGGTTGGATCTGGCCCGGGTGTTGGGAGCAGGACGCTGGCAGGTGGTGCAAAGGGTGTATCTGCCAGCAGCCCTACCTGCAGTGCTCTCGGGGCTCGAGATTGCCTTTGGCAACGCATGGCGCTCGCTGATTGCAGTGGAGATGCTGGCTGGAGCCGCCCGGGGATTGGGGGGTAACATCCAACTGGCAGGTCAGCTAGGTGATATGGTTACAGTTCTGATCGGGATTTGTGTGATCGGACTGCTGACCATAGCACTGGACTGGCTGTTGCTTGAACCGCTCAAACGCCGCCTGTTGGCCTGGAGATACCGATGAGCTTAGAGCTTCAGTCGATAAGCAAGCATTTTGGTGCCCTGACAGCCCTGGAAGAAGTCTCATTCCATTGTACCGAGGGCGAATTTATTGCCGTAGTTGGGCCTTCGGGCTGTGGCAAATCCACCCTGCTGCGCTTGATTGCCGGACTGGATATACCCACCACAGGGCTGGTGCGCTTTCATCAGGCGCCGGTGCGTCAACCGGGTTCGGAACGGGCCTTGGTGCTACAGGATCGGGTGCTGTACCCCTGGTTGAACCTGGAAGCCAATGTGGCGATGGGGCTGGAGCTGGCTGGAAAGCCCCGTTCTCAGGCCCGCCAGGAGGCCCGCGACTGGCTGGCCCGGCTCGGCCTAGCGGGTTTCGAGGAATACTATCCCCATCAGGTTTCCGGAGGTATGGCCCAGCGCGTTGCGCTGGGCCAGGTGCTGGCCGTAAAACCCAAACTGCTCCTGTTGGACGAGCCATTCGGCTCACTTGATGCGCTCACCCGCCTGGGTTTGCAGGAGCTTCTGCAAAAACTGTGGCAGGAGCTGGGCTTTGGGGTGGTAATGGTTACACACGACGTGGACGAAGCTCTCTACCTGGCTGATCGGGTCATCGTTCTCACCCCCCACCCAGGGCGCATCATGACCACTTTACCCATTTACTTGTCCCGTCCCCGCAACCGTGACGAAGCCCCTTTCATAACTTTGCGACGAGAAGTGTTGGCGTGGTTAGGTATCCAGCCGCGAGAAGGAGAACATAGGAGGTGGTAAATCATGTGGAGAGTAGTATTACTATTGCTGGTGCTTTTACTTTGTTCGGCTACTGCGCAGAAAGTACGCATGGGCTACCTGACGGTGTTGCCGATGGGCTTGGCACTGATTGCACAGGATAGGGGTTTTTATAAGGAGGGGAACCTCGAGGTTGAGCTAATTCCCTTCAACGACCTCCAACCCCTTATGACCGCACTGGCAGCAGGGCAGCTCGAGGCGGCCCAGACCGGTTTTCCAGCATCGTATGTGTGGGCAGCACGGGGCGCACCCATCAAGGTGATTGCCAAGGCCGCCCACCCTGATATTTTGATCTTGGCTCGAGAGGACAGCGGCATCACCAGCCCAGAAATGCTTAAGGGCCGCAACCTCGGCACGCCTCCAGTGGGCAGCACCCCCGAGGTACTGTTCAAAGGCAAAGTTCTGCCTCAATACCGCTTAAGAACCACCGATCTAAACCTGCTGCCCTCCCCTCCTCCTACCCTGGTAGGTGGCTTGGCGACCCGGCGCTTTGAGGCAGCCGTATTCCCCCAACCCTGGGCCACCATCGCTGAGCTCTCTTTGCCGGTGAAACGGGTACTCGACTTCAGCAAGATCTGGAGCAATCAGGTCGGCTCGGTTCTGGTGGTCCATCAGCCCTGGCTGCAACGCAACCGGGGGCAGGCCCTGGCCTTGGTTCGTGCCCAGCGCAAGGCAGCAGAGTTTATCCACTCCAACCCCGCCGACTCGGCCCGCATCCTGGCCGCCACCTTTATTCCACGCCCGGTGGATACCCCCAAAGGCCCCATCAGTGGCACAGAGGTCATGCAAAAAGCCTTGCAAGACATGATCTACGACTGGCGCATCGGGCAGGCTGATCTAGCCGCGATGGCCGAGCTAATGGCGATCCTGCACCGCCTCGAGTACGCCCCCAAGGGGGTCACCTTGGCCCAACTGCTCGATACCACCCTGCTCAAAGAGGTTGGCCCGTGAGCCTCAAAAAGCTAATATTTTTCGTGACCAGCGGTGCAGAGAACCCCAGCCACGCCACCCGGGCTTTCCGGTTTGCCAAAACTGCTGATACCGAGGGTCTACCTGCCGAGGTACGCCTGGCGGGTGAGGCCGTACTGTTGGCCCATATAAAACAGTTTGCCGCCCTACCCAGCGATTCGCCTCTACGCCAACACATGCAGGCGGTGATGGATACCCCGGAGATCAAGGTTACGCTCTGCCCGGTCTCAGCCAAGCGGCATGGCCTATCCGAGGAACAAGTGATCCATCGGCGCTTCGAATTCAAATACCTGGCCAAAGTACTGCGCGAGGTCTCCGAGGGAACTGCCGAGTTCATCTATATTGGCTAGATCGGTGCCCACAAAGGGGTATGATTATAACGTAAATATAAGCAAGCTGATAGGGAGGCAACATGAAGCGAGTTTTTTGCTTTGGTCTGGCAATGCTATTTGGAACTGTGCTGGCACAAAACCGGGTACTCGTAGCCGCTACCAACAATGAGCCCCCTCATCTAAACCCTGCCATCACCACAGCCGGTAACGTCAACACGGTGGCAGGCTCCATCTATAACGGGCTAGTGGGACTGGATGCAAATGCCAACCCGGTGCCAGAGTTGGCCGAGCGTTGGGAGGTGCGTGACAACGGTAAGACCTATGTGTTCTTCCTACGCCAGGGAGTGCGCTGGCACGACGGGCAGCCCTTCAGCGCCGCAGACGTAAAATTTACCTTCGAAGAGGTGTTGCTCAAGTTCCATGCCCGCACCAGGGCTGGTCTAGAGGGTACCCTTACACGAATCGAAACCCCAAACGCCAATACCGTGGTCTTCCGCTTTGCCAATCCTTACGCTCCCCTGCTACGCCGCCTGGACAACATCGAAGCCCCCATCATCCCCCGCCATCTTTACCAGGGTTCCGACCCGCTCAATAATCCCGTCAACCAGCGCCCTATCGGCACGGGGCCATTCAAATTTGGCGAGTGGCAGCGGGGGCAACAAGTAGTGCTACTCAAAAACGAAAACTACTGGCGGCAGGGCTTTCCCAGGATGGATAGGGTCGTATACCGCTTTATCCCCAATAGCTCAGCAGCGGCAGCCGCCTTAGAACGCGGCGAGATTGACTACTTGTGGAGTGTAGGAGGGGCGGATGTGGCTCGCTTGCGGCAAGTACAGACTGTGCGTCTGGAACGCAATCCAGCTGGCGCGGGTGGCTCGTATTGCATAAACACACTGGTTCCCAACCTGCGCAACCAGTACTTCAAAAATCCCAGAGTGCGCCAGGCCTTCTACCACGCGATTAACCGCGAGTTCATCCTCGAGCGGGTTAACTTCGGCCAGGGCCGGGTTGCACATGGGCCAATCGCCTCAACGCTGCCTTTTTTTGACCCCAACATTCCCAGCTATGCCTTTGATGGAGAGCGGGCCAACCAACTGCTGGATGCTGCTGGCTTCCCACGTAGGGCAGGTGGGATGCGTTTCCAGATTCGTTTTACCTTTGCTCCCAACAATTTCGGCAGTTTAGGCGACGTGCTTAAGGATCAATTGCGGCAAGTGGGGATTGACCTGGTGCTCGAGCCGCTCGATTTCAACGCTGCCGTAGATAAAGTATATGTCAAAAAGGACTTTGACCTTGGAGTTGCTTCGCTGTGTGGCAGCCCCGACCCCGATATCGGTGTAAAGCGCTTGCTAACCTCCAAGAATATCGGCCCCATTGCATTTAGCAATGGCTCGCTTTATGTAAACCCGCTGGTAGACGCTTTGCTGGATCGCGCAGTACAGACCGTAGAAGATGAGCGCCGCATTGCCATTTACAGGCAACTACAACAAGTTGTGGCCCGTGATCTGCCTTATTTCTGGTTGGTCGAGACCGAGGGTTTCCGGGGCTACCGCAGTGCCGTGCAGGGTATCCAGATTTGGCGCAGCAACGCCTTCGAAAATGCAACCGTGGGTGGCAATTGATTTCCGTGATCGCTAGAACAAAACCAGCCCTTTGGTGCTGGTAGTGGAGCCCAGATGTTCACCTATGCCACCCGGCGCATCCTGCTGGCCATCCCATTGCTGCTGGGAATTGCTGCACTGAACTTTCTACTGGTCAACACAGCTCCGGGCGACCCAGTGATCTACTTGCTGGCGGACAGTTCCGACCCCGGACTGGTGCAGACCTTGCGCCAGCGCTACGGACTGGATCAGCCGCTTTGGGAGCGCTTTGGTGCATATGTCGGGTCGCTGTTGCAAGGCAACCTAGGGCAGTCCATCACACAAGGGCGACCGGTACTGGAGGCTATTTTAGAGCGCATACCAGCCAGCGCCATTCTGGCAGGGGCTGCTTTGCTGATTGCAGCCGGGTTGGGCATCCCGCTGGGGTTGTGGCTGGCAAAATTGGGCCTATACAACCCTCGCCTCGAGCGCAGCACCTTCCTTGCTGTTTTGTTGGGCACGGGGCTCCCCCCTTTCTTATACCAAATCTATGTAGATAATAACTCATGCCAAGCAAAGCCATAGCCCTACACG
>NZ_JBEVAL010000064.1:0-14364 GCF_051297115.1 Meiothermus cerbereus
CTTATCAGTCGGGGTCACTGGGGCATTGAGAACCGACTGCACCACAAACGGGATGTGGCCCTGGGGGAGGATGCTTGTCGCACCCGCAAAGCTGCCCAAACCCTGGCTGCCTTGCGTAACCTCCTGCTAGGCTTTCTGCATGTGCTCGGTGTTCCCGTTCTACGCAGCCTTCGGCGCTTCGCGGTCAATCCCATGCCCTTGTATCGTTGGCTAATGGGGTGTATATGATAAAAGCCTGTGTACTAGACCCAGGTATATCTCAATTGATGACTGGTTTGATAGAATTGGTCGAGTCCACTGTGGATGAGTTTGAGTCTACCCTCGATGGTCTCCTGCGGGAGCTCGCGCGTCTCCACCCCTCATTCATCGAGCGGCTGGGCCCGCCTGCCTCCTCCGAGGACTTCTCACGGGCCGAAGGTTTAACCGGTACCCGTTTCCCGGAGCAGATCCGCCGCCTGTACACGCGGCACAACGGGCAGAGGGACAACCTCGGCAACGGTGTCTTTTTCGGTGCCGACCTCCTGCGGTTGGACCAGATTGCCGAGGAGTACCGGGCCCTCCTCGAGCTGCGCGATTCGGGCATCGTGCAGAGCCCCTCCCCTGCCGACCCCCGGCTGAGCGAGGACTTCCCCGGGGCAGGTCACATCCCTTTCCTGGCCGACGGCTCCGGCAACTACGTCGGATTCGACGTCAGGCCGGGGCCGTCCGGGACATTCGGGCAGATCCTCGTCTTCGGGGCCGACCTGCCCGAGGCTGAGGTGGTGTTCCCTTCGCTCTCGGAGATGCTCGCTGCGGTTCTCAACCAGTTGCGCTCCGGCAACTTCATCCTCCGGGAGGACCTGCGGATGTCACGCCACCCCTGGCTGGAGTTTGTGTCGGGAGACTTTTCCCCCCTCGCCAGGGTCCTGTATACCCAGACGCGGCCAGGCGGCGGCTAGCCGCCGCGGGGCGCGGCGTGCCTGCTTTCGGGTGGGCCGGACGGGGACCAATGCGCGTCTATTGGATATTGCTTATGGCAACGGTCAGTTTGTAGCGGTGGGGGCCTCTGGCACCATCCTCACTTCCTCCGACGGAAAAGCTTGGCAAAAGCGAGCCTCCGGTACCACCCGATGGCTACTCGGGGTGGCCTACGGCAACGGTCAGTTTGTGGCGGTGGGGCAGGAGGGAACTGTGCTTACCTCCCCCGACGGGGTGAACTGGCAGGCTTATCCGGTACGTACCCGCCGCCACCTTGGCGCGGTCGCTTACGGCAACCACACCTTTGTGGCGGTAAGCGACCGGAAAACCGTAATCACCTCCCGCGACGGGATGGTCTGGAACTCGTTTGCTCTGAACGAGGGCTATCTCCTTCGGGATGTGGCCCACGGCAATGGCCTTTTCGTAGCGGTGGGATGGGACGGCACGATCCTGACCTCCCCCAACGGGGCAGCCTGGACGGCGCGGGCCTCCGGTGTTTGCAACACCCTCAACGGCGTGACCTACGGGAACGGCCTCTTCGTGGCGGTAGGGAGCGGCGGGACCATCCTCACTTCCCGCGACGGAGCGGCCTGGATCAAGCACGACTCCGGCAGCGTGAGCTGTTTCGAGGACGTGACCCACGGCGGCGGGGTCTTCGTGGCGGTGGGGCAAAACAGCACCATCCTGGTTTCCCGCAAACAGAACCGCCCCTGACATTTCGCACAATACCCATACAGCGAACTTCCCCGGCTAGACTGAGGGGCAAATGGAGAGCGTGACCCCCCTCAAGCTGGTCGAAGTGCGCGGTAAGAAAACGAAAGCGAACTCTGAACTCGAGGCAGTCATCCGGGAGACCGCCAAACTCTGGCGCAAGGCCCACCTGGACTACGACCAGAGCAAGTATGTGGTCGAGCGGGTGCGCCGCCTGTTGGAACTCGCCCCTCCTCCCAAGCGCCGCCGGGTGGTGGAGCGGCTCTCCCCCGAAGCGGTGAGCTGCCTGCTGGAAGCGGCGTATCGCCTCAGCCCCAGGAAGCCGGTCTACGGCCTGATGCTGAAGACCCTCTTCTACACCGGGTGCCGGGTCTCGGAGTTCGTCTTTCTCCGGGCCCAGGACGCTTACCTCGACGGGGAGGCCCCCCACCTCTACGTCCACAAGGGCAAGAAGGACTCAGTGCGGTATGTCCCGATCCTGCCCGCCCTGGCTCAGGAGCTTCGGGTACACCTCGCAGGAAGGACGAGAGGATACCTCTTCGAGTCCAACCGCCACGACCGCTACTCGCAAAGGGCCATCCAGAAACTCATCCAGCAGGCCGCCGCCGAAGCCGGGATCGAGAGGCGGGTCTACCCCCACCTGCTGCGGCACTCGGTAGCGCAAATCCTCCTCGACCGGGGGATGCCCCTGGAGCAGCTACAGAAGTTTTTGGGGCACAAGGACCTCAAGACCACCCAAATCTACGCCGAGAGTTCGCTGGAGCGGGTGGGGGAGAGTTACCGCCGGGTGCTGGGCTAGTCCCCGACCTCGGTTTCGAGGTTGATGCTCCCGCAAAACCTACTAACAGTAAGAACTAGACCAAGGATGTTTGGATGACCTGCTGGGCGGTATGCAAAGGTCCCAGGTCTATACTGGCAACATGCAGCCCATGCCTGATCCTGATCTAGAGTTGCTGCGGGGGAGCCTACTCGAGGCAGCCGAAGCGCTGAGCCGTCTGGCTCGGGAGCCTGGCCCAGGAGGCCTCGAGCTCGCGGCCGCAGTAACCCAGGCTGTCTCGGAGCTGAACGGACAAGTCAATGCCCTGCTGTTGGGTCTTGCCGCTCGACCAGTGGAACCCATGGATGAGGCCTACCTGCGCTACCTAAAGGACCTGGTCCGACTGCGGGCAGGGGTGATGGAACTCGAGCAACTCCTGCTCGATCGTGCAGCCTTCGAGCGAGCGCGGGAGGAGTGGCTGGGCTTGACGGTCTTGCTGGACCGAACTTTAGAGCCGTTGATTGATCTGATGACGTTCGCTGATCCTAGCCAGCCGGAGGCTGACCTGAGCCGGGGCTACTCCTTCGACAGCGAGACTCTAGGCTTCACCCGAGTGAGGTTCAAGCCGCGTTGACACTCCTACGGCGGGCGGGAGGAAAGGCGTCTGTCACCCGGGGTGGTCAGTGAGCCCCATCCAGGCTGGCTTCGGGGAACTGCTCGAGGGGCTTGCCTGGGTCCACCCCTCCTTCACCACCCGGCTGGCCGTGCCCGGGGCTCAGTTCGTCCACCCCAAGGTCTGGCTGGGCATCCCTGTCCCCGAGGAGGCCCGCGTCGTTCAGCGCCCGGCCTGCGAACGCACCCACCGCCACAGCCAGGCCAGCAGCAGACCCACCGCAATTCCCACCCCCACCCCGGCCTTGAAGCCGAAGCCCACCCCGTTCTGCCAGACTAAAATGAACCTTGGAGACCGCCTATCGCCCGCTTTAGTGCAAGATGGGGCCGTTAGGTTCCATTGGTGGTAGGTTCCAGGCGTCGCCACCGGGATGCTTGGAGTAAACGGTCACACAGAAGGCGGCTGACTAACCAATAATGTTAGCCAACGCTGAGCGGTCGGTGGGCACAGGCGGGTACTTCTCGGGTATTCCCCCTGTGTTTTGCGCAGAGCCTTGCTGTCCCGAGGCACGTCGCAAGTCCGCCGGGCTCCGACCTGAGCCTACAAAGAGCGGATACGTTATGGGGTCAAGGGGATGCGTCCCCAGGGTCAACAGGAGTCCGCACTGCGGTGCGGGCTTCTTCGTTTACCCCATGCCCATGAAGAGGCCAGCTTCAACCGCTCGCCCCCCAGCAGCGCCCCCGGAAGGGGCAGTACCGACAGGCGAAGCTGTCGGTTTCGTATTCTCGTTCGGGCAATTGCTCCGGGGTCGAGCAACGCACCGCCCGGAAGCGTTCCTTGACCTGCGCGACCACCGCCGGGTCGTGGTCCACCGGGAGGGTGGTTATCTCGCTGGTGTTCTTGTTGTAGACCACCAGCAACCCCTTTTGCAGCCCGGTGGCCTCCAGGTAGGCGTTGACCTGGGCTACGTAGTCGTAGGGAACGCCGTTGCTGGACATGCTTTGCGCGCTCTTGTCGGAGGCGCTTTTGATGTCCAGAAGCACCGGGCCGCTTTCGGTTTCGAGGATGCCGTCAATGCGCCCGGGGACGGCAAAGCCCGGGTCCACCTCCAACTCCACGGCCCTCTCTACCGAGTGGAACCGCTCGCCGTAAAGGGCCGCGAGCTTCTCCCGCAGCCAGTCGTGGATGAGGGAGCCAAGTTCAAATATGGCTACCACTCGAGGCTCCACCGGGGGCACCTCCCCCGGGTAGTGGAGCTCATAGGCCAGCCTGCGGGCGCACTTCCCGGCGGAGGAGAGGCGGAAGGGGTTGGGCGCTTTCTCTCTGGGCGGCACCAGGTCTTCGATCTGGATCATGGCTACCTCCTTTCTTGTTCTCTCTGGGGGCATAGCCCCACCTCTTCAGCCCGTTCCAAGAAGCGCCGTTGGCTTTCGGCGGGGTTCCACGGCTGTATCTCCATCCCGTAGGGTTCCGGGTAATCCAGCCCGAAAAACTGGTGGGCTTCGGTGGCGAGGAGCCGTCGGTCCACCCCCTTGACCGCTGGGGGGATCGGCCAGCAAAGCCCGAACCCCCGAAAGATCCGCTCCAGCAGGTCCGCCTCGAAAGCCTGAAGCTCCGGGAAGGCCCGCTTGAGCGGGGCCGGGATGTCCCCGATGAGGGCCTCGCTGGCGTCGTGTAGAAGCGCCTCGCGGGGGTAGGCGGAGGGTGATCGTTTTTTTGCTCATTCTCGCCTCCGCCACCCCCTGGGTGGCCTCTGCCGGGGCCTTCCCCGGTCTGTTCCCGCCCTTCCCCGAAGGGCGTAGCCGCTGTGCCTGCTGTGATTTGGGTTCTCTCACCCCCTTTTTGTTATAGGCGACCCCTGTCGCCCCATCCGGCGACAGGGCGAGCGGGGTCGCTTCGTTAGCTGGCCTTCCTGGCGCTTTCCCCCTCGGCGTTGAGGCGGATGACCTCCGGTAGAGGCTTGCCCTCCGCGACGGCTTTGGGTAACCCCTTGAGGCGGTCGAGCACCTTGAAGGGGATGTACCTGTGCTCCCCCTCCACGATTACCCGGGGGTAGGTGTAGAGTTCGCGCCCGATCCCCCAGGCGGTGGCGGCCCGCTTCAAGGCCCCCGAGATGCCGCCCTTGAAGGGCTCCATGTCGCTGGCCCCGCTCCCGTCCTGCTTCTCCACCCACTCCCCGGTCTCGGGGTTCTTGATGGCGATGCTGGCGATGACCCCATGCTCGCTGCCCACCTGGGCCGGGGCGTAGCGCACCTGCCAGCCGAAAGGCCCGAAGGCCCGGTCGAGACGGCTCATCACCGCCCTCGCGTCAATGTAGGGGGCCAGGGTGGTGTTGCCCTTGGCCGCGATGATCTTCCACTCGATTTCGTCGGCGGTCAGGGGTTGGGTCAGGATGCTGATTTTGTCCATGATTTACTCCTTTCAAAAAAAGCGAAGGGGTGGCCGAAGCCACCCCCTGGTTCTTGCGTTCTTTTCGTTTCAGTCGCGCTCGCGCGAGCCGAAGTAGAACCCCAGCACGGTTCCCACCACCCCGAACAGCGGGGAGAGCACCAACCCGGCCAGCTTAGCCAGGTCGTCGAGGCTCTGGGCCAGCCCCAATCCCCGCCAGAGGATCATCCCGGCAAAGACCAGCCCCGCGAGGGCCAGCATTGCAGCCAGCGCCACCCGGGTCCACTCGCGGGGGATGCGGGCGTCGAAGCGGCGGGTTTTGATGGGTTCTACCTCGAGCTCGGGCGCTTCGTCGAGCTCGAGGGGCTTCACTGGAAAACCACCTCCACCAGCGTGCCGTCTTCCCGCTGTACCAGCACCTTGCCGCCCCGATCCACTACGTCACGCAGGAACTTCTTGGCCTGGATGGCCCGCTGGATGGCCACGGTGCGGTTGGTGCCCTCGGCGCGGGCCAGCGCCTCGGCGGCCTCGAGGTCGCGCTGGGTCAGGTTGAGGCTGATCCGCTGCACGGTGTTGGGCTCCGGTTCCTTGACCATAGGTACCTCCGATATGCCTCCTAAGCATACCACGTACACAGACGGGGGATGGCTTCCCCACACCCCCTCTTTTCTCTAACGAGCCAGGGTACGGGAATAGCGCGAAGCCGCCACCCCGAAGGGCCAGAGGCCCCGGAAAAAGGAGACCAGGCCCGGCAGCAGGATGGCCGTCCAGTGCCACTCTGCAAGCAGGCGGCCCGGCTCAAGGCCCTTCAGGCCGTCCAGGGCATACCAGACCAGGGACAGCTCCAGGGCCCCCACCCCCAGCAGGGTCCAGCGCTTCCACCCCTGGGGCTCCCCGTACAGGGCGAGGAAGCGAAGGAGCAGCCCGCCGATCAGCAGCAGGAGCCACACGCTCTCGGGGCCGGGCCGCTGTAGCACCAGCCAGAGCAGCATGACCAGCTCCGGCAGGAAGACCGCCCGCCAGGCCCCCTGCCCCGGGGAGGGTTTTGGCGGCGGCCCGGGGGGAACCAGCTCCACCGTGAAGGCGGGCGGGGCCGGGGTGCGGCCCTCGGCCACCTCCGCTCCCTTCAGGCGGTAGCGCCCCTCCTTGGGCTGGATCACCGGCGGGGCGGCGGTGCGGTTGTAGAGCCACCCCGCCACCTGATCCACCTCCGTCTCGTCGAGCCAGGGCTTGCCCCGCAGGTAGTCCAGGATGGCCGCCTCGTCCCGCAGGGCCAGCACCCCCTCCACCCGGCCCTGGGGCTCCTTCAGGCCGGGGGCCCGCACCACCGGGATGGCCGGGATGGCGCCCTGCGAGTCCTCCCGCACCCGCCGGGCTTCGGTCTCGGCAACCAGGGGGTGCTCGGCCACCGCCAGCACCCCCACCGGGCCGACGTAGAAGGTGGCGGGGATTCCCTCCAGCGCGACCCGTCGCAGCCGGTGCGCCGATCCCTGGGGGGCCGCGCTGGGCCTCGAGGGGGGCTCGTCCGCGCCCGGGGGCTGGGTCAGGAGCCGCACCGCCAGGGCGATCTGCTCCGGGGAGAGCCGGGGACGGCCCCAGCGGATGCGTGCCTCCACCCCGTCGGCCCGCCGGGCTGCTTTGACCGGGAGCCGGGGGAAGCGGGTGACCAGCCGCACCTCGGTGTCCAGCCGGGCCCGCTCGAGGGCAGCCGGTTCCTGGGCCACCACCCACACCCCGGTGGGGCCTACCCAGACCTCATGGGCCCCCTCCCGCTCCCGCACCCGGTAGACCGGGCCGGGGGGTTCCAGGGAGGGCTGCCGGGGCGGTGCTTGTTTGTCCCGCAGCGGGTCGCGGGCCTGCGGGGCCGGGCGGCGCCGCGCCACCACCCCCGTGAGCACCCCCACCGCCTCCCGCCCGGCCTGATCCACCTGCTCCCAGGAGGGCATGGGCATCTCCACCGGCTTGCCGTGAACCACCTTGTTGCGCAGGCGGAGAAACCGCCGCACCCGGCGCAATTCCGGCTCGTCCAGGAGGTGCTTGACCTGATCCAGCAGCTCCCCGGCGCCCCTGGCTGGCCCCCGGGCCCCTAGCTGCTCCAGCAGGCGCTCCACCTGCTGGCCGTACTCGATGGCGATGTCTCTGATGCTGGCCATGTGGTTATCTTTGCCTTGCTCAACTTTCCTGCAACAATTCCGCCTGTTCCACCGGGCTCTCCTCGCCGTCCTCGCTTGGCGGCTGCCGTTCCCACTCCTCAGGGGTGGGCAGCTCTTCCGCCGTGAACAGGGGGCCTTTCAGGATGCGATCCAGCAGGTCTTCCTGCTTCGGGTAGCTTTTGAGGGTCTCCTCGAGCACCCACACCAGCTCCAGCAGCTCGCGGCTGAGGTCGGCGCTCCACTGGGGGGGCTGGATCCCGTCCAGCGGGCTGCCCACCACCGCCGGGGGCTCGAGCATCCCCTGGCGCCAGAGCGCATCCAGCACCGGGTCGGGGGACTCCGGCAGGGCATCCAGCGCCTCGCGGATGATCTCCGCCTCACTGCGCCCCGTTGCCCTGGCCAGCCGCTTCAGCTTGGCTTCCTGCTCGGGGGCGAGGTAGATCTGCTTGCGGATCATCATACATCATTATTGTACATCAGCACTTGGTTTGGCCCGATAGTACGTGGTGTGGTACTGAAAGTCCGGGCCCTCGTCGAACTCGTAGCAGGTGACCTCGGCGTAGAGCCCTTCGCCAAGATCCACAAAGGCCGTGCTGACCCCCGGCTCCCAGACCGAGAACAAGGACTTGGCCTCTTCCCAGCCTGCCGGTTCGCCCTCTTTGCGGTGGCTTTCCACCAGGCCGTGGGCCTCCAGAAAGGCTTTCTTTTTGTTCAAATACACCCTGCGCTTGTTTTCGTAGTCCAGATCCGCGTAGTCCATCCACTTCGACATGTGAACCTCCTTTACCACTCGGCGGGCGGTTCCGGCCCCTCCAGGTCGCGCCACTCCACCGTCTCGTCGAAATCGGGCTCCTCCGGGGCTGCGCTGGCCCTGGGGTAGAGCCGCACCACCGGGTCGCTGAGCAGCGGGGGCGTGAAGCGGCAGCCCCAGACCTCGCGGTACTCCCCGTCCTCGACCCACACCAGCAGGTGGGGCCACTCCAGGAGCTCGTCTTCCAACCCCAGGCTCTCCAGCACCGGCTGCCGATCCTGCAAGTCGCTCAGAAGCATGTAGCGGTCATCCTGCAAGTCTGCTACCTGCATACTTTCTCCTTTTTTGTTTCTGAAAGGTCCGGTTCATCAGGAGTACCAACAGCTTTGATGCCCGATCTGCTCTTCCAGCCACGTGCATACCTCTTCCCTATCCAGCAGCACGTCCTCCAAAGCCGCTCCCGCTATGAGCGCCTCAGCCATCTCCTCAAGACTTTTTCCCACCAGCACCGGCGGATGCCGCTCAAACCACTCGGGCGCGAACCAGTAACCCTTGTCGGGGTGCAGGGTGGGAAGCGCCCATAGCTGGGTTTGCAATTTCAGCAAGGCCAGCAAGCCTTGAGCGTGGAGGCTGAACCCGTCGTAGTGGGCCCGGATCTGGCCCAGGCACTCCTGCGCCTCTGGGCTCTGGAGGTAGGCATCTATGGCCTCGCTGTCGGGATTGGCCTCGCACCCAGGGGGCCGCAACGGGAGCCAGGCCGCGTGGGCCGGGCAGACCTGAACCCCGGTCTCGACCCATACCACCCGGGCCCGTCCCCGGCGCAGATCCACTTCCAGGCGGTATGCGGCGTCTGGGTTGGGGCTGAGGTAGCGCAGCCGGGGATTGAGGTGGTGTGGGCCGGGTAGCATGGCTCAGTCCTCCCGCTCCTCTGGCTCCCACTCCGCCTCTTCGATCAGCACCCCCCCTGCAAAGCGGCACCGGCCCGCGTACCCCTCCCAGCCTTCTTCGTACTCCAGCTCCAGGGTCAGCCGGGGGTGTTGCGCGGCCATGGCCCTGACCACCGGGATGGGCGGGGACCAGGCGGTGCTGAACCGATAGATAAGCGCCCCCGCTTCCTCCTCCAGCTCGGGCTGGTTGGCATCCCAGCGGGTGCCCCAGTGGTCGTAACACCAGTTCATTCCCCCGATCTCGTACCCGCTTTTTTCGGGGGCATTGAGTTCCTTTTTGAGCTCGGCAACTTCCCGGTCTGTTGGAATCCGCCCCAGGATTCGCTTGCGAACCGCAATGGCCCGGGTATAAGCGATGTGGGCTTTGTCCAGCCGGGCGTACTCTTCGGGATAGGGCACGAAAGCGTGGAAGGTCAGCACCCCTGGATCGCCAAAGGCGTTGGGTCCCTCGGCTTTCTGCCGGAAGGCGGCCAGCTCCTCGGGGCTGCCGGTGACCACCAGCGTGCTAAAACACCAGTTGGGCATAGCTATTTTCCTTTCGTACAGGCACAGAGCGCACCGACCCGCGCTCCAGGTCGAAAAACACCCCCAGGTATTTGGGCGTACCATCTTTGATGACCTGCCAGGCCAGCTCAGCGGCCCAGATTGCGGCCATATCGTTGACCAGCAAATCCTGCTGCAAGATGGCTTCTAGCGCCGAACAGGAGGGGCGCTGGTCATCCTGGCCCTCGATGATGGCCGGCAGCTGCTGGTGCGGGTAGGGCATGAGGCTGGAGTTCTTCCCGATCAGTACCTGGCCGTGCCGAACATCGTTGCCCATGTCCAGCCACCAGATGCCATAGTGGCGCTCGAGGGCGTTGGCAATCTCCCGCCGGGCCTGGCGGCTATCCACCGCGCTGATAACCAGCCGGGCCTCGTCCACATCATGGGCTTCAAAGGCTCGAGCCCGCCACTCCCAGTCCAGCCCATAGGCCAGGTTGATCCGGCTGATCAGCACCTCGGCTTTGGGGCGACCCAGATCGCCCGGCAGGAAAGCCTGCCGGACCAGGTTGGCCTCGCTTACCGTGTCGGGATCAATCAGCACCAGCTGGAGCGGGTTGCGCCCCAGGATATTGAGCACCATCTGGGCCCGCACCAGGGAGACCAGCAGCTTGGAGCCGTTGCCCCCTGCGCCTACCATCACGATCTGCATGGCTACACCGCCATTCGCAAGGGCTTGGGGACTTTCTGCTCCGAGCGTTCCAGCAGGATCGAGGCCAGCAGGTGCTTGCAAGCGTGGCCTTTTTCGGCATCCGGGCAGGTGCATTCCCCGTCACCGGTGTTCACCAGGTACAGCGCGGTGCCTTCCACCACATAGGTCTGGGGCAGGCCCTCTACCCGGTGAACCCTTCCGGCTTCCAGATAGGCTTCTGCCCGTTCCAGGCGATCCAGCATCTCGTCTACACGTTCGCGCAGCTGTTTCATGCAACCTCCTTAAATAGCGGGATTTGTGGATTCTCTTTCAGCCCGGCCTCCAGCGCTTTGCGCCACTCCGGGGGCAGGGGCAGGGTTTTGAACCGGGCGGCCAGGGCTGGTCGGTGCAGGGCTTCCATCACCAGGCGCTCGGCCTTCTGGCCTTCCCGCTCGGAGAGGAGGGCCTCGAGCAGGGCGCTGTTCAGAAACGGCACGCCGTACTGGGCCTCCTCGAAAAGTCCTTGCAGGATGCGCCGGGCCCGGGCTGAAGCGCTCAGGGGAAGGGTGGGCAGGGTTTTCATGGCGAAAGGAAAAACCCGGCCTGCTGGCCGGGCGAGGATGAACGCAAGGGCGAGGCTACGCCCCTCCCCTGCACCGCGCCGCTTTGCGGGCTAACTCGGCAGGGGCGTAGCGGTTATAGACCCGCGCAATACGCTCGTCGTGACGACTCCCCGCTCTGAAGAGCGGGGCTTCTCGGTTCACGCGGGAGCGGCCACCCGCTGCCCATCCCCGAGGGCCCCCTCCAGGCCCAGCCGCCGCTCCTCCCAGTCCACCCAGGCCCGGCTCCCCCGGCGCGGCTCCCGCTTGCAATGGGCCTCCAGGGCCGCCTCCAGCTCCCCGCGTACCTCAGCCGGGCTCAGCTCCAGTCGCGCCTCAATTCTCATGGGATCCTCCTACCCTATTGTGGGCGGGGAGAGTGGAGTTGTTAACCGGGCCAGACCCTTGTTCCTCAAGCAAAACGATCAACGGTGTATGACCGGGGCAGCCGGGCCTCCCCCACCTCCCAGGGATAGCGCGGTTGCAGTTTGTTGAGTGGGAAGGATTGCAGGCGCTCTTTGATGTGCAAGCGTTCGTTATCGTTGAGCCCGAACAGGTCAAATACCGCCTCGTCTATGGCCTTCAGGGTTTGTTGGAATTTTTGTCTGGCCTCGGCAAAAGCGGCTTCCTTTTGGTCGTACCGATGCAAGAGGGCGCTGTAATCCTGAGCCACCCACAACTGTTGCAGGGTCTTGCTATCAACGCTTGTGCCCTCGTCAAGGCCCTGCAACAACAGCTCCACATACCGGGCCAGTTCCTCATCTTTCAGGTCAATCTGGGCAAACAGCCCATCGCCCTGCAATCTGCTGCCATCCCGCCCGATCTGCTCTACCCCACAGGCTTGTTGCCAGCCCCGGAAATCAAGCCCGAGCTTTTTGGAGGCGAGGGTGTAACCGGAACCACCGCTTTTTCGCTCCTCAACGGCCTTGCTGAACCAGCTGAAGGGATGCTCCATCGAGGTAGCGGCCAGTCCCTCCAGCTGCTTGTAGAGATCGGTCAGCTTTTGCAGGATTTGCGCATCGGGTGCTTTGGGCCAGGGCAGGCTTTCCAGGGTGCGTGGGTAGATGTGGGCGTAGTAGCCCTGGATTACCCCACTTCGCAGGTGCACCGCCCAGTACCAGCGCACCAGGGCTGAGTTGAGGTAGGCCGCTACCGCTTCGCCCAGACCCTCTTTGGGGACTCCAACGATAAGGCTGTCCACAGCTGCTGGCTTTTTTCTGATCACAGCGGCAAAAGGGGATAGAGTGATGTTTGCAACTGCCAGATAGGTTCCAGGATCTTTCTCCCCCCAGAGGCTTTTGCTGCGGCACTGGTCAAGATCAACGTATCCGACCGGGTTCGGTTCGTGGGCGATACCCAGGCTGGCCCCGCTGATGACCGGACGACCCTGGCCGTTGCTCGTGACCTCTGCCCCCGCTCGGGTAACCCCATACGTCCACCAGTACGGTTTGGGTGGCTTCTGCCGGGTGTACTGGGTCTCCATGGCCTCGGTGAGGGGGACAATGGCCCCTTTACCGGGGTGAAGCTTTTGCAATAGTCCCACGTCCTCGGCTTTCAGCAGAGGCAGCAGATAGGCCCCATAGGTCACATTGTTGTGGGGGGCCTGAACCACGGGATTTACCCTGGCGTCGAAGAAGTCTTTGTAAACAATTCGGCTCACCTCGTAGGGATCAGCACTGTCTTTGGGCCAGGAGGAAGGCACCCATAGCTCGATGAGGTCGTCGGGCTTTGCGGCGGTCTTTTCGATGATCAGCGCCATTGGAATCCGAGCGGCATCCCAGAGGTTTTGCTGCCTTCCGTTTTCCTCGATGAACTCCAGCCACACCACCTTGCGCAGGGCATACCCCTTCCCCGGCCACAGCAGGGACCAGACCGGGGCTGCGGCCTCGCTGGAGGCATACCCTCCCGAGACCACCATCCCGAGTTTCCCCCCCTCCTTGAGCCACTCCCGCAACGAGCGCCACAGGAAGATCAGGCCGGTGTCCCCGTTGGTGCTCCAAACCTCCTGGTAGAGGGTTTGCATCTCCGCCCCATACTTGACCCGCTCGGCGCGGATGTAGGGCGGGTTCCCCAGCACGTAATCCCACTTTTCCTGGTCGCGGGCCCGCTCGCCGGGGCTCAGGTGATCGTCCCCGATGAGCTGCGAGATCGCATCATCTCGCACCAGGGCGTTCTGGTTGTACACATGAACCTTGGGCTTGGTTTCAGCCTTCAGGCGGAGCTGCCCCCACAGGAGCTGGAACAGGCTGATGTAGCTGGCGAAGGGATTGAGGTCAAATCCCCAGATGCTTTCGCGGAGCGCATCCAGGTTCACCTCGAGGCCCCGCCCCCGGTGTTCCTCCACCACCCGGTGGAAGTAGCGAACCAGAAACGACCCCGAACCACAAGCGGGGTCCAGCACGCGCGGCAGCGCATCCCCTGGATGGTTCAGCGCGGTCTCTTGCAGGAGGTAGTCCACGATGGAGCGGGGGGTGTAAAACTCCCCCAGGCGCTTGCGCTTGGCCGGAGGCAGGAAGTTCTGGTAGATCTCCCCCAGCACCTCCTCGGAAAGCCCCTGGAAGTCATAGGCGTTGACCCGCAGGATGAGCCGCTGCAAGGCCTGGTCCATCAGGCCGTTGGCCTCCAGCACCCAGGCGAACATCTCCTCCTCAAAGGGCTCCTGGTAAGCCCCCTTGAGGTCCATGGAGGATACCTTGACCAGAGCGGTGGCGCTGCCGGTGAGAAACTCCACAAACGCCCCCCAGCGCTCCGGCCCCCCGTTGGTCAGGCGGCGCCGGGTGAGCTTCAGGTCTTCCAGGAAGCGCAGGAATAGCACCCGGGCAATCAGGGCGGCGGCAGAGTCGGCGGCGAAAGCCTCCCGAATCCGGGGGTTGCTTTCCTCTTCCTTGCCTTCGATTTCCCGCCCGTACTGGTCGGTAAAGCGCGGCAGGTGGGCTTCAAAGAGGGCCTTGAGCACCATCGGGTACTCCCCCTCGATCCGGGCCAGGGCCCGGCGGCGGGTGTCCGGCTGGGCTCCCACCAATGTCTGCTGGGCATCCTTGCGCCGTGCCTGATACTCCTGGTAACGCTGCTCCAGGACATCCAGGGCCTTTTGCGCGGCCTCTGTTAGCTCCTCGAATGAAGCGTGGAGATCCTGCTGTAGCTTCGGCGTGTTCTCCGGGGTGAGGCTGAGGTAGCTGTAGGGAAGCTGGCCTTTGACCAGGGTAGCCCACTGGTTGCTGTGCTGGGCCTGGTCCCACGACAGGTCAGCCAGCGCCTCTCTTATACCAACCTTAGATAGATAGTCATTCTTCAGGAATCCACCCGAACCCCGCCAC
>NZ_JBEVAL010000065.1:0-14290 GCF_051297115.1 Meiothermus cerbereus
GTTCTAGTGGCCTTAGTTTTTGCTTTCTAGCTCGGAATGTCTAGGTGGCAACTTGAGTTAACATAAATATCGGGCAGAAGCAAGTAGCCGAAGAGCTGGTCTTCATCCTTCATGAGCTGCCGCAGGGCAAAGGCCACATCCAGGAAGATGCCTGAGCCAGTACCCCCAGCCAGCGAGCCCACCAGGGCTACGGTGAGGTGAGGGGTATAGGGTTCGTAAACATGCTTCTGGCGATCGCTGGGCCTTTCGTCGCGATAGTCCCGGGCCAGGGCCAGCAGGTCACGCAGGTTTTCGTAGACGATGGTGGCGTTGGCAAAAAGGGCCAGGCGGCCCAGGGCCCTGATCTGACCGGCCCCCGAGAGAATGTTGGCTTTGAGGTCGGCCTTGGGTGGAAACCACTCACGAATTTCGTCATGAACCTGTGGCAGCAGGCTGGCCCCACGGGCTTCGATATGCAGGATTTCATCGGCCTTAAGTCGAACATCCACCCGTCCAGAGGGGGTTTCGGCAGCAACCCGGTCAGCATTGCTGCTGGTGGTATCGATCAGCAGGTACTTCACCAGGGGTGGGTCTTCGCCAAAGGTCTCCAGAAAACGCTTTTTGGCATGCAGCAAGGCTTTTTTTCCGGTTCCTCCTAAGCCTATCAGCACGGTGCGCTTGAGCCTTTTGGTGGACTTGGCATTCTGGTTCATTAATTCACCTCTTTTGCAGCTCTACGCTGCCCAGCTCCTCCCCTGCCAGGTTGCGGAATGTGATTTTTTCTCCCCACTCCAATCGGCTGTTGGGTTCGATACGAATGCCGTTGGATTCAGCCGTAACGTCTGCGGGTAAGTCGGCCAGAAAGGGGGCGTTGCCTTTCTTCTGCAAGCGCACGCCCTCGAGCCCCTCCTCCCCCACCAGCTGGCCCAAGTCAGCGGTCTTCTTCAGAGATACCTCTTTCTCTTGGCATCCCTTTTTCGGCGAGGCGATGTAGTGGGCTTTGCCCCAGGGTTGCTGGGAACGCCACCACAGCCACAGAAGCCCAAACAGTAAAAGCAGAAGCAGCAGGGCCAGCCACCACAAACGCATCAACCAGTCCCAAAGCGTCATGGGCTGGGTTACTGGGGGAAGGCTAGAGGGGGCTTTGGCCTGGCTACCGGGGGGCACCACTACCTCGAGCCCAGGGGTCTGGGTAACTCCTGCGCCCAGCCCCTGATTGACAAGCTTGAGTTCTACGTTTTGCCCAGGAGAGACCCTAGCCGAACCCTTCTGGCCATTAACAAAAACCTCCAGGCCCTCGGGTGCATTTACCCGCACCTCCGCGGGCTCTTTGGCCCAGGCGTTGCCCTCGAGGCGGTAGCGCAGGGAGGCGTCCTCGCCCTTGGCGAGTTGCAGGCCCGAAGGCATCTCCACAGGCATTAGGGTGTATTCGCCGGGCGGGTGGTAGGAAAAACGTACCAGTGCTGCTTGGGGGCGAATTACAGTGGTAGGCCCCGCTTTCAAGCAAAGCCAGGCGCTGTGCTGTCCGTGGATAAGGTTCTCGGGGTTACGCAAATTAAAGGTTACCTGGGCAGTACCCCGTGCAGGTAGGGAGCTTGGGTTGACCTCGAGGAAGGCCCCTTGCTTTTCCAGCTCAGGCGCCATCACCTCGAGGCCCACAGACTGGGGGGTGCCCTGGGTCTGCAACAAAATTTCCCGTTGAGCGCTGGGTTTTTCCCACAGATTGCCCAGCTCTAAGGAACCGGGCCGCAAGGTGATCTCGGTGAGGGTTGGCACCTGGTTGGGAGCAGCATCCAGGGTTCTTGTGTTTGGCGCACCGCTCAGAGATTTCCTTACCTCTTCGGGCGTGGGAATTCCCAGGCTAATATAAAAAAGCCAGTCATAAGGACCGCGTTTTAGCTTGTAGCGACGTGTTACGTCATCGATGGTGAGAGGGCCTGGGTCGTTGTCCTTCCCATCTGTAAATACGTAAACGGTATACGCTTCCTCGGGCCGCCGCTGATTCTCTAGGTCTTGAAGTATCTTTATAAGTGCCGCATAGACATGCGTCTGGTTCCCTTTGGCCTGTAGGTTGTTCAGATATGCATTGATGGCCTCTTTTCCCGCAGGTAGAGAGGCCGTGAAACCTGAACCAAGACCCGCATCAAAGGGCTGGATAGTAACGCGGCTTTCTGGAGGAACCTGGGCAACAAATTTTTTGATTTCCTCCTTGACGCGGGGAAAAACCACCCGCCCTTTACCGTCTCCCAGGCCCATCATCGAGCCGGAAGTATCCACCACAAAAACGTAGTGGTACTGCTTGGGGGGGACAAATACAGACTTTGTGACTTCAGGTGAACAGGACTGCCCTTTTGCAAGAGCTAGAACAATTGCTAGAAAAGAAACAAGATATTTCATTATGATTTTCAGAATAGCCAACCCCCAGCACATATCCTGTGACGAATGCACAAGTCAACCTGCGCTTTACGTTGCTACCACAAGCTTGAAAAGCGATTATGAAAATCTGCATGGTCAAAGTCGCAGTATTGCACATGCAGCCCAGTTCGGTAAAAAGCACATTTTGAGAACACCCGAGATCGGGGTCTCAGGTCTCGAAGCTCAGGCTCCCGTCAGTTGCGGGATTCTTGAGCCAGCTAAAGCAAAACACCCGCCTCTTCTGGCAGGTGTTCCGGGAAAAATTGCCTTGGGTAGGCCGCGCTACTGCACCAGGCCCTCGAGCTGGGTCTTGCTCGAGCGCCCCTGCAAAACCAGCAGTAGGGCCTGGGCCTGCTCGAGCCGCTCGATAAAGTAGCTCGAGCCGGTCTCGCTCAGGGCTTCGTATTCACCTTGGTTGTCGTCTATTCGTACTGCTACCACCCGCCGGGCGCGGATGAACGTCTCGGCCCAGGGCAGGTATTCCTCGGCTCTGCTCATACCCACAAAAGATATTGGAAGAAAACAAAAACCCTTGTCGAAATCCGACATCAAAAACCCCTCGAGCGTTTCTTAGATTTCCCTCATTTTAGCGCAGACTCAGCCAGGCGGGGCTATGGAACCAGAGCTGCGCCAAAAGCTCCCCCAAACCCACCAGGCTACCGGCCATCACCAGGGTCAGAATCAGCCAGACCGAGACCACCTCCCCCAGAGCAGGCGACTCGTTACGCCAGAAGCGGGGTTGCCGTACCAGTTGGGCGGCCATCCAGGCCGCAAATACCGAGAGCAGAAACCACAAAATCCCAAACACCTTGCCCCCAGGGTAGCAGCCCTGTGGAGGGGCGCCTGTGCGAAAATACCAGGGCGGAAGTTGCGACCATGTCTGAAACCAGCCTGCCCATCTATTCGGTTCTGCCCGCGTTGCGAAAAGCCCTGAACTCGCAGCGCAGCGTGGTTCTGCAAGCCCCACCCGGTGCGGGCAAGAGCACAGTGCTGCCGCTGGAAGTGCTAAACGAGCCCTGGCTAAAGGGCCAGAAAATCTGGATGTTGCAGCCCCGCCGCCTGGCTGCCCAGAGTGTGGCCGCGCGGATGGCCGACCTGCTGGGCGAGGAGGTGGGCCAGACGGTGGGTTACCGGATACGCTTCGAGAGCCGGGTGGGGCCGGCCACCCGCATCGAGGTGCTTACCGAGGGCATCCTGACCCGCCGCCTGCAACAAGACCCCGGCCTGGAGGGGGTGGGGCTGGTCATCTTCGATGAGTTCCACGAGCGCAGCCTCCAGGCCGACCTGGGGCTGGTGCTGTGCCGCGAGGTGCAGCAGGCCCTGCGCCAGGACCTGCGCCTCTTGCTGATGTCGGCCACGCTGGACGCTGAGGGGCTGGGCCGACACCTGGGTGCGCCCGTCCTGACGGCAGAAGGGCGGCAATATCCGGTGGAAATCCGCTACCTGCCCAAAGACCCCGAAGGCCCCCTGCCGGGAGTGGTGGCAGGTGCGGTCTCGCGCGCCCTGGCCGAGCACGAGGGCGACGTGCTGGTCTTTCTGCCTGGGGTCGCCGAGATCACCCGTGTCGAGCGGCTGCTGGCCCAGCGCCACCCCGAGGTTAAGCTCACCCCGCTCTACGGCGACCTGCCGCTCTCGGCCCAGCAGGCCGCCATCCTGCCCGACCCGGCCCGGCGCAAGGTGGTGCTTTCGACCTCCATTGCCGAGACCAGCCTGACCATCGAGGGCATCCGGGTGGTGGTGGACGCGGGGTACTCGAGGCTCCCCCGCTTCGATGCGGGCAGTGGCCTGACCCGCCTGACGACGGTGCGGGTCACCCGCGATGCCGCAATGCAGCGGGCCGGACGGGCCGGACGCCTGGGGCCGGGGGTCTGCTACCGCCTGTGGAGCCCGGCCACCGACGGGCAGCTTCTGGCCCAGCGCCCGCCGGAGATTCTGGAGGCCGACCTGGCCCCGCTGGCGCTCGAGCTGGCCCAGTGGGGCGTGCAGGATCCTTATGCGCTGGACTGGATCACACCACCCCCCAAAGGGGCCATCGGGCAGGCCCGCGACCTGCTGAAGGCCTTAGGGGCACTGGATAACCACACCCTGACCGAGCGGGGTAAAGCCATGCTGGCCTGGCCCACCCACCCCCGGCTGGCCCACCTGCTGCTGGAGGGCCAGGCCCTGCAGCAAAGCGCCCTGGCCGCTGATCTGGCCGCCTTGCTGGAGGAGCGCGACCCCCTGCCAAAGGAGCGCGGGGCCGATCTGGCCCTGCGGGTAGCGGCCCTGCGACACTGGCGCCAGAGCAAGCAGACACTGCACGGCGCCGAGGCCAGCGTGCTTTTGAGGGTCGAGCGCCTGAGCGCACAGTGGCGCAAGCGCCTGGGCGTGGGGCCAGACAACCGACCCCCTGAAGATCGGGCCATTGGGATGCTGCTGGCCCTGGCCTACCCCGACCGCCTGGCCCGCCTGCGCGAAGGGGGCGAGCCCCTGCGCTACCGCCTCTCGGGGGGGCGCGGGGTACGCCTGGACCAGGACGACCCCCTGGCCGGAACGCCCTGGCTGGCGGTGGCCCATCTGGACGCCGGCCAGGAGGAAGGGCGCATCTTTCTGGCAGCGCCAGTCGAGCCTGAGCATCTGACCCCCCTGGCCCGGCCCGTCGAGAACGTGGCCTGGGACGCCCGCAACGGGGTTCTGCTGGCCCAGCGCGAGTTGCGGATTGGGGAGGTGGTGCTGGCCCGGGAGCCCCTTGTGCGCCTCGAGCCCAGCAAGCGCCGCGAGGTATTGTGCCGGGTGGTACGCACGGAGGGCCTGGGGTTGCTGCCCTGGACGGAGGAGCTGCGCCAGTGGCAGGCCCGCGTGCTGAGCCTGCGAAGCTGGCGGCCCCAGGAAGGCTGGCCCGATGTCTCCGATACGCACCTGCTCGAGACCCTCGAGGACTGGCTGGCCCCTTGGCTGGAAGGGGTCTCGCGCCGCGAGGACTTTGCCCGCCTCGAGCTCAGTAGCATTCTGGGTGGGCTTTTGCCCTGGCCACTGCCGGCCCGGCTGGAGGTGCTGGCCCCCACCCGGCTCGAGGTGCCCAGCGGTTCGCGCATCAAGCTGACCTACATCCAAGATGGCAGCCCGCCGGTGCTGGCGGTAAAGCTGCAGGAAATGTTCGGCTTAGCCGATACCCCCACCGTCAACGAGGGCCGCACCCCAGTCTTGCTGCACCTGCTCTCGCCAGCCCAGCGGCCCATCCAGGTGACCCAGGACCTAAAAAGCTTCTGGAACAACACCTACCCCGAAATACGCAAGGAGCTGCGTGGGCGCTATAGCAAGCACCCCTGGCCCGAAGACCCCTGGAACGCTGTGCCCACCCGCAAAACCAAGCCGCGCTGAACAGCCCAGCGAGCCCAGCCAGGCCAACCCCCAAGAGGGCCCAGCAACCGAAGCCGAAGTTTTCCAATAAGCGGAACCGAGGCGCTTTTCATGTGGTGCTACGCTGGGCGTCGTGGAGAACGACATTTACAGACCCACGACGGTTCTTTGGGGCGCAACAGACGTCAACCACATGCTAGAGCTTGCAGGCCGCGATGACCTTAGCACCAACGACGACGATGGCGAGCCGCCCAACGCCGCTTTCCGCGTCCCCCACCCCGAGGCCGGTGGGGGCTGGGTGGCGGTGCTGTACACCCAGACCGTGGCACCCCCCAGCATTCCCGGCCCCTGGCGCAACTACGGCGGCGGGATTGGCCCTAAGCGGATTCTCTGGGTCAACGGGCGCGGTGAGTGGGGCTACAGCGAGCACCACGTGGCCGGGAAAGACAGCCTCTACCAGATGAACGGAAGCCTCGAAGCGCTCAGGAAGAGCATCCGTCCGGTGCGGGAGATTGAGGGTTTTGAGATGATGCCCGAGAAATACCTCGAGCGCGCCCTTGGGTGGAACGCCGAGGAGGGCTGGCCCCTGGAGCGGCTGGTGGCCCTGGCGCGGGGCGATTTCGAGGTGGACAACCCGGCGATGAAATACTGGAAGTAGCGGGGTGAGGCAAAGACAGCAACCGGAGTCCTGGAGACTCCGGTTTTTCTCGTCCTGGACTGGTGCGCCCGGCAGGACTCGAACCTGCGACCTAAGGTTTAGGAAACCTTCGCTCTATCCAAGCTGAGCTACGAGCGCAAAGGGCTTGCCCAGGCAAGCAACCCAGATTCTAACACCTGCCCGCCCAGACTTCCACGGCTGCTTAGGCTTTTAGGCTCGAGCAAACCTCCACAAAGCACCCACAATCGCCACCCCCGATACCACGTGCATCAGGTTCAGCACCAGCTCGTTGACGGGGTCGGTGGGAAGGTTGATGGGCCCCATAAAGGAAACCACCAGAAACACCCCCGCAATCGCCATAAACACAGTCCAGGGGTTGGGCATAAAGCGGGCCAGAACAGCCAGCAGCAAGCCCGCGGGCAGCGCCGGAAGCAGGCTGGCCAGAACCACCGGCCCAATTTGCAGCGGCACCAGGGTGCTCGAGCCTGGGGCCGCAGTAATCTGCAGGCCAACCCCCAGCCAGCCCGCCACAAAAAACACCACCAGGTTGCCCACCGTCGACAGCACCCCCCCAATCAGGGCGGCCCGCCCGATCCTGTCCATCGCTACGCTGGGTGTTGCTTGGTGTATCGGTTCAGACATCGTTTGACCTCCAGGCCCATACTAGCCAGCAAGCCATTTTTCAACATGGGCCTGGAGACAGTTGCCGCCCCATTGCAGCCTGCACAGGACACAGCAGTGAAATTAGCCAGGAAGAGCGCTCTATAATATCCGGGTATGCCGGAGTTCGAAGCGGTGGTGGGGCTGGAAGTCCACCTGCACCTCAAAACCAGAAGCAAGATGTTCTGTAGTTGCGACGCCGACTATTTTGGCGACCCGCCCAATACCCATACCTGCCCGGTCTGCTTGGGGCTGCCGGGGGTGCTGCCGGTGGTCAACGCCCAGGCCGTGGAGTTTGGCCTTCTGTTTGGGCTGGCCCTGAACTGCCGCATTGCCCCCTGGACGCAGTTTCACCGCAAGAGCTACTACTACCCGGATATGCCCAAAAACTACCAGATTTCGCAGTACGACCTGCCCATTGCCGAGCACGGGCATCTGGAGGTGGAGGGGCAGACCGTGCGCATCAAACGGGTGCACCTCGAGGAAGACGCGGCCAAGTCTACCCACCCCGAGGGGGCTTCCTACTCCTTAATAGACCTCAACCGGGCCGGTTCGCCCCTCATCGAGATGGTGACCGAGCCGGATATCCGCACCCCCGAGCAGGCCCGGGCCTTCCTCTCGCACATTCGCTCCATCGCCCAGACCCTGGGTGTTTCGGATGCCAACCCCGAAGAGGGCAAGATGCGGGCCGATGTGAACGTCTCGGTGCGGCCCGTGGGGGGGCCTTTGGGCACCAAGGTGGAAATCAAGAACCTCAACTCCTTCCGCAGCGTGGCGCGGGCCCTCGAGTACGAGATTAAACGGCAGCAAGAGCTGCTGCGTAGCGGTCGCAAGGTGGAGCAGGCCACCCTGGGCTGGGACGAGGCCGCCGGCAAAACCTATGTTATGCGCCTCAAGGAAGGCGAGGCCGACTACCGCTACTTTCCCGACCCCGACCTGCCCCCCATCGTGGTGGACGAGGCCTGGCTTGGGCGGCTCAAAGCCGGGATGCCCGAGCTGCCGGCCCAGAAGTACGCCCGCTATGTGGAAAGCGGGGTGCGCCCCTACGACGCGGAAATCCTGGCCTATAGCCCCTCGCTGGCCCAGTTCTTCGACCAAACGCTGGCCCACTACCAGGGCAACCCGCAAACCATCGCCAACCTGCTCAACGCCGACGTGGCCGGTTACCTGAACGAGCGGCAGCTGGAGGTGCAGCAAACCGCCCTTACCCCCCAACACCTGGCCGCGTTAGCCGGCCTGTTCGAGCGGCGCGAGATCACCAACCGGGTCTTGAGCCAGCTTCTGCCCGAGGTGATGCAAGGGGCCAGCCCTTTGCAACTGGTGGAGGAGCGCGGCCTGCGCTCGGTCTCGGACGAGGGCGCACTGCGGCCCATTGTGGAACGGGTGGTCACCGCCCACCCTAAGGTGGTGGAGCAGATCAAGGACGGCAACCTCAAGGCCGCCAACGCCCTTCTGGGCCCCATCATGAAAGAAACCAAGGGCACCGCCAAGGCCGACGTGGTCAAGAAAATGCTCAGCGAGATGCTGGGGGTAGAGCTATGAACTATCTAGATGCTGGGGTGGACATTGACCGCAAGGCGGGTGCTCTGAAAGCCGCCGCCAACAAAATCAAGGAAACCTACACCCCCCAGGTGCTGCGGGGCATCGGGGCTTTTGGGGGGATGCTCGAGGTCTCCCGGCTCAAAGAGATGGCCGAGCCGGTGCTGGTGGCCTCCACCGACGGGGTGGGCACCAAAACCCTCCTGGCCGCCCAGACCGGGCGCTACGGGGGGCTGGGTTTCGACATCGTGAACCACTCGGTCAACGACCTGCTGGTACAGGGGGCCCGGCCCCTCTTTTTTATGGATTACATCGCCAGCGCGCGGCTCGAGGCCGAGGTGCTGGCGGTGGTGCTGGAATCACTGGCCGAGGCCTGCAAGGCGGTAGGGATTCCCCTCCTGGGAGGCGAGACCGCCGAGATGCCAGGGGTGTATCAGGAAGACGGCCTCGACCTGGTAGGCACCATTGTGGGGGTGGTAGACAAGGCCCAGGTGGTGGATGGCTCCAGGGTACAACCCGGCGATGTGCTCCTGGCCTTGCCCTCCTCGGGGCTGCACACCAACGGCTACAGCCTGGCCCGCAAGGTGTTCGCGGGGTGGAACCTGGAAGAACCCCAGCCCGAACTGGGCGGGCAGTCGCTGGCCGAGGCCCTGCTGGCGCCCCACCGCTGCTACCTGCGCGAGGTGGATCTGCTCCAGCGCGAGGGCCTCGAGATTCGCGCCATGGCCCACATCACCGGCGGAGGGGTGTTTGAGAACCTGCCCCGGGTGCTGCCAGAAGGGCTAGGGGCCGAGATCCGGCGGGGCAGCTTTCCCATCCCGCCCATTTTTGAGCTGATTCAGCGCGCAGGACAAATCGACGAGCAGGAGATGTACCGTGTGTTTAACATGGGGCTTGGTTACATTTTGGTTCTGAGTCCAGACATGGCATCTGGGGCCGGGACACTTTTACCCCAAACCTACCCGGTAGGCTATATCATGGAGTCGCCAGGGATTAAGGTGGTCTGAAGCCCTGGCCCTAACCTATGAAAGAGCTATGGCTTTTGCGCCACGGTGAGACACCCTGGAATGCCGAGGGGCGTTTTCAGGGACATTATGATGTTAATCTTTCGCCCCAGGGCCTGCACCAGGCCTACCGGGTGGCCGAGCGTCTGGCCGCCTGCCGCCAGGGCTTCGATGGCCTGTACAGTTCCGACCTACAGCGGGCCACCCTCACCGCCAGGCCCATCGCCGAGGCCCTGCGTCTCACGCCCGTCTATGACCCCCGCCTGCGCGAGATTTATGCGGGCGAGTTGCAGGGGCTCTTGCGCAGCGAGATGGAAAAGCTCTACCCCGAGTTCCACGAAGCCATACAGCGCGACCCCTGGAACACCCGGCGCCCCGGCGGCGAGAGCATGGCCGACCTGGCCCGGCGGGTGCAGGAATTTTTCGACGAGCTGCCGGAAGGGCGCTTTGTGGTGGTGACGCATGGCGGGGTCATCCGGGCGGCGCTCAAGATTGTGCTCGAGCTGGAAAACGGCACCTGGCGCAAGTTCCAGATCCAGAACACCTCCATCACCCGCCTGCTCTACCCCGAGGGCCTCGCGCTCTCGATTGGCGATGTGGGCCACCTCGAGGCCTGGGCCGAAGGCCTGATGGATGAGGCCACGCTTTCGTAGCCCAAGGCTTCAAAGTCCGGGATACCGGGCTCCCAAAAATCAACCCGCAAGCCCTGGATGGTTACTTCGACCAGCGAATGGTCAGCTCTTCCTTGTCCGCCATGGCTTTTTGTAGCAAGGTCAGCAAGGCCGGGTCGGCGCCCTGTTCGCGCCAGGCCTCGAGCAGATCGGCGTTCAGGTAGTAGTCCTGGTCTTCGGGGTGCTCTTCTTCCATCTGCGCGACCAGGAATTCGAGCTGCGCCTGGCTAATCTCGCCGATGTGCTCACCGGTCTCGGCATTGAATAGTTGAATCATGGGCCCAGTCTACCAGGCTGGTATACTTCGAGAATGAAGCCTCCTTCTCGACTCAAAGCGGCCTCCTGGCTGGTGGCGGCAGGCCGCCCTTCCGGGCCTGGCGAACCCCTCAATACCCCGCTGGTTCCGGCCTCCAACTTTGTTCTGGGCACAGAGAGGGCCTATGCCCGCGACGGCGGCACCCCCACCTGGGAGGCCCTCGAAGAGATTGTGGGGGGCCTCGAGGCCGGGCGGGCAGTGGCCTTCGCCTCGGGTATGGCGGCGGTGGCGGCAGTCTTCGACCAGCTTCCGGCAGGGGCAGGGGTGGTGCTGCCGGACGACTGCTACCAGGGGGTGGTGGGGCTGGCCCTGGCGGGGGCCGAAAAAGGGCGCTGGTCGGTGCAGCGGCTGGCCTTGGAGGACACCGCGGGCTGGATTCGCGCCTGCGGCGAGGCCGACCTGATCTGGCTGGAGTCCCCCTCCAACCCCCTGCTCACGGTGGTGGATCTGGCCGCCATCGGCGCGGCCCCGCGCAAGCCCGGGGCCATACTGGCGGTAGACAACACCTTTGCCACCCCCCTGAACCAGCAGCCGCTCGAGTTTGGCGCCACGGTCTCGATTCAGTCGGTCACCAAGTTCATTGGCGGCCACTCCGACCTGCTGGGCGGGATCGCCACCACCCGCGACGAGGCCCTGTGGCAGGCCCTTCGCAAGTCCAGGGAGCTCAGCGGCGCAACCCCCGGCACCCTCGAGGCCTTTCTGGCGGTGCGGGGCGCACGAACGCTCGAGCTACGTCTGCAAAAAGCGCAAGCGACCGCCCAGGCGCTGGCCGAACGCCTACAGCAGCACCCCCAGGTGGCCCGCGTGCGCTATCCGGGCCTGCCCTCTCACCCCACCCACGCCACCGCCCGGCGCGTGTTAAAGGGCTTTGGCACCATCATCTCCTTCGACCTGCAGGGCGGGGCCGCCCAGGCCGATGCGGTCTGCCGCAACGTACAGCTCATCCGCCACGCCACCAGCCTGGGGGGGGTGGAGAGCACCATGGAGCGCCGGGCAGCCATCCCCGGCCAGGCCCACCTGCCCCCCTCGCTTTTGCGGCTGAGCGTGGGCATCGAAGACCTCGAGGACCTCTGGGCCGACCTCGAGGCCGCCCTGGGGGCCTCCTAGCAGGGTTTTCCCTCGAGCGGACGATCCCCTTCGGGACAGACCGCTGCGCGGCTGTTCACCGAGCGGACGATCCCCTTCGGGACAGACCGCTGCGCGGCTGTTCACCGGGCGGACGATCCCCTTCGGGACAAGACCGCTTACGCGGCTGTTCACCGGGCTGTTATACTCTAGCCTTTGTGGAGAAGACCCTCACCCCCCGCGCCCTGGGCTTTGCCATGCCCGCCGAGTGGGCCCCCCATGCGGCCACCTGGACGGCCTGGCCCTACGACGATGAGAAATGGCTGGGCTACCTGGAGCCCGTGCGGCAGGAGTTCGCGGCCTTTGTCAATACGCTGGCCCGCTTTGAGCCGGTGCATCTGGTAGTCAACGACGAAGAATCCGAGCGCGACGCCCAAGCCCGGCTCTCGGGGAACGTACACTTTCACCGCATCCCCCACGACGACCTGTGGCTGCGCGACTCGGGGGCCATGTTTGTAACCCGCGCTGCGGCCTCTGGAACCGAGGTGGCCGCCGTCAACTGGGAGTTCAACGGCTGGGGTGGGAAGTACCCGGCCCAGCAGGACAACCAGATGCCCCTCTATATGGCCCGTATTCTGGGCATGGGTTTGTTTAATGCGGGCATCGTGATGGAAGGGGGGAGCCTCGAGGTCAACGGGGAGGGGGTGTGCCTCACCACCCGCCAGTGCCTGCTCTCGCCACAGCGCAACCCCGGCCTGAACGAAGAGGCGCTGGAGGGCTACCTGAAGGAGTTTTTGGGCATTCAAAGCGTAGTCTGGCTGGGCAACGGGCTCGAGGGCGACCACACCGACGGCCACATCGACACCCTTACCCGCTTTACCTCGCCCCACACCATCGTTACCTCGGTCTCGCCCGACCCCGACGACCCCAACCACCACCCTTTGCAAGAGAACCTAGAAATTCTGCGCAGTCTGGGGGGTTTTCGCATCGTGGAGCTACCTCTGCCCAAAAACCCGCGCTGGCTGGATCCCCACACCCGCCTGCCCCTCACCTACGCCAACTTCTACATCGCCAACGGGGCGGTGCTGGTGCCCATCTACGGTGACCCGCACGACGAAGAGGCCCTGGCCATTCTGCGCCCTTTGTTCCCTGGACGCGAGGTCATCGGCTTAGAGAGCCGCTACCTGATTACCGGCGGGGGCAGCTTTCACTGCGTAACCCAGCAACAGCCCGCCGGTAAAATATGGAAAGTTTCGCCCGCAATAGAGGAGCTGCCATGACCCGACTCGCCGTGGTTCAGATGTCCATGACCACAAACCGCGACCAAAACGTGGCCAAGGCCACCCAGATGGTACGCCAGGCCGCCGCCCAGGGGGCCAACATCGTGCTCCTGCCGGAGCTGTTTGAGAACCTCTACTTTTGCCAGGCCGAGCGGGAGAAGTTCTTTGCCCTGGCCAACCCGGTGGAAAACCACCCTTTTCTGCCCCACTTCCAGCGGCTGGCCCAGGAGCTAAGCGTGGTTTTGCCCATCTCGTTTTTCGAGAAAGCCGGGCAGGCTTACTACAACAGCCTGGCCCTGGTGGACGCTTCGGGCGAAATCCTGGGCATCTACCGTAAGTCGCACATCCCCGACGGCCCCGGCTACGAAGAGAAGTACTACTTCAACCCCGGCGATACCGGCTTCAAGGCCTTCTCGACTCGTTTTGGCTGCATCGGGGCGGGCATCTGCTGGGATCAGTGGTTCCCCGAGTGTGCCCGCAGCATGGCCCTGCTGGGGGCCGAGCTGCTGCTTTACCCCACGGCCATCGGCTCCGAGCCCGCCGAGGCAGGGGGCCTCGACACCAAAGACATGTGGCAGCGCGCCATGATCGGCCATGCGGTGGCGAACCTCTGCTACCTGGCGGCGGCCAACCGGGTGGGCACCGAGGTGGTGGAGGGCCTCGAGCAGACCTTCTACGGCTCTTCCTTTATTGCCGACCACATGGGCAACAAGCTGGCCGAGGCCGGTCGCAGCGAAGAGACCGTTCTGCTGGCCGACCTGAACCTGGAAGAAGCCCGCGCCTTCCGGGCCAGCTTTGGCTTCTTCCGCGACCGCAGGCCCGACCTCTACGGCCCCCTCCTGACCCTGGACGGCAAAACCCGTCCTCCCCGGTTCTGAGGAGCACACTTTTGTGAACCGGAATGGTCTAAGTTGCGCCAGGGTAGATTGACAAAACCCCGCGGAATGAGTCTATGCGTACCTGACGCAATTCCTAAAGCGATCTTTCGGAACAGCATCTTGCATTTCAACTCTGGAGAAACTTATGTGAAATCTCAATTGTTCCCTTGATGTAGAGAGCCTGAGCGATAGCAGGTAAAGCCATCTATTTTTGCCAAGAACCAGAGTGGGCGTATTTGAAGGACGTCATGTTACCAAAGGCAATGTGCATTATCGGGTGACGAAATAACCATGTCTGGCATAACGGGTGTTCCCTGAGCCTGTCGAAGGAAGCACCCTGTGATGGATGCCAGTATTGACCGTTGGGGCGTTGGCTTCAACAAGCTCAGCCAACCCTATATGAACTGATAAGAAATGTACGCCAATTCGGAAAAGGACTTGACACCCAGTGGAAAATAAGGGACGGGGGTGAGTTATGCGACATTA
>NZ_JBEVAL010000066.1:0-14280 GCF_051297115.1 Meiothermus cerbereus
CCTGTAGGTTGGGTGTGGTTTCCATCCCAAAATCCTAAGGCATGGGTGGAGGGGTGCGGAATGTCGGCTAGAATGAAGCACCAAGGGATTTGTAGTCACACAGGTCTTGGTTTGCTAAGTTCTTATGCATTTTTTTGTTTCTGAACAGACCAGAGCGATTGCGGCGCAACCGCACTGGGTGCTGGCGGCTACCGCGGGGGGCATTTTGCTGGGCGTGGCTGAACCAGAGCTGCGCCTGGGGCTGCTGTTGGGCATGGGGCTGTTTGTGCTTTTGTGGTGCAGCCGCTACCGCGATGGCTTTTTGTGGTTCGCTGCTTTTCCCGGCCTGGTGCACCTGCTCACCCCCCTGGCTTCCTGGGAAGCGGCCTGGCCCTACTGGTTCCAAACCACCTTTCTGCTGTGGGTTTTTGGCCTGATGGTGGGCAGGTTTCAGCGGCAGGAGCGCTGGGCTGTGGGGCCGGGGTTGGGCCTCTTGCTGCTGTACCCCTCGGGGCTGGTGCTGGCTTTGCTTTTGGGTTTGCATCTGGCCTGGGGTCTGGTGCGGGAGTTTTTGCTGGCCCAGAGCCTGGGACGCAGGTTTTGCTGGCGCCCTGCGGGGCTTTTGGCCTTGGGGCTAAGCGGTGCTCTTTTTTTCCTCGGGCTTGGGTTTGTGCAGCTAAACTGGCCGGGCTTTCCAGACCTTATCGAGCAGAGCCGACCCCTCGAGTTGCCCGTAGCCCCTGCCCTGCCAGAAGCCCCGGGGGCCTCCGGGCCGGCGGTGCGCTGGGTGCAACCTGCGGGCTCGCCCCTAAAGCCCTGGCTGCCGCTCTTGAACCGCGCCCTGGAGGGGTTGCAGCTTGCCATGTTGCTGATTCTGGCCCTGGTGCTGGTTGCGGCCTTTTGGGGCCACCGGGCCAGGGGTGGGGCGGTTCGGGGCTCCTTTGTGCTGCCGGTGCTGGCGGTGGCCCTTACCTGGGTTTTGCTGCTGGCGGGCCTTAGGGGCAGCAGCCAGGGGGGTGGGTTTGCCTCGCCGGGCGGGCTCGAGCGCCCGACCGCCCCTCTGCTGGAATGGCAGGAGCGCGCGGTGCCCCCTGGCTTTACCGAGACCGGCTATTTGCTGGCTTTCTTGATGGCCTTGGGGGGCTTCTTTTTGCTGCTGGGCCTGCTGTACGGGGTGTGGCGCTTGCGGCAAACCGAGGCGGGCGAGCTTCCTACCCCACCCCTCCCAGGTCAGCCCCGAACACCCCGCCTGGCCCCAACCGACCCCATCCGCCAGGCCTACTGGACTTTCGAGCAGCGCATGCGCCAACTGGGTCTGCCCAGGCCTCCTTCGGTGAGCCCAGCCCGCTACGTGGAAGAGGTTTCGGCCCGCCAGCCTCAGGTAAAGGCCATGTTGTCGCGGCTGCTCGAGCTCTACCAGCAGGTGCGCTATGGGGGAAGGCGGCTGCCCCAACACGCCCTGGAAGCCCGACAGCTGGCCGAGGAGATACCCCGGAGGTTTCCACCCCCATGATTGCAACCTGGTACCGGCGTATTAATCAACAGATCGAACAGGCCATTGTGGGCAAAGCAGAGGTCATTCAAGAAGCCCTGGCCGCGCTCCTGGCCGGAGGACACCTGCTGCTGGAGGATGTACCGGGAACGGGCAAAACCACCCTGGCACGGGTGCTGGCCCGCAGCCTGGGCCTGCCGTACCGCCGGGTGCAGATGACCCCCGACCTGCTGCCCAGCGACCTGACCGGGGTTTATATCTACCACAACGGCGAGTTTCGTTTTCGTCCGGGGCCTATCTTTACCGGGGTGCTGCTGGCCGACGAGCTGAACCGCGCCACGCCCAAGACCCAGTCGGCCCTGCTTGAGGCCATGCAGGAAGGCCAGGTCACCCTGGAGGGCGAGACCCACCCCCTGCCCCGGCCCTTCTGGGTGATTGCCACGCAAAACCCCATCGAACAGGAGGGCACCTACCGTCTGCCCGAGGCCCAGCTCGACCGCTTTATGTGTCGGCTGCGCCTGCAATATCCCGAACCCGAAGCCGAGCGGGAGATTTTGCGCCGCCTGAGGGAGGCCAGCCTGGAAGAGGCCCTGCAACCCCTTAGCAGCGCAGAGGAGATTGTGGCGCTGCAACAGCAGGTTCGCCGGGTACACCTCGAGCCCGACCTCGAGGACTACCTGCTGGCCATCGTCCAGGCCACACGGCAAGCACCCCAGGTCTTGCTGGGGGCCAGCCCCAGAGCCGCCCTGGCTTTGCAGCGCTTTGCCCAGGCCAAAGCCGCCCTGGCTGGGCGCGATTTTGTCTTGCCGGACGATATTCAAAGTGCGGTTGTGCCGGTGCTGGCCCACCGCCTGCTGCTGCACTACGAGGCCCGGCTCGAGGGGGCCAAAGCCGAGCAGATCTTGGAGGAAATCAAGCAGCACATCCCGGTTCCGGTGGAGGTTTGAGCGAACCCATGTGGCCTTGGTTGCTGCCGCTGTTCCTTGCGGCTTTGCTGGTGCTGGGGCCGCGCTGGGCGCGGGCGCGCTGTGCTGTTGTGGCCTCTAAGCCTTTCCTGTTTTCGGGCCAGAGGGCCGAAGCCCAGCTCCAGCTTGTGCTCCAGAGCTGGGTTCCTCTGTACGTCCGGGTGGAAGGGGAAGGCTCGGCCCCGCTGGGGGTGCTGGCCTGGGGCGGGCGGGCCCTGGTGTGGGGAGAATGGCGTCTAGAACAAGCCATCGCACTGCTGGCCCGGCGTCGGGGGGAGCATGCCCTGCCGGCGGTGCGGCTGTTTGTGCGCGATGTGCTGGGGGCGCTCGAGCGGGAGGTAGAAGTCCGTCTGGAGCGTGGCGCGGTGGTGGTATACCCGGCCATACACCCGGTTTTGCTGCCCAACCTCCGGCGCACCTTGCTGGCCGATGGGCACCCTGCGGTGGGGGGGATGGAGGACGCCACCCGGTTCGTGGGCGTGCGGGCCTACGTCCCTGGCGACTCCCTTCGTCACCTGCACTGGAAGGCTACCGCCCGGCAGGCCCAGCCGATGATGCGGGAGTTTGAGCGGGTCAAGGGCAGTACGGTCTGGTTACACCTGGACTTGCAGGGGGTGGGCAGGACGGGTGCGGTCTACCTCGAGCACGCCACCAGCCTGGCGGCCAGTCTGCTGCGGGCGGCCTGCGAAGATGGGCTGGCGGTGGGGCTATCGCTGGGAGACCGCACCCTGCCGGTGGGTTTTGGCCCTGTGCACGAGCAGCGGCTGCTGGCCGAGCTGGGCCGCGCCCAGCCCCAGCCAGACCCCACGCCCGTGCCCACACCCGACCCCGGCACCAACCTGATTCTGCTGACCATGCTGGCCTCCGGGAAGGTGCTGGAGGGTGCGCTACACGCCAGGGCCCGCTCGGCCCAGGTGCACCTGGTGGCTTTACCAGAGGGTTATTTTCTGTGGCCGGGGGAGAGGGGGCGCAGGGTGTTTGGCCTGAGCGATGGGGTGCAGCGGCTTTTGCAGAAGCGGGCCTATCTGGTGGCAGAGGGCGTGCAGGTGCATATTCTGCGCGGCAACCAGAGCGTTCTGGAGTGGGGAAGCTGACCCTATAGCTCGAGCAAATCCGCCAGGAGGCGGTCGGAGGGGGGGAACAGGGTGCGGCCTGCCGGGGCAGTCCCAACCCGCGATGGTGCGATATATTCGGGCTATGTTTAAGGTGGTGCTGTATCAACCCGAAATACCCCAGAACGCCGGTAATATTGCCCGCACCTGCGCGGCTACCGGGGTCGAACTGCACCTGGTTCGTCCGCTGGGCTTTCAGTGGGGCAGCCCCAAACTCAAGCGGGCCGGACTGGACTACTGGTCCGAGGTGGATTACATCCTGCACGACTCCTGGCAGGCTTTTCTGGAAACCCTGCCCCAAGGTGGCCGGGTCTGGGCCTTTAGCAGCAAGGTGCCGCAGCTGTACACCGAGGTGCAGTACCGCGCGGGTGATTACCTGCTTTTTGGCCCGGAAAGCCGGGGCTTGCCGCCGGAGGTGCTGGAACGTTTTCCTGGGGTAACCATCCCCATGCCCGGTAGGGGCGGACGCTCGCTCAACCTGGCGGTGGCGGTGGGCGTGGGGTTGTACGAGGCCTTACGACAGGTGGGGTGGGGGGCTGGTCACGGCATCTGACGTCTTGGCCAGGTGGGTCAGGGCTGCCCGTAAGGCCTCGATGGACTTCAAAAACTCCGGGATTTCCAGGTGCTCGTTGGGGGTATGGTCGAGGGTGGAGTCGCCCGGCCCGTAGGCCACCATAGGCACTTTCCAGTGGGGGGCCACCACATTCATGTCGGAGGTGCCGGTTTTGTACTTGAACACCGGCTGGCCTCCGGCCTGCCGGATGCCGATGCGCAGGGCGCGGGTGAGGGGGGTGTCCTTGGGGCCCACATAAGGCACCTCACGCCCAGAAAAGTCGAGGTCGAGGATGGGCGGGGCGTAGGCCGAAAGATGGCGGATGGCCTCTTCAACCGAAAGACGGGGGGGCAGGCGCAGGTCGAACTTCATCTCGGCCAGCTGGCGGGTATCGGGATGCTCGATTTTAAAGTCACGCAGGTTGTACTGCACCTGGTTAAAAGGCCCCTGGCCGCCGTTAATGGCCTCGGCCCAGGCCTTGATGCTTACAAAGTAGCTGATGAGTTCCTCGGCGGCGTTGGGCTCGTGGTGGGCCGAGTGGAAGCTGTCCTTCTCGCGCCGAACCCGCACCAGCAGGCGGCCCTTGTAGCCTAGGGTGATGCCCTGCCAGCTCGAGGGCTCCCCAATCACCACATAATGGGGCTTGAGCTTATCCACCACATAGCGCGCCCCTTTAGAACTGGGCACCTCTTCTTCAGTAGCACCCACCACATGGATGGTTAGCTTTTGCAAGACCTCGGGCGCAAGCCCGGCTGCAGCCAGCACAAAGGTCACAAACGGTCCCTTGGCGTCTACCGAGCCCCGGCCAAACAGCTTTTCGCCCTCGAGCCGCACCGGAACCACCCCCGGCACGGTGTCGATATGCCCCAGCAGCACCACCTGCACCGGCCCCGTGCCGATCTGGCCTCGAGCGTTGTCGGCTTCGTCTACCCAGGCCTTGGCATAGCCCAGCTTTTTCATGCCCTCGACCAGGTATGCCGCAACTGCGCGCTCCTGCCCCGAAACCGAAGGAATCTCGAGGGCGCCTTTCAAAAACTCGACAGGATCCAGACTTATGCCACTATCCATAAAAAAGCTTCTCAGAGCGGCTTTAGTCCGCTCCAGGTTAGCATAGCATTTTGTGGGCCTGGCCCACCTTTGCTGCAAGGTACTTTTGAGGAGGCTGCGGGCTTTCCCATGAGAAAGCGTTGCAGTGCCCCTTGACTTCTCGCAAAATTCTTTAGAATAAGAACCAGTTTGGCGGCTTTGTCTGTTTAACCCAAGCCCAACCAACGGAGGAAACCATGCCCCATGTGATTGTTGAACCCTGCATCGGCACCAAGGACAAGTCCTGTGTCGAAGTCTGTCCGGTTGAGTGCATCTACGACGGCGGAGACCAGTTCTACATCCACCCCGACGAGTGCATCGACTGCGGTGCTTGCGTGCCGGCCTGCCCGGTCTCGGCCATCTACCCCGAAGAAGACGTGCCCGAGCAATGGCACGACTACATCGCCAAAAACCGCAAGCTGGCGGGCCTCGAGTAATACCAAGAGCGAACAGTCGCCTCCAGGGGCGGCTGTTTGTTCTTTTTAAGCGACGGTGGCGAACCAACCCGACCGAAGCTATCCGCATAGCAAAGGGCAAATACTGCCCCTTGGAAGGGAAATGCTTTCTTCGCCCAGCACTGCCAGGGGTGTGCGCTGCTTAGGCAAGCGCAGCAAGCATAGGATTTAAAGGTCTATGGCCCAGCCAGCGCAGCCCGCTTTTTATCGCGGCGAATCCGCCACCACAGGTAGTACACCGCCACTACCCGCAAAAGCATCGAGGCCAGGATGGGCAGGTGGTAGGGGCTGGGAAATAGCTTGAGCTGCTGATGCAGGCTGCCCAGGGCCCCGCCCAGCAGGGAGCCCAGAATTCCCCCTACGGCAAAGGCCATCCAGTACCAGGCCAGGTAGAGGTTGCGCTTTTCCGGCGAGGCGCTTTGCAGGGCCACGTTGGTCAGGGCAGTGCCGATCCCGCCCCAGGCCACAGCGTCGAAGACCGCGGCCATCCAGATGGTCTCGAGGCGGCCCGGCCCGCCGGCCAACCACAATGGGGGCAGCACCAGCGCCGCTACGCTGCTACTAAAGAGCAAAACCTGCCAGTGCCCAATTCGGTCGGCCAGGCGGCCCCACAAGGGGCTTAGCACCAGCCCACAGCTCGCGGCAATCACCGTCCAGAGGCCCACCTGGGTGAAGGTCATCTTCACGTAATCGAGGAACAACGGAAACACAAACGGCCCACCCACACTTACCGCTCCCAAAAATAAGGCCACAAAGCCCAGAAACCCCCGGAAGCGCCGGTCGGAGAGTGGCTCGACAAACTCAAGCAAGCGGGGGGGCGTGCTTTGGCGGGGCGGTTCATATTGCTGGCGCAAAATGACGGTGGCGCTAACCCCTGCAACTACGGCAATGCCCAGGGCCAATAAAAAGCCCCAAGGCTTGCCCAGCACATCGATCAGGCCGCCGGCGGCCAGGTTGCCCAGGGTGCCCACCAGACCCAGCAACCCATTGCGCAGACCAAAATAGCGGCCCCGCTGTTCTTCAGGCACCAGGTCGGCCATCCAGCTTGTCCACAGTACGTTGACCGGGGCTACGATGAGCTGTGAAAGTGCCGCAATGAGCAATACACCTGGAATCCGCCAGGGTTCGGGCATCAAGGGTACGAACAGCACCAGCACAAACAGGCCACGCCCGAAAGCCGAGAGGTTGACGCTCAAATCCTTGCGGCTGCCACGAAAAAAAAGAGCCAGGGGAGCGGCCAACTGCCCTACCAGGGGCAGTGCGCCCAAAATGGCCAGGGCCACGGGGGGCGCACCCAGCCATAGCGCATAGCCGGTCATGACCATGCCGGTGCTCCAGTTGATGAACACGATGGCCAGCACACCCTCCCAGATGGCTAAAATTTGTGAACGACGGGGCTCTCCCCTGGGCGGTGTCACGAGAGTTCATTATTGACCGGCGGGTCAGTTTTGCAAAGGGTGGGCTTCCGCAAAGCGGCATATATCCCAATGCAGGGCCTTCACACCCCGCCAGCAAACTGCTTGCTTGGCCGGGGTTACAGATACCGGTAGTGAACGTCGGGCTCGAGATGGCTGCAATCCTCGGGGGCTGCACGGGCCCGCCCTCGAGCTGCAACTACCCCTCGGCCCGACTGACCCACAGCTCGGCCCGAAGCCCCTGGGGCTGGTTGGGCAAAAGCACCAGCCTGCCCTGGTGGGCCTGGGCCACCTGGGCCACCACCGAGAGGCCCAGCCCATGGCCGGGCACCCGCACCCCAGGTGCGCGATAGAAGGGCTCGGTGGCCCGCTTTAGCACCTCCGGCGGCATTCCGGGGCCCTCGTCGCGCACCCGCAGAATGGCGAAGGCTTGGTCGGGTGTGGTCTCGAGCTCGACCTGCACGGCTGCTTTGGGGGCGTACTTTTGCGCGTTGTTCAAAAGGTTTTCCAGGGCCTGGGCCAGCAGGAAGGGGTCGCCGGACAGCTCCAGGGTTTCGGGCCCCCGGTAGGGCACACCAGCCTGGCTGGCTGCCTCGCGGGCCAGCTGGGCCAGATCCAGCCCCACCTTCTGCCCCCGCCCTTCCCGCGCCAGGGTCAGCAGCGACTCGCTCAGGCGGCTCATCCGCTCGACCTCCTCGCGCACCACGGCCAGGGTTTCCTCGGGCGAGGCCAGCCCTTGCTGCTGTGTGTCGAGTTGCAGGCGCAAGGCGGTGAGGGGGGTGCGCAGCTCGTGGGCGGCGTTGCGGGTGAACTCGGTCTCGCGCTGGCGGAAGGCGTTAAGGCGCTCGAGCATCTGATTGAAGGTCTGACTCAGGTGCAACAGCTCGCCGCTGCCTTCGGTGGGCACCCGCAGGCTCAGGTCGCCCGAGTCGGCCACCCGGCGGGTGGCTTCCTGCAGGTGGCGCAAGGGCCGCAGGGCTGGCCCGCTCACCAGCCAGGCCACCCCAGCGCCCAAGAGCGCCACCACCAGGGCGGTAAAGAGCACGGTCTGCCGGTAGCCGGCCAGGCTGGCCCGCACCTGGCTGGCCTCGAGGGCCCCCTGCAGGTAGATGTTTGGGCCCAGGCGCACGCTTTTGTAGAGCCAGTTTTGCTCGAGCCGGGCCTCGAGGCGGTTCGAGGGGGTGATTTCGCTGGGAAAACGGCCCCACTCCCGCAGCACCACCCCTTCCCGCACCAGCCGGGCATGGGCGATGCTGCCTGCCGGGGCGGGGTTGGGGAGGGTGAAGGAAAGCATGTTGTCGAGGCGCAGGCGCTCCATTGGCATCAAACCCGAAGACGGGGTCTCATCGTTGTTCCGCTCGCGCCGGAAGAGGTGGGGGGGGCCCCGGCGGCCCTCGAGCTGCAGGGCAATGCGGCCCAGATAGGCATCCAGCTCGCGCTCGAGGTTGCCCATCTGCAAGCGCTCGAAGCTGGCATACCCCAAAAAACCCTGCACCAACAAGGCCAGGGCAATGGCCAGGGCAATGAACAGGGCCAGCCGCAGGCGCAGGCTCATGCCTCCACCCCCAGCCGGTAGCCCCCCGGCACGGTGCGCACCACACTGCTGTCCAGCTTGTTGCGCAGGTGATGGATGCACACCTTGACCACCCCCACATCCGAGGCCTCCTCGCCCCAGATGAGGTCGAGCAGCTCTTCTGGGCTATAGATCCGCCCCGGAAACAGAGCCAGCCGCTCCAAGAGGGCGTACTCGCGGGGGGAGAGCTCCACTGCCCGCCCCCCCCAGCGCACGCTGCGGTCGGTCAGGTCGAGCTCGAGGGGGCCCAACTGCACCCGGCTCTGCTTGACCTCGCTCACCCGGCGCAGCAAAGCCCGCACCCGGGCCAGCAACTCCGGCAGATCGAAGGGCTTGACCACATAGTCGTCGCCGCCTTCATCCAGACCCATCACCCGGTCGGCCAGGGCATCGCGGGCGGTCATGAACAGAATAGGGCCTTTGTAGCCGACTGCGCGGGCCTCGCGGGCCAGGATAAAACCCCCATCCTCCGACTCCGGCAGGCGCACGTCCAGAATCATCAAGTCGGGCTCGGCCTCGGCCAAAAGCTCGCGGGCTTCGGTCAGATCGGAAGCATGGCGCACCTGATGCCCCTGGGCCTCCAGGGCCCGCTTGAGGGGGCGGGCAATGTTGGGCTCGTCTTCGACCAGCAAGAGCCGCATGGTTACAGCTTGCATTCTAGGGGTTACGGGCGGGTTATGGGGGGGCCAGCCGCCCAGGGCGCGGGTCTGTCTGGCAAACAGGCCTATCGCACCCTTCACAGACCTTGCCTCACATCCGGGAGGCAACTGTGCTGTGCAATACAAAGCAATCGAGTTGTGAGCGGCTCAATGATTGTGCAGAGCGCTCCAAAATACGCTTATGGCAGGACAACAAAACCCTGTTCCGCAAAGTGGCGGTCGAAGGCAAAGGCATGCCGAATGCCGAGTTCCCGCATCAACAGAAAGCTAACCCAGTCCACCAGGCTTACCTCCCGACGACCGGCCCCCAGCAGGGTGGCCAGGGCCCTTTGATGCAGGGCAAGGCTTACCGGCTTTAGGGTTACGACCTCCAGGAGTTCCTCCAGTGCTCGCACTGCCTCCAAACCCAACCGGCGCTGAGCAAGGGCTACGGCCTCTACCCCCACATAAAGGTGGGTTACCAGGGGGGTGTCCTCTTCCAGCAGCCGTTCCCACGTGGCCCTGGCGGCCAGGTGGTTGCTGTCGTCCCGATCCAGCAGCGCATAGATTGCCGAGGTATCAACGAGGGTCAAAAGCATCCTCCAGATAGCGATCGTGGGCCTGGCTCACGTCCTGCAGGCCTGATGCGAAGCGCCCCACAGCGCTGAGCGCACGCTCTTTTTTCCACCTGCGTGCTTGCTCGGTATCCTGAAGCATCTGATCTACGGCTCTGCGGATGACTTCAGCGATTGAGATACCCTCCTGATGGGCCAACTCGCGAATACGGCGCAGCTGGTCTTGCTCGAGCTGTATCTGGGTTCTGACCATGCTTAAATGGTAGCAAAATAAGATTACATGACATCGTCTCAATCGTGGCGGCCCGCACATGGGCCAAAACAGCCCGGCGCAAACCCCCATGAGAAACCCTCTCAGCGTGTCGTAACTGCGCTGTAACCGCCCTGCCGCAAACTTCTTTGTGGGAAAGCAAAAAAGGCTTTCCAGCCGAAGGAGGAAGGTATGAACAAAACCATGAAAACCCTGTTGGTGGCCTCGAGCCTGGCTGTGGCGGGCGCCTTTGCCCAGCAGACTCCAGCACCCCAGCCCATGCCGATGCAGCCCAGGGCCATGCAGCGCATGATGAAAGCCCCCATGGGCCTGATCGGTAACCTCTATTTCAGCGCGGCCCAGTTCCTGGGCGTAACCCCTGCCGAGCTGGCGGTTTTGAGCGGGGGCAACAAAACCCTGGCCCAACTGGCTACCGAACTCGGTAAGACCCCGGCAGCCCTCGAGGCCGCCCTGGTGACGGCCCGCAACCAGGCCATCGACCAGGCCGTGCAGGCCCAGCGCCTCACCACCGAGCAGGCCAACGCGCTCAAGGCCAGCAGCCAGGCTGTAGCCAAGGCCTTCCTGAGCCAGCCCGTGCAACTGCGCATGGGGATGGCCGGTCGCGATGGACGGGGACCCAGGGGGTGGTGGCGCTAAGTGTCTCCATAAGCGAAATGCAAGATGCCGTACCGAAAGTTCGCTTTTAGGAATTGCGCCAGGTATGCATTGACTCATTCCGCTGGTTTTGCCAATCTGCCCTGGCGCAACTTAGACCCCTCGAGGCCGACCGGGGCGTGTGGTTGACCCCTCAACCACACGCCCCTCTTTTATCCCCAGCCTTCAGACTGGAAAACCTTTCTTCCTAACCCATTTACCACTTTTTGCGCCCAGAATGTAGGTCAAGCGGGAGGCTGGTATGGATAACGACGATAAACCGATTGGAACCATTTTGAACCGCCGCAAGGTGCTGGCTGCCCTGGGCTTGGCGGGGGTGGGTGGGCTTTTCGGATCAAAGGCCAGCGCACAGAACGCGCTGCCCTCCTGCATTGTGCGCCCGGCCCAGACCGAGGGGCCTTTTTTTGTGGACACCCAGCTTAACCGCTCCGACATCCGCCCCGACCCGGTCACGGGTGTGGTGAAGCCGGGGGTTCCCCTGGTGTTGCGCTTTGTGGTCTCTAGGGTCTCGAGCAGCGGATGCACTTTGTTGCCGGGGTCTATGGTGGACATCTGGCAGTGTGATGCCCAGGGTATCTACTCTGGGGTGCAGGATCGCTTTGCCGACACCCGGGGGCAGAAGTGGCTGCGCGGCCACCAGATCACCAATGCCCAGGGGGTGGCCGAGTTCACCACCATCTACCCTGGCTGGTATCCGGGCCGCACCGTGCACATCCACTTCAAAATCCGCTACCAGAACCGCGACTTCACCTCCCAGCTCTTCTTCGACGATGCCCTGAGCGACCGCATCCTGGCCAACCCGCCCTATGCAAAAGCGGGCACCCGCACCCGCAACGCCAACGACGGCATCTACCGCAACGGCGGCAGCCAGCTCCTGCTCAACCTGACCCCCAGCGGGGCGGGGTATGCGGCCACCTTCGATATCGGCCTGAACCTCTAAGCGGATAAAAATCCTCTTGACTTGTTCTCATTCTGGGGCCCCCATCTGAAGCGCGGGCAGTAAGGAACCCGAGAGATCATCCTGCGCTCACCTGCCCTCAGGCGGAACGATTCAGGCGGGGTTCAAGCGACTGCCCGCCGAAAGCGCATGGGCGATAAAACCAGCCAGGGCGGCAAACCCCACCCCGGTGCGGGCCTGGCCGGTCTCGGGGTCGAAGGACTCGGGGGCGTAGCCCTGGTCGAGGGGGGCCTGCTCGAGCACCATCAGTGCGTCGCCCGCAGGCCGCATCAACCCCGAAAGAATCCGGTTGGCTAAAGCAAAGCCCGAGGGAAAGGGAAAGTGGGCCGAGCCTTCGCCGGGAAAGCGCCCTTTGTAGTGGTGGGGGTTGTCGTTTCCCAGAATCCAGAGCGCGGTGGCCTGCCAGATGGGGTCCTGGCGGCTGCAAAAGCCCAGGTGGGGGAGCAAAAGCAGGCTGCCCGCAGGCTCGTCGGAAAAGGTGTGGGCGCCCCCCGGCTCGAAGCTAAAGACAAAGCGCCCGTTGCGCTCGGCCTGGCGGTAGAGGGTCTCGCGGATGGCGCGGGCCTCGAGCTTCAGTGCCTCACCGCCCTGCCAGAAGGGCGAGAGGCGCTCCAGGGCCACCGCCCACAGGGCGTTGTCGTAGGTCAGGTAGGGCTCTTTTACCGGGTCGTCGGTGGGGGAGAGGAAGGTGCGGTAGAGGGGCAGCGAGGGGTGGCGCTCCTCGGCCACCCGGGCCAGCACCCCCTCCAGCGGCTCGCGCAGCTCGTTCACCAGTTCAGGGTTGGGGCCGGTGGCCTCGAGGTAGCGGGCCAGCGCCAGCGGATAAGCCGCAGCCTGGTCGAGCTCAAAACCGGGGTACAGGGGCGGCCCAGCCAGGTACTGCGCGTGCTCCCCCGGCCAGCGGGCCTGGCGGCGGAAAGCCGCTTTGAGCACCTCCCTGGCCCGCTTGCGGTCGGCCTTGAGCAGGGCCGGGAAAAACCACAAAAGCGCGTCGCGGGCCCAGTAGGCCCCCGAGACGTAGTAGTGGGGGCTCCTCGAGGTCAGCAGCACCGGCTCGCCTTCCAGGGTGTCGGCCTGGGCGTAGAAGTAGCTGAACAGGAGGTGCCGCCGGTAGACCTCGTAGAGGGGGCCTGTGTAGTTGGTGGTCAGAAGGGCCAGCTTGTGCAGGGTCTTGCGCAGCAGGCCCTCCCAGCCCACGCGTCGCAGGTGCAGGGCGGTGGTGCGGGCCCCGTCGGCCTCGGGGGCCAGGCCCAGGTAGAGCGTGACCGGGCCATGCGCCCACTCCAGCACAAACTGGGGGCCCCAGTCTATTCGGGTAGGGGGAGGGTCGGCCTGCCAGCCCAGCGCCAACAGAGTGCGATCAGTGCGGGCTTCCAACACATAGCTGCCGGTCCAGGCATCGTGCCCGGTGCGGAAAGCGGCCTCGAGCTTCTCTTCCCTAAAACGCCTAAGACCCAGGTACTCCAGGTTGCCCGCTACCTGAAGGGGGCCACTTTGTTTGGGCTCCAGCCTGAGCGCCAGCCCCCGCTCACCGTAGGGGGCTAAGAGCGTAACCGTAAGGTGGGCGTTCTCCCAGATGGGAATCCAGTCCGACAGGCGCGAAGCCTGCCAGCCCTGGCCGGACACCTCCAGCAAGGGCTCCCCCACCCAGTCCAGCAGCCCATTGAGGGCCAGCGAGGCCACCCCCAGGCGCGTGAGGGAGGGGGCATGGGGGCTGGCTTCCACGTGCACCTCGAGGTTGCCGGTGGGCAGGTGCGCGGGAGGGGTGTCCAGGATGGGGGCAGGCGTCATCAGTTCCATAACGGCAGCTCACTGCTTTTTGAGCTTATCGAAATAGACCCACACCCAGTACAGTGCCAGCAATACCAAGAGCACAAACAGCACCGTCACAATACCCCGCAGCCAGTCGGCAAACATCACCCCCACCAGCACCCCAGCGGCAAAACCAAGCAGGTGCCCGCGGTAGCGCCGGGCCAGTGTGCGAATAAGGGGTCGGTTCATGGGGGTCGCTAAAGCTCTGGGTGGGCCTGCAGGTTAAAGTTGCCGTGCGCGATCAGCTCCGCGCGGCGGCGGTCGCCCTCCCAGCTCAAGCGAACCTCGAGGCTATCCCCAAACACCTCGGGCTTGCCCCATTCGATGAGCACCAGGCGGGCCTCGGGCAGGTAGTCCTCCAGGCCCAGGTGGTATAGCTCCTCCTGGTCGGCCATGCGGTAGGCGTCTATATGAACCACCAGGCCCTCTGGGGTGGGGTACTCGTGAATCAGGGTGTAGGTGGGGCTGGTGACCTCGCCCTGGAACCCCAGGGCCTGGGCGATGAATTGCACCAGGGTGGTCTTGCCCACACCCATCGGCCCCGTAAGCAGCACCAGCGCCCCTTCGGGCAGGGCCCGCACAAGCCTTTGAGCAAGCGAACGGGTGTCCTCCAGGCGCTCCAGCAGCACGCCTCCTAGCTTACCCTGTTGGCCTTACGCAGACCAGCCGGCTTGAAATGCGTAGGGTGCATCTCAGCAATTCCGTACAGGGAAAGCCTTCCACCTTAGGGCCTCGAAGGCCA